>NZ_JAPRFV010000007.1:0-149167 GCF_035725965.1 Enterococcus sp. E5-162 | reverse complement strand
ACTTGAATGGTGATTACTCTGCTGCGAACCAAGAAAAAGTGGCAGAACAATATGTTGCTTCACGTTATGGTTCTTGGGAAGCTGCGAAAGCATTCTGGGAAGCAAACGGTTGGTACTAAGATTCATTTATTAATCGAACGGTTTACTTTTATACAAAGAAAGCCAAAAGAGGTGCGACACTAGTTGTGTCACACCTCTTTTTTTATTTACCTAATCTAATGAAACGTTCCAAGTTTTGATAAGTATTTTTCTTAACTTCTTCAACTGATAGCTCTTTGATTTCAGCGATTGTCTTTAACTGTTCTTCAAGCAGTGAGACATAATCTTTTTCTGAAAAATTATCCCCTAACGCCCACTCTGCTGCATGTAGTCCATCCGTTTCAATAAGTAAGTGGTCGATTGGGACTGTTTTAGCTAGTTGCCAGACTGCTGGGTTCTTTTTCAAATCAAGACCAATGCTGAAATAACAGCCTAAATCAATATAGTCTTGTTGATAGTCCAAAGAAGAATACCAATGAATCAAATAGTGATTAGGGTAAGCTTGGATATAGCTTAAGATCTCTTTTTCGCATCCTTTTGTATGCAGTACAACAGGTTTCTTATTTATGGCTGCAAAAGCAAGCTGTTGCTCAAACACCCTTTTTTGTGTAGACAGTGGCACATTCGTCCAGATATTGTCTAACCCTATTTCACCGATGATCCTTGCTTTCTTCAAAAAAAGCTCAACATGTGCAAACGTATAGCTATCCGCTTTCCAAGGGTGGATACCGTAACTTAAGACTTGATTCTTGCTTGTTGCAAGCCGTCTGTTTTTCTCCCATTCTTCTGGCGAATCACAATTAATGATCGTCAAAATCGTGTGTTCCTGCTGAAGGAGTGCTAAACTCTGACTCCCATCTAAATGACAATGAGCATCACTTAACATCTCATTCACCTGCCAATAACTGATAAATCGTTTGCTTCAACTCTGATTGCTGCAGTAGCCATTCACGTGACCGTCGTTTTTCAGGCACTTGAATCTCAGCAATCACATGTGCCGGACGGGCGGAAAGCACAAGGATCCTGTCTGATAAATAAATTGCTTCTTCAATATCATGTGTCACGAGCAAAGTAGTTCGCTTTGCTTTTTTAGGCAGTTTCAGCATCCAGTCTTGCATCTGCCCTCTGGTCATAGCATCTAACGCTCCAAATGGTTCATCAAGAAGCAAGTAAGAAGAAGGATTCATGATTGTTCGTAACAAGGCCGTTCGCTGCTTCATCCCGCCAGATAATTGTTCCGGCAAAAAATGTTCATAGCCGTTTACCCCAAAGATATCCAGATAATCCCTTATTTGTTCTTCATTGATTGCTAGATGATTGATTTTTTGATATAACGTAACGTTTTGATAGACGCTCAGCCAAGGAAGTAACATATCTTCTTGCGGCATATAACTAAATGCTGTATGGAGACCAGTTACTTTTTGATCGTCTACTTTGATCGTTCCAGAAGTCATAGGCTGGACTCCTGTTAAAGTTTTCAGCAATGTTGACTTACCGGCTCCGCTTGGCGCGACAATCGATGTAAAAGTATCTTTAGGGATAGTGAAATGGATGTCTTCTAATATTTTCAGGTTTTCAATGACTACATTCAAGTGGCTGATTTGGATTGACACATCTATCACTCCTATTTTATAAACTGATTAGTGAATAGTTCTTTCGAAGGTACATCTTGCTTGATCAATCCGTTTTCCTGCATAAAAGCTGTATAATTGCGCCAAACTTTTTCTTCCATCAATCCCCAATTCTCAGGATCATCCGTATAATTTTTTGACAAGAATGCTTGTGATTCTTCTAAAAACGTCCATTCGTTTCCTTTTGCATATTTTTGCAACAGTTTAGCACTGTCGTTTGGATCTTTAATAGCTTCCTGATAGCCTTTTTTCGTGGCATCCATAAAAGACTGTACCAATCCTGGATCATTTTTGATCAGTTGATCATTCGTAATAATTACCGGAGTATAGTAATCTAACCGTTCATCTAATTCTTTCAATGGGATATAGTTTAGTTCAATACCCGCTTCTTTTGCTTTGATCATATCCCAACCTTCAAAGTACCATTGGATATCTGAGGATTTTCCTAAGCTTTCTGGCCCTTCTCCATTGCTTCCTACCATTGTCAGTTTTGAAAAGTCACCGCCGTCTTTTTCCATCACAGCTTTTAAGACAGCTTCTTCACTTGGACTTTGCCAACCTGCATATGTTTTTCCTTCAAAATCTTTTGGTGAATGGATGTTACTGTCTGATAGGGTGGCGAATCCAGAAGTATTATGTTTGATCACTGTAGCAATTGCTTTGACTGGTATATTCTTTCCATCTGCGTGCGCATAAGTGACATCTTCTTGATAACTTATACCAAATTGTGCTTTGTCCGCACCTACTAGACCAATACTTGTCGAATTATCTCCTGGTTCGACGATTTGGACATCTAAACCAGCCTCTTTATAATAGCCTTTTTCTTTTGCTACGTAGATGCCAGTATGATTAGTATTTGGTACATAATCCAAAACAAGTGTCACTTTTTTCAAATCCTTCGTTTCTTGTTTGCTACTTGTTTCTTTTGCAGTGCCACAAGCGGATAAAAGCAACAGTAGCGGTAATAAAAGCCATAATTTTTTCATTTGATCCCCTTCTCTTAAAAAGTATAAAGCATACGGTAATACCCTTTTTTCAATAATGAACAAGCGCCATTCAGCAATAAACTCAATAAAATGACACAAATGATCGCAGCAAAAACTTTATCAATCTGGTAGCTGTTTTTTACGCGTATCATATAATACCCTAAGCCTGCTTGAGCGCTTAGCCATTCTCCAACGACTGCTCCACTGACACAATAAGTAGCGGCTACTTTTAAACCGGAAAAGAATCCGGATAAACCCGCTGGTATTTTATATATTCGATAAATCTTCCCTGTATCTGCCCCCATCGTTTTCAAAAAGATGATTTGCTCCTTCGATACTTTCCTCAATGTATCCGAAAAAGAAACTACGATCGGAAAATAGCTTATCAAGACAACAAGAATCACTTTTGGAAGCATACCGAAACCAAACCATAGGGTCAATAATGGCCCTAAAACCATGATTGGCAACATTTGAGAAATCACTAGTAATGGATAAAAAGACATTTCTAAGAACTTCCAATAATCCATTGCCAAAGCAGTAATAAAAGAAAGAACGCTAGCTATTGCCAAACCAATCACTGCTTCATTTAATGTTGTGACAGAATGGGAAAGCAATACTTGTGCATCTGCTGTTAACGCAGAAAATACAGCAGCAGGTCCGGGTAAAATAAAAGCGGGTATTTTCCAAACTAAGACAACAATCTGCCAAATAATTAAAATGAATGCCATACTGACTGCTGGATAAAGATTTTTCTTCATTTTGACGCCTCCTTTCTTCTAATATGGATAACAAAAAACGCTTGAAATGGGCACGACATAGTAACCCGCTTCAAGCGTCTGCTATGTTTCTCCCTTCACCAGTATTAACTGACAGGTTCAATGGGTCTAAGTTCACAACTTACTCTCATGTCGTCTACGACATCCCCAGAAACAGGTATTCATTTTTTAAAGTGTAGCACAAGAAGGAAAAAGCAACAAGCGCTTTAGTTATCATGCTGATTATTTCAATAAATAGGAGAGATCACTTGCCAATGTCGGATACCCCATGATATAGCTATCCAACTCTTTTTTAGTCAATTTTTGATTGATGACTAGTGTCAAATCATCAATCAATTCGTCTGCTTGCTCGCTAATCACTGCAGCACCAATCAAATAATTTTGCTGGTCGAAAGTTAATTCAGCCTTAGCAACTGGTTCATTGACGCGATGATAGGTGAACCAATTGGTAAGATCCATCTCTACCACTTGATCTGACGAAGAGGCGTGACTTTTTGTAATCCCTACTTCAGCAAGCTTAGGACTAGCGTAGACGATCGTGGGTATAATTGGATATTTGATAGGGCCGCCTATTGCATCCGTTATCCGCTTAGCTACATAATTCCCTTCAAAAGTGGCGACTGGTGTCAATTTGGGTGTTTTCCTTGAAACAATGTCTCCACACGCAAAAATTTTTGGATTGCTCGTTTGCAGATAATCATTGACCTCAATCCCGTGTTTATCAAAGACGACATTCGCTTGTTCAAGTGCTAAAGATTCTGTATTCGGCTGTCTCCCAGTCGCACAAAAAATCATATCTGCTACTAATTCCGTATCTTTTCCGACTAAACGATATCGAGTTCCTTCCGAGATGATCTTTTGGGTTTCAACATCAAAAGCAAACTGAATACCAGATGCTTCCATTTGATGGACGGCTTCCTCTACCAAAGACGCCTCAAATTCTTTTAATGGTCGTTGATTATGATGGACAATGGTTACTTTACTCCCTGCAGCATTGGCAATCGTAGCCAGTTCAAAAGCAATATATCCGCCGCCAATAAAAATAATTTCTTTAGGCAGTACAGGCAATGATAAAAAATCTGCACTAGTCTTCAAGTATTCCTTTCCTTCCACCGGTAAGATCGTGGGTCTTTGTCCTGTTGCCAGAACAAAGTAATCTCCATGAAAAACTTCTTCATTGACTTCAATAGATGAGTTGTCTAAGAAACGAGCGGTCCCTGAAAGATGATCGATTCCAGCTTCTGCCAATTGTTTTTTTCGATTTTCTGGAACTGGATCTGTGAATGTGCGTTTGAATTTTTGGAGTTCTTCCCAATTAGCGGTTGGGATCTCGTTAAATCCTTTTCCATTCAATTGTTTTATCCGATTACGGGCTTCTACTGCACTCAACAAGACTTTTTTAGGATCACATCCACGGTTAGGACAAGTCCCGCCCCATAGATCTTCTTCGACCACTAGTACTGTTTTACCTGCTTCTTTCAATCCATAAGCAGCACTTAAGCCGCTCACACCTGAACCGATGACGATTGCCTCATATGTTTTCATTTTCTTCCTCCTCTCGACTTAAAAAAGTAAAGACTTCTTTACTTGTCAGTGAACCAATATTTTTTCCTTTTTCTACTATCACAATGTTTGGGTACACTGAAAGAAGTGAATACACTTCTTTCAGAGGCGTATCAAGGCAAACTTGTTGATGACTGTTTTTTGGTACTTCTTTTAAAAAATATCCATTGACGACTAAATCTTCGACTCGCCATTCTTTCGTCTGTTTCGGTTCATCAAAGAAATGCCGTACATATTCATTTTTAGGATTCATCAATAACTGTTCTGGTGTGTCGCATTGGATAATTTCTCCATCTTTCATAAACGCAATACGATCTCCTAGCTTGATTGCTTCTTCCATATTATGCGTAACGAAAACGATGGTCGTTCCTAGTTCTTCATGTAAAGATAAAACTAATTCTTGTAATGAATTTCTTGAAATAGGATCTAATGCGCTAAATGGCTCGTCCATCAAAATCACATCTGGGCTTGCAGCAATGGCTCGGATGATCCCGATTCGTTGCTGTTCTCCTCCAGACAACTCTCTAGGCATACGATCTCGATAAATATCAGGAGATAAGCCAACTTTTTGAAGAAGTTCATCTACACGATCTGCTCTTTTCTGCTTTTCCCAACCTAACATTTCAGGTATGACTTCAATGTTTTGCTTGACTGTCATGGTCGGGAACAAAGCGATTTGCTGCAGCACATACCCCATATTCCACCGCATTTTCTGCAGATTATATTCATTTAACGATTTTCCTTTGAAGTAGATGTCTCCTGCTGATGGTTTAGATAATCCATTGATCATTTTCAAAGTAGTTGTTTTTCCACTACCAGAAGGCCCAACCAAAACAAAGATTTCTCCTTCTTTGATTGCAAGAGTTAGGTCATCAATGACATATTTTCCATCGTACTTTTTTTGCACATGTTTAAATTCGATTAATTTAGTCACTGATCTCCCTCCTTTAGTAATCCTTCGTTTTCCAGGAAGGTTCGTGCTACTTCTGCCGGTTTTTTCTTTTCGACATTGACTTGATAGTTCATATCGATCATTTGATTTTCTGTTATTTTTCCGCTTAATTTATTCAGCGCTTCAACGATTTCAGGATGGTCCTTGGCGAAATCTGTTTTCATCAGTGGCGCGCCTTGATAAGCTGGGAATAGCCCTTGATCATCTTCTAGAGTGACTAGATCATACTCCTTGAGTTGGCTATCTGTGGAATAAGCATCCACAATATTGACATCTCCATTATTGATTGCTTGGTAACGCAAACTTGGTTCCATGCTTTGTACACTTGAAAAATTCAATCCATATGCTTCTTGAATTCCTTTATATCCATCGGAACGATCAATAAATTCCAGTGTGAATCCCGCTTTGATCTGATTAGAAACTGCTGCTAAATCGGAAATCTTTTTAAGTTGATGCTCGTCTGCAAAAGATTTCTTGACCGCCAAGGCATACGTATTTTGATAAGCCATTGGTTTCAATAATGTCATATCGAATTGTTTGTTCAATAATTCTTCTGCTTCGTCATATGTTTTTTCTTTTGTCAAATCAGCACTTTTCATTGCTTCAGGTACCTTCACCAAGCTCTCTAGGACAGTCCCTGTGAATTCAGGATAGATATCGATTTGCCCTTGATCCAAGGCATTGAACAAAAAACTAGTCTTGCCAAAATTCGGTTTTAATTCAACTTCTGTTTTTGTGTTGTCTTCAATCAATTCTTTGTACATTTGGATCAGGATTTCAGGTTCCGCTCCTAATTTTCCAGCAATCGTGATGGTTTCATTTTTAAACAAGGCAGACTGATATAAAGAAACGCCCCCAACTAAACACACCACGGCTGCTAAAGTAATGATAGAATATCGAGGTTTCTTATGCTGCAACCAGCGAATCAATCCGCTGAATATAATGGCAAGCAAGGCAGAACTGATTGCACCAATCAATGTTAAAACTGGTGTGTTGCGGTCGATACCTAATAAAATAAATGTTCCTAATCCACCTGCTCCGATCAATGCCGCCAAAGTAGCCGTACCGATGATCAAAACTAAGGCAGTTCGGATACCTGAGATAATGACAGGCAATGCGATGGGAAGTTCTACTTTCAGCAAGCGTCTCATCCTGGACATACCAAATGCTACCGCCGCTTCTTCAATAGACGGGTCAATCTCAGCTAGACCAATGTACGTATTTTGGAAAATCGGAAGCAAAGCGTAAATAACAAGTGCAATCAATGCTGGAACAGTTCCGATCCCTACAAATGGGATAAGTAACCCTAATAAGGCAAGTGAAGGAATCGTTTGAAGCACACCCGTGATCTGCAATAAGACTTCTGCCATTTTTTTATGATTAGCTGCCCAAATTGCTAGAGGAATAGCAATCAGTGCTGCAATCAGCAAAGAAATGAGAGAAATAGACAGATGTTGAAATGCAGCTTCCAGCAACTCGCCTTTTCTTTCACTTAATGTTTGTATAAAATTATTCATGCGACCTTCCTTTCTGTTATTCTTTAAGTATAAACATTTCTTTACATTTTCCCAACTAACTTGACTTACCTTAACCCTACTAGGCGTCAGTAATTAATAAAAATATCACCTCTAAATATGCGGATAAAAAAAGAATCCGAGCAACAAAATCGGATAGATTTATTGGTTCTCGTTTCTTCACAACGAACATCCAATACATCTATACGAAATAATCACTCGGAATCAACCGTATCGTTTTTCATATACAACTTTTCTTTTAATTAAAAAGAAACAGCCAATAAAGTAGAAATCTCGTGGGGGAGAACACCTTTATTGACCTGTTCAACAAGTATTATACTGTATCATGACACTTTTTTGCCAAAAATGTAAAAAACGGTTGTTTTGGCATCATAAACGTCTTGTTTTCTTATTTTTACTTATATCACCACTTTATTTTCTATCTCTTTCACTCCATAAAGCGGAATGAGTTCTTCTTTTGACTGATAATAAACAGCTTTTTCACGGTTCTTCATCAAAAATAGAAAGATTTCTTTCATAGCAAGTGGTGCTTTGCCTTGTTCAAACACAAAGATGAATTGATACGATTCATTTATCTGGATTCTTGTCACAGGAATCAGTTTTTGGTCTTGAGCCAAAAAAACACCTTGATAATCTGTTTTTTTGGGTGATTTTGTAAGAATTGTCAATAAGTCTGCTGCTCGCATTTTTCCACTCCTTTTTGATAATTTGGAAGAAACAACCAAAAATAAATTTTTTTCATTTTCCTCTTGAAGAAAGAGTATAAGTCAGTATAATGAAGAGGTTGCTGAAAATTTTCAAAAGAAAAGAGGCTAGAAATGAAAAAATTAAATTTAATGACAGAATTGTGCGGAATCATTTTAGGCGCTGGGATCTATGGATTGGCTGTGACAGGCATCAATATTCCATCTAAACTGGCAGACGGTGGTGTTACTGGTATTGCTTTACTCTTGCATAATCTTTTTGGATTCGCGCCTTCTATCACTTCGCTGCTTTTTAATTTACCTTTACTGCTTATCTCATTGTTTCTTTTTGGAAAACACGCTTTTCTTCGGACGATCGTCGGAACATTTGCGCTGGTTTTCTTTTTACATTTATGGGAAAGCCTTCATATACATTTTGCTGTAGATAGTCTACTGATCAATAGTTTGATGACAGGGATTCTTTCTGGCATTGGTTGCGGTCTCGTCTTTCGATTTGGCGGAAGCACAGGCGGAACAGATATCATTTATCAAGCCATTGAAAAATATTTTCATATTAAGATTGGCAAAAGTCTTTTCTTGATCACTTTTGGTATTTTAGTTGTCTCCTTGCTTTATTTGGATCTCACACATTTTCTGTATACATTGCTTAGCTGTTCTATTCTATCTTATACATTGAATAAAGTGAAGTATCTGGAAATGGGACCTGTTTTGCCCCATTTGGAAGCAAAACAGACTACAGAAACATTTGAACCACTTGATCCTCTTGAACAGTTAGAGCACTAATTCTTATTTTTACTATTTTAGTTACTTTACTAAAAAATCATTATGTAAACTACAACGTATATTTTTTCAATAAAATTTTCTATAAAAATATGAAAACAAACTATTTTTGCAGACACTCTGTTAAAATAGTTTGTTTTTTACTCTTCACCCTTTCTCCTCTTGCTCACGGCAGAAAACATCAGCTAAGAAAAAAATAGGTTACGATATAATCTTTCGAGTAGAGTATAAAAAAAGAAACGCCGCAGCGTTTCCTTCTCCACTATAACATAATACAAGGTTGTATTTGTCTTATTTAAAATAGCTATTCTCTCCTAAAGAATTTCCCTGATCGTCAATCAGCCCTTGCAGTGAACGTTCTAAGATACCGTGGTTTTTTTTCGATTTTTTTTCTTCTGACTGCTTTGTTTCCCCTAATGTTTTTGTTCGATTGAACGTGCGTACAGACGGCTCATCATTTCTTTTTTCTTGATAAGGCGTTGGTTCTGTATCAAACAACAGATAAGAGTCATCTGTTTTTTTCATTGATTCGATCAAATGCTCTTCAGAAATTTTACTTTCTCTAGGGTCTGGAATAATGGATGCAGGTACATATTTAGGAACAAAATAAGAACGTTCCCGTACCTTTGTGTCCACAGATGAATTTCTCATAGTATTTCGAGACTCTGTCCTCGTTTCACTTTGCCTGACAGGACGAGAAGACTCACCAAAAAGTTTTTTCCGTCCAGTCGACGTGAGTTCTGATTGATGATGTCCAGTATAATCCGGTAATTTTTCTTTATGTTTTTCCAAATTTTCCTTGCGCGGAGCTGACTTCAATCCATTTGTTGCGCGGCGCTTGCGTCGGACCTGTTCAGTGTTTGTGTTCGTGAAATGGAATTCGTTCATTTGTTCAAACGGGTGCTGATTCTGTTCAGTCAAAAGATCTTCCTGTCCGTCAAATAATACCCGCTTCTTCTCGCTGGTTAATTTTACGCCTAACTCGTCATCGTACGCAGGAAAACGGAAATGTTTTCGTCTGATTTCTTTCATTCAAACCATCCTTCTCAAAAATGGAACTTTTCTCAATAATAGCACAGATTTTTTGTTTTCAGTAGCAATGCGCTGATTATTTTAAGAAAATAGCGATGAATTTCATAAATATATAAAAAGTAACGAGGCTTAATTTGTCGTTTCTCTGATAACTAGTTCAGGGAAAAAGCGACGATAACCTTGACTTGCCCCTTTCTCTTCTATTTTTTTCAGCAACATTTCCCCGCATACTTCCCCCATACGGATAATATCTTGCTTGATCGTTGTCAATTTAGGCGAACTGATTTGGTCTAAAAACACGCCATCAAAGCCGATTACACCAAATTCTTCCGGCAAGCGCCCACCAGCATTTACAATTCCTCTTACCGCTCCTAGTGCCAGTCGATCTGAGCTGCATACAAAACAAGTTTTATCGGTGAAACCTGCCCAGTTTTCTATCATATATCTTTCTACTTCTGTCGAATGATTTGGAAATCGCAAGATCTTACTTGGAAGATCAGCTTCCTTCATCACAGATAAGTAACCAGCTTCCCTTGAAAGCTCAAACGATTCGTCCACTTCAATCCCGATATAAATAATTGTTTGGTAATCTCTTTCTAAGGCATATTGCGTTGCTTTTGCTGTACCATATTCATTATCGCTGTCTACATAGTCATATCCTTCACAATTTTCTCCAAACAAAACAACTGGTTTTTCCAAGCGGTCAATCCAATCGAAGTCTTTTTTTCTGACACCTGTGATGATGTATCCATCACAAGAACCGACATCGAATGCGTCATTTGTAACTAGTTGGAGAGAATAATGCGCTTTTCCGATCCGTTTAGCGATCCCCATCAGCAAATTCATGTAGTAGGGCTCGGTTGTGTCGATTTCTTCCAGTATAAATAATTTGATGATCTGTGACCGATTCGTGACAAGTGCTTTTGCAGCAATATTTGGGCGGTAATCCAATTCAGCCATTGCTGAGAAAACTAGCTCTTTCAATTCATCCGTCACCTGTTCCGGATGATTGATGACTCGAGAAACCGTCATTTTTGAAACATTGGCACGTTTTGCAACATCTGCTAAAGTGGGCATGCTCTCTTCCTTTCTAACATGTTGTCGTTCTTATTACCAATTATACCAAATTTTCCTAACAGGGTTCATTATAGCCCAAAAGAAAAATCAGAAAATCTCCTATCCTCCTTAAGTGATTTCCCAATTCAGCTATTTCTATTTTTTTATCAAATTCTTTGCTAAAAAAGCGGAAGCTTCCTCCATCAGTGGTATTTGTACCATGTGTCGCTGTGTTTTGGAGGAACGAAAAACAATTTCTTTTCCGTAAGGCTCAGGCCGGTTTTTCTCTACAAATCTTTCCGTTTGTATATAAGGGATCTTTTCATCTGCTTGTCCATGCCAAAAGAACAGAGGGCGTCCATCTAGCTTTTCCGGTTGCAATGATAAATCATAACTCTTGACCCACGAGATCAAATCAAAATAGTCTTTTGGCAAGATATAGTTGTATTCTGACGCTCGTCTTGCGATTTCTTTCCCATATTCCAGAAGCGCAGGAGATCCCATCAAACATACACCTGCTGCTATATGAGGATGCTTAGCTAACAACGCGCATGTTGTCATTCCGCCCATCGAAACCCCACCAACTGCAAGCCGATCATGTAAAAGATCTCTTTTTTCTAAATGCTTGATAAGCGTGTCAAACTCAAACAAGTTCCCGTAGATACTATCCCAAAATGTATAAGATGGAATAGAAGAAACTGGCTGTTTTCGTTCCCCATGATTCATCGCATCTGGCAGGATCACGCGAATACCTTGCTGTGCAATTTTCCTTCCTTGTGTCAAAACTAACTCCTTACTTGTCTGCCATCCGTGATAATAGATGACAACGGGAATCCGTTCTTCTCTTAATTCTTTCAGGACAACTTCTAACACTGGAATTTGATTGACAGAACGTTTCAATATAATTGGATTCAATGGCTACTCACCTATTTTCATTAAATTTCCTGATCGCCATAGCAACCATGATCCGACAGTCGTCTGGAACAGGTTCAGTATACCAAATAATATAAATGCAGGACTGAATGGCTCAGGAAATAAGAATAGGGAACAAAGCCCCACCACTCCTAATGCTAGCGAAAGGAGAGGATAAATAGAGAAATTCAAAAAACTGGCAACGCTACCGAAAATATTACCAATAAATAGTATCAAAAAGAAAAAAACGCTTAGAATCAAACCATCTGTCAGCGACATCTGAAAAACAATGTTCTCTACATCAATTGGCTGTTGAATCGCATAGACACCTAAGTATATACTGAGAAGGAGACTGAGCACGTGACTGGCACAAAATACTCGATTGACCGTTTTCATTTTAATCACCTAACCTATCTTTATAATTCTATTATAATCATTTTATCATTTTTTGGTACCAATAAAGTTTCAATTTTTCTTCACTTGCGATTTTTTTTGATATTGTTGTTATACAAACGAAAGGAGTTTTACAAATGATTGATCCTAAAATGTTAGGGATGATCTTCCTCATCAATTTTGCTTATATCACTTTGAACACGTTACGTTTTATGCTAACAATGAAAGGCTACCGGCTGATTGCTCCCCTTGTCAGTATGGTTGAGATCACGATCTATATCGTAGGGCTATCTCTTGTATTGGATCGTTTAGATAATCCGCTGAATTTATTTGTCTATGCGTTAGGTTACGCAGTAGGTATCAGTGTTGGGATTTTGATTGAAGACAAGCTGGCATTAGGATACATCATGGTCACAACGATTTTGCCAGCAAATAGCGCGGAAGATAAAAGTTTGCCTGGTATACTGAGAGAACACGGTTACGGTGTAACACAGACTTCTGCAATGGGTCTAGAAGGCGAGCGACTGGTCCTGGAAATACTTTCTCCTAGAAAAAGCGAACGTGAACTGTATCGCCTGATCAAAGAAATTGAAGAGCGTGCTTTCATCATCTCATATGAACCAAAATATATTTCAGGTGGTTTTTGGACTAAAAAAGTAAGAAAAAGACAAGGAAAATAACTCACAAACTAAAAAGCTGTCGAACATATAAATTAAATTTTAGATGTTCGACAGCTTTTTATTTATTATTTTGATTAAAAAACATCGACATATACTCATTGATTTGTTATTATACTTTATATACTTATCAATTTAATTTGGAGATATTATGGAAATTCAACGTAAAACAACTAATTTTTTACATTTAGGCTCTTTTTTTGCAACTTTGACGATTTTATTTTTTCTATGTTATTCGTACGTTAAGACCTCACAGGCGCCTTCTAGTGCATTAGGCTGGTTGCTTTTAGATCATTCTGATATTACAGAAACAGAAGAAAATCCGTTTTTTTTAATTTTATCTTCTCTATGCGCCTTGATGTTTTCTGTGTATTTCAGTGCCTATTTTTTTCATCGACATCCTGGTAAGTTAAATGAAGCTTCAGGTGTATTGATTTCATTTAAAACGTTTTCTTTTTTAGCTATCCTTTTTTATTCGTTTAATCACAATACGCTTTTCTTCTTTATCATGAATGGTTTAGTCGTGATTTTATCTATTTTCACTTATTTTATTTTTTCACTCATTTTTAGCCAAATGAGATGTCCGCTCTTCTTTCGATTAGTTCCTGTCACATGTTTTATCTACAGCTTGTTTTCCTTTTTTGTCCTTGCTTTGATACCATTGGCCAACCCTTCGACGATCCAAGTCGCAGGAAATCTGTTGGATATGCTCTTCATCGTCAGTCTAGGTGTATTTATGTGGCAAAGAAAAAAGAAACAAAATAAAAAGCATTTTGAAGCCTGACTACGACGACTTCATAAATGCTTTTTTAATTTTAAACACTTCAATCTAAAAGAATAACCCAAGATTGGATAGATGATTAATAATGACTTACCATTCGTTTCTGAGTGATTCTGGATCACCAAATGAACTTCCTAATCTAATCGCTAGTTCTTCCCTTAGAATGCCATACTTGACTGAATCATAATATTAATTATTTAAAAATCTAACTTTTCTTATGACCCCTTCCTTTGTCATTCCACATTTCTCACCAATTTTTTGCATTCCTTTATTTCCATACCATGTAGTGAATCCAATATGTGGTAGATAGGCAAAATACTCCAATAATTCTTTTAACTATAAAAGAAGAGAAAGACTCCTCTTGCAAGAATCAGCATAATTTTAGCTTACTGCTCTCTTAGATTCTTCTCACCAAAGCTGTTCTTTATTGTTCTATATTGCTCCATATTCTTTGATATAAGAAAATGCATGCGGCATAAATTTTTTGCTCAACTCAGAAAAGATTTGTCGTTTAAGAAAGGCCGTTTCCTCCATTGTCAATGAAGGATCCAATGTTGGAAATTCAATCTCAGGATTGTTTTTTTCGACAATAGGCAATGCTAGTGTAAATGATTCTTCTTCCTTTATGGTATCCGTCACAAGTAATGACTGATGGAAAATACTAGGCCGACGATTTTTATATTTATTTTTACGTATCCTGTCAACGATAACTTCTATTTGATCAAAAAAGTACGCTTCATTTACATCTCCAATAAGTTCGGCTAATTCTTTGAATGCCTTCGTTACAGGAAGCTGATTCTTTTGTATAAAAAAATAATTAGCCAACGTAAGCGGGAAGTGTTCTTTAGAGGAAAGTGTAATAAAACGGTACTTCTGATTTCCTGCAGTCGTTCTCAGCAATTCTGTCTCTCGGCTGTTTCTTACTCCATAAAAATATGCTTCTTTTCGTTCATCTTCAAAACAATACGCCCAAATAACTTCTCCCATCGCTAATTTTTGTTCAGCAACAGAGAGTCTCTTCAATTGGTCGGCTATGGTTTCAGCAGCCGAAGTGACTTGTTGCAAGTAATCGTTGGGATCAAATACTGGAAAGTTCAAATGATATCTTCGCTCTTCTCTCTTGATTAATCCTGCATCGATCAACAGATCAAGAAAATGAGAAAATTTGTTTTGCGGAAATTCTTTTTTCAATTCTCTTAGAATCGTTTCTTTTTCTCGATGTTCATATAGATAATCGGTCAATAAAGAAAAAAGCGGATCACCGGTCAGTTTTTGATAAAAATTTTCCTTATTTTTTGAATAATAATAGTTCATATATGTTCTCTTTTCTATCCATTTTATTTTACTTAAAAGACTTTTACATAAAAAGGAGGAAGAACAAGAGTCATGTTTGACTGTTATTCTCCTCCACTTCTTAGACTTTTAGTATGTTCTGTGTTTCTTTTTATTCAATCGCTTATCCCATTCACTTTGAATGCTTCATCCTACCATTTGATTAGCTGAATACAGCCGTCAACTGAGGTACGACTTGTTTTTTACGTGAAACGACACCTTTAAGTAAAGCTCGGTTATTGGTCAAAGTTGTTTGGAAAGCTTCTTCTACTTTTTCTTTACCTTTACCAGCAACAAGTAATTCTGAATCGCTGTCTAAGATATTTGTGACAACTAATACGAATAAATCGTAGCCATTTGCTTTCATTTCTTCTTCCATCGCTGCTTCTAGTTCTGCTTGTCGATCCATCACTTCATTCAGATCCACTGTATTGACTTGAGCGATACGCACATTGGAACTGCCCATTGGGAAACTTTTTGCATCCAAATCAAGAAGAACCGCAGCTGATTTATCACTTAGATTCGTTCCGGCTTTCAACATTTCAAGACCATAGGCAGTTAGATCTACTTCAGCGATTGCTGCAAGTTCCTTTGCAGCTGCTTCGTCTTCAGGTGTACATGTTGGCGATTTGAACAACAATGTATCTGAAATGATAGCTGAAAGCATAATCCCAGCAATTTCTTTAGGGATCGTTACTTGGTTTTCTTTATATAGTTTTAAAATGATCGTACTTGTACATCCAACTGGTTCTGCACGATAGTACAATGGATTAGCTGTTTCAAAGTTTGCAATACGATGGTGGTCTACTACAGCCAAAATATTTACTTCGCTGATATCTGAAATACTTTGTTGGAATTCATTATGATCCACAAGCATGACATCTGCATTTTCTGCTTTAGCTGACTCTACTACTCGTGGTGCAGATAATTGAAAGTGGTCTAATGCGTATTGTGTTTCTTCATTAGGTGTACCTAGAGCAACTGCTTCTGTTTCGTTACCTAATTCATTTTGCAAGTGTGAAAAGGCAATGGCTGCCCCAATTGCATCTGTATCTGGATTTTGGTGACCAAAAACTATAATTTTTGACATGTCATTCGCTCCTTTGTGATTTCTCCTATTTAATAATAGCAAAAAAACGGAAAGAAGCAATACTTAACTTCTTTCCGATGCGTTCTATCGCGTTAAATATTTTGTATACTCTTCTGTATGAAGCAATCGTTTAGCATTTTCGACACGTTCTTTTGTAGGTGGTTCGATTCCTTCTAATGGATATTTCAAACCAAGTGTTTCCCACTTGTATTTTCCCATCGTATGATAAGGAAGGATCTCTACTCTATCTACATTTGACAAGGTTTGGATAAAGTTGTCTAGTCGGATCAAATATTCATCATAATCACTTCGCTCAGGAACTAATACATGGCGAATCCAAACCGGTTTGTTAATTTTTGACAAATATTGAGCCATTTCTAGAATATTTTCATTGTCCCAATGCGTTAGTTTTTTATGCTCTTCATTATCGATGTGTTTGATATCAAATAACAGTAAGTCTGTATACTTCATCAATTCTTGAAAACGAGAGAAGAAGGGGTCTTCATACGTAAAAGGTTTTCCGCATGTATCCAATGTAGTATGCATTTTCCGCTCTTTTGCTTTTTTAAATAGTTCGATCAAAAAATCGATCTGCAATAGAGGCTCTCCACCACTAACAGTAATACCACCTTTATCTCCCCAGTAAGGTCTGAAGCGTTCCGCCTTATCTAAAAGTTCATCTGCTGAGTACTCTTTCCCTCCGCCAATATTCCAAGTATCAGGATTGTGACAGAATTGGCAACGCATGCGGCATCCTTGCATAAACACGACAAAGCGCAGTCCAGGACCGTCTACTGAACCGAAAGTTTCGATAGAATGAACATAGCCGATTGTTTTTTCTTCCATTTAAATTCACATCTTTTCTTTGATTTCATTTTAAGTACAAGTTAGCTGTCGAAGCGAAGCTTTTTGAACAAAATTTTTCGCAATCACCGCTTCGTTATGTGTAAAATTTACAGGGACGGAACATACATGTCCTGCCCCTGTAAATCGTGTCTTTCAAATAAGCATACTGATCATTCGATTATGATGCGAAGGATATCTAACGATCTTTCGGCACTGAGTCGAAAGGCTGTTTCACAAACTTTTTTTACATTCTGTCGTGTGAAGTTCTCATCAAGACATCTAGTTGTTGTTCTCTTGTCAAGTCACGGAATTTAACTGCATAACCAGATACCCGGATCGTCAAGTTCGGATATTTCATTGGATTTTCCATTGCATCACGCAATAGATCATTACTGAATACATTGACATTCAAATGATAAGCCCCTTTTGAGAAGTATCCGTCTAAGACATTACGCAAGTTTTCGATTCTTGTATCTTGTTCTTTTCCAAGACCAGAAGGATTGATTGTTTGGGTATTTGAAATTCCATCCAATGCACAACCGTAATTCATTTTAGCTGTTGAGTTCAGGCTGGCTAATAACCCACTTTGTTCTGCATTGTAACTTGGGTTTGCTCCTGGCGCAAGTGGTTTTCCAGCTTCACGGCCATCAGGAGTATTTCCTGTATTTTTACCGTAAACAACATTTGAAGTAATCGTCAATAATGAAGTTGTTGGTTTTGAGTTGCGGTAAGTTTTATGACGTTTGATTTGTCCCATGAAGTATTCCAAGATCCATGAAACTAATTCATCTGCACGGTCATCATCATTTCCATATTTAGGGAAATCGCCATCTACTTCAAAATCAACTGCTATTCCTTTTTCATTACGGATTGCTTTTACTTTTGCATATTTGATGGCTGACAAGCTGTCTGCCGCATGAGAGATTCCAGCAATACCTGTAGCAAATGTGCGTTGCAAGTCAGAATCCATCAAGGCAAGCTGAGCTGCTTCATAAGAATACTTATCATGCATGTAATGAATGATGTTCAACGTATTGACATATAGTTCTGCTAACCAATCCATCATATTCATGAAGTTATGTTTCACTTCTTCAAAATCTAGTACTTCTGATGTGATCGGACGATATTCTGGTCCAACTTGGGCGCCAGTCACTTCATCGACCCCGCCATTGATAGCATATAATAGTGTTTTAGCCAAGTTAGCACGAGCACCAAAGAACTGCATGTCTTTTCCAACAACTGTTCCTGATACACAGCAAGCAATCGCACAATCATCAGAACCCCATTGTTCACGAAGCTGATTGTCATTTTCAAACTGAATCGAAGAACTTTCAATAGCGATTCGGCTCGCATATGTTCTGAATCCTTCTGGAAGGTGTTCAGAGTACAAAACAGTCAAGTTTGGTTCTGGTGAAGGTCCCATATTTGTCAATGTGTGAAGCAGACGGAAATCATTCTTCGTCACTAATGAACGACCATCTAAGCCCATACCAGCAATGGATAAAGTAGCCCAGATAGGGAATCCTGAGAATAATTGGTTGTATTCAGGTGTACGCGCGAATTTGACCATACGTAATTTCATTACTAAGTGATCGATCAATTCTTGCGCTTCTTTTTCTGTGATTACTCCATTATCCAAATCACGTTGGATATAGATATCAAGGAATGCTGAGATACGTCCGATTGACATCGCAGCGCCATTTTGTGATTTGATTGCTGCTAAATAACCGAAGTATAACCATTGGACAGCTTCTTTTGCATTTGCAGCTGGTTTAGAGATATCATAGCCGTATTTTGCAGCCATTTCTTTCATTTGTGCTAATGCACGATATTGTTCAGTGATTTCTTCACGTAAACGAATCACTTCTTCACTCATCGTATGATAACCAGTCATATCATGATCTTTTTTCTTTTGCTCCATCAAATAGTCGATTCCATACAATGCCACACGACGATAGTCGCCGATGATACGTCCACGACCGTAAGCGTCTGGAAGCCCTGTAATGATTTTGTTTTTACGAGCTGCACGCATTTCAGCAGTATAAGCATCAAACACCCCTTGATTATGTGTTTTGCGCCAGTCAGTGAAAATATGTGTTAATTCATCGTTTGGTGTATAGCCATTGCTTTTCAGCGCATTGTTAGCCATATTGATTCCACCGAACGGCATGAATGCTTGTTTCAAAGGTTTGTCTGTCTGTAGACCGACGATTTTTTCCAAATCTTTATCCAAATAGCCTGCATCGTGGGAAGTAATGGTTGATACGATTTCTGTGTCCATATCATAGACACCGTTACGTTCGAATTGGATATCATTCAGCTTTTGCAATTCATCCCATAATTTTTCTGTTGCTTCTGTTGGACCTTCCAAAAAGCTGTCATCACCGCGATATTCAGTGTAGTTGTTTTGAATAAAGTCTCTAGTGTCTACGCCTTCTTTCCATTTGGTACCTTTAAATCCATTCCATTGCTCCATTGTATGGACCTCCTAAATTTCTGTTTTATGTAACAGTTTTTACGTGATTAGTATAACACAGCACCTTATCTTTGCAAGGGTTTTCTTGTTTTTTATTTAACAATTTTTATGTTTTATCTATGTATATTGCAAGTAACGTTGATTTACCAATATTTAAGCATTGTGAACACTTTCATCTTTTTTTGCAAACGTATAAGGATTTATTAAAAATGAATGAAAAAGAGGGACCATCTGTATTAATACAGATGGTCCCTCTTCACTAAAATACCATAACAGTTATGATTCAATGAAAATCTCAGGAGCATCGATAACTTCGATGACTTCTCCACCTTTTTTCTCGTCCATAGCAAACGAACCATTCGATGTTCGATCACCTATAGGAAAATCCGTTGGATCAATCGTTATCTGTTGTCCTTTTTGATTCATCAAGGTTATTTCTTTTGATCTTCCTTCCGACATATAGATAATACGGTGCGGATTTTTTTTCAGCTCACGCATGACCGTCACTCCCCGCTTCGCACGTGAAGTTTGGCTGATTTCTTGAGCAAGCATGCGTTTCACGGCTCCTCGCTGAGTAACGATTACGATTGGCGTATCTCCGTCTGCTAACACAAGCAGCCCATTGACAATCCTATCTCCATCTTTCAAATTCATAGACTTCACTCCAGCTGCCTTTGCTCCAACAACGGGAACATCTGTTAAAGGATAGCGCAAGCCCATTCCTTGATACGTTACTAAGAACACATCTAAGCCTGGCTGATCTTCTTTCAGATATACAGCAATAAGTTCATCTTCTTCCGCCTTTAGCTTCATACAGCTGAGCGGACGGCTCTTATAGGTGCGCCATGGTTCGAACTCTGTCATTCGTGTTTGCTTGATCAATCCATTCTTGCTGATGAATACAAATGTTTTTTCTGCTTGGATTTTTTGATATGGGAAAACAGCTAAGATCGATTCATCTACAGACAGATTGGAGATTGTTTGAGAAATGTGTTCGCCAGCATCTTTCCATTTCAAATCGGGTAGTTCATGAACAGGACGGTAGATCACATTTGCTTTATTCGTAATCAGAAGAACATGGTCCAATGTGCTCAATTCACCTGAGTACAGCAAGTAATCGCCTTCTCGCATCCCGATTTCTTCTGGTTTCGAAGCACTATAGGAACGAAGGCTTGTTCGCTTCACATAGCCTTCTCGCGTCACACTGACGATTACGTCTTCTTGCGCCACTAAAACTTGCGTATCGATTTTGATTTCTTCGATTTCATCTTGGATTGTCGTCAGACGAGCGGAAGAGTAATTTTTTTTCACTTCTCGCAATTCTTTTTTCATAACAGAGAAAAGCTCTTTGTCGTTTGAAAGGATTTTATTCAACTCTGTGATTTGTGCAATCAAGCTTTCGGCTTCCTTTTGAAGCTCTGTGATATCTGTGTTCGTCAAACGGTATAGTTGCAATGTGACGATTGCTTCTGATTGTTCTTCTGTAAATTGGAAAACATCGACTAAATTCTTTTTAGCATCTTTTTTGTCTTTACTTTCACGAATCGTTGCGATTACTTCATCCAGAATCGATAAAGCTTTCATCAGGCCTTCCACGATATGCTGTCTTTTTTGAGCTTTGGCTAAATCGAATTGGCTGCGTTTTGTTATGACTTGCTTTCGATGCTCGATATAACTTCTTAAAATGTCTTTCAGTCCAACTTGGTGCGGAGTCATATGATCGATAGCGACCATATTAAAATTGTAATTGATCTGTAGCTCAGTGTTTTTGAACAAATAATTCAAAATTCCTTGAGCATTGGCATCTTTTTTCAATTCAACGACAATTTGCAGACCAGTTCGATCACTTTCATCTCGTACTTCAGCTATTCCATCGATTTTCTTATTCAAACGGATCTCATCCATTTTTTTCACCAACGTCGCTTTATTTACTTCATATGGGATTTCAGTGATCACGATTTGCTGTTTATTGCCCTTCATTGCTTCTATCTTTGTTTTCGAACGAAGAATAACTTTTCCTCGCCCTGTTTCATAAGCTTTTTTGATTTCATCTTTCCCTTGCAAGATCCCTCCTGTTGGAAAGTCAGGTCCAGGAATATATTCCATCAATTTTTCAAGGCTCGCTTGTGGATGATCGATCATATAGATTGTGCCGTCGATCACTTCAGCTAAGTTATGAGTCGGGATTTCTGTCGCATATCCAGCAGATATACCTGTCGATCCATTGACTAGAAGGTTTGGGTATCGAGCTGGAAGGACTGTTGGTTCTTTTTCTGTATCATCAAAATTCCACACGAGATCGACTGTTTCTTTTTCGATATCTGCTAGCATCTCTCCACTTAACTTGGATAATCTGGCTTCAGTATAACGCATCGCAGCAGGTGGATCACCGTCCATACTCCCATTATTCCCGTGCATTTCGATCAGTACTTCCCGCAACTTCCAATCTTGGCTCATGCGGACCATCGCTTCATAAATACTGCTGTCACCATGAGGATGATAATTCCCCATGATATTTCCGACAGATTTTGCTGATTTACGGAATCCTTTGTCATACGTATTGCCATCTTTGTTCATGGCAAATAATATCCGGCGTTGCACTGGTTTCAATCCATCACGGATATCAGGCAGTGCACGTTCTTGGATAATATATTTGGAATAACGTCCGAAGCGGTCACCCATCACTTCTTCTAAAGTTAATTCTTGTACTTCTTGTCGATTTTCCATCAGGTGACCTCCTATTCTACTTCAAATAACTGATTGTCTTCTTTTTTATCTGCTCGTTCTTCATCTAATAATTCATTAGAAACTGAAGGAGAGATTTCAGTATCCTCTTTTTTATCTAAGATACTGCCATCTTCTTCCAACGTAAATTGTACGTGATTTTCGATCCATTTTCTTCGAGGTTCTACTTTGTCACCCATTAGTGTGGTTACTCGACGCTCAGCTTGCGCAGCATCGTCGATACGGACGCGAATCAACGTACGGGAAGTTGGATCCATCGTTGTTTCCCACAATTGTTCCGCATTCATCTCTCCAAGTCCTTTATATCGCTGTAGCATATATCCTTTGCCGACTTTTTTAATCATTGCTGCCAATTCGTCATCTGTCCACGCATATTCAATGACTTGCTTCTTCCCTTGTCCTTTGGATACTTTATATAAAGGTGGTAACGCGATATATACTTTCCCAGCTTCAATCAGCGGTTTCATATAACGATAAAAGAAAGTAAGCAGTAATACTTGAATATGGGCGCCGTCTGTATCCGCATCGGTCATGATGATTACTTTGTCGTAATTACAGTCTTCGATAGAAAATTCAGGGCCGACTCCTGCACCAATCGTATAGATCATCGTATTGATTTCTTCATTTTTCAAGATATCTTGCATTTTTGCTTTTTCGGTATTGATGACTTTTCCTCGTAAAGGTAGAATTGCTTGGAACTTTCTGTCTCTTCCTTGTTTAGCAGATCCGCCGGCAGAATCCCCTTCGACTAAATACAATTCATTTTTCTTAGGATTTCGGGATTGTGCGGGTGTCAATTTTCCTGAAAGAAGAGATTCGCCTTTTTTACGCTTCTTTCCATTTCGGCTTTCTTCTCTGGCTTTACGTGCTGCTTCTCTCGCTTCTCTCGCTTTGATTGCTTTACGGACCAACATCTGGCTCATTTCGCTATTTTCCTGCAAATAAAAGCCCATTTGTTCACTGATGACGTTATCTACTACGGTTCGAGCAACTGGCGTACCAAGTTTTTCTTTCGTTTGACCTTCAAATTGCAGAAGATTTTCAGGTACACGGATAGAGAGAACAGCAGCTAATCCTTCTCTGAAATCACTACCTTCCAGATTCTTGTCCCGTTCTTTCAGCAAGCCGACTTTTCTCGCATATTCGTTATAAGATTTCGTCATTGCCGCTTTCATTCCAGCTTCATGGGTTCCACCATCTTTTGTTCGAACATTATTGACAAAAGATAAGACATTTTCTGAATACCCGTCATTGTATTGATAAGCGACCTCTACTTCGATACCTTCTTTTTCTCCTGAAAAATAAACGACCGGTGTCAATGTATCTTTTTCTTCATTCAGGTAATCAACAAATTCTTTGATTCCTTCTTCATAATGGAAAACTTCCTTGACTGGTTCTTCTCCCCGAAGATCAGAAAGTGAGATTTTAACGCCTTTTAGAAGAAAGGCAGATTCTCTTAACCGTTCGGCTAAAATTTCATATGAAAATTTTGTTGTACTGAATATTGTATCGTCTGGTAAAAAATGGACAATCGTCCCATTTGCTTTTTTTGTTTTTCCTATCTTTTTCAACGTACCGTCAGGTTTACCGCCGTTTTTAAATTTCTGCTGATACTCTACGCCATCTCTAACGATTGTTACAGTCAGCCATTTCGATAAGGCATTTACCACACTGGCTCCTACACCGTGAAGCCCACCAGAAGTTTTGTATCCTCCTTGACCAAACTTTCCGCCAGCATGCAGCACAGTAAAAATCACTTCAACTGTTGGGATACCGGAAGCATGCATCCCTACAGGCATCCCACGTCCGCTATCTGCAACAGTTATACTATTGTCTTCATGGATGGTCACATCAATCTCACTGCCATATCCTGATAATGCTTCATCAACTGCATTATCGACGATTTCATAGACTAAATGATGCAAGCCTCGGCTGTCAGTGGATCCAATGTACATCCCTGGTCTTTTTCTAACTGCCTCTAATCCTTCCAATACTTGGATGGACGAGTCATTATATTCGTTGTTTACTTTTTTTGCCAAGGCAAACGCTCCTTCAATAATACTTTGCGGCAAAACCGCACCACGATTATCATACTAGAAAAGGTCGTGAAAAAAAAGAGGTTAGATGAGAAATCAATTTTAATTATCTCCTAACCGCTTTTTCGACATTCCTCTCTATCGATCATCTCTTCTTTGTGGTCATTTTTATTTTTGGTTTTCTTTCAACTTACCAAGTTCAATCTTGATACAGCGATCCATTACGACGTCTGTGCGTCCTGCTTTTCTTAGCATCTCATCTGCTTCTTCGTTTTCGATCCCTAGTTGTGCCCAAAACACTTTAGCATCGGTTTTCAAAAAATCAGCTGCTACTTCAGGTAAAAATTCGCTCCGTCTAAATACATCTACGATATCGATTGAATCATCGATTTCTGTTAAATTTGCATAGACTTTCTCTCCTAGAATTTCTTCACCAGCCAATAATGGATTTACTGGTATGATTTTATATCCATTGTCTTGCAATACCTGTGCAACCATGTAACTTGTTCGCTCTGGTTTATTACTCAAGCCTACGATGGCAATATTTTTTGCTTCTTTCAAATAGTTAAAAATCGTTTCTTGTGTTGGATTTTTTATAGACATTTCTGTCACCCCTTGCTTTTCTTTTTATTTCATCTATTATACTTCTATCTTTCATTTTTTCAATTGTTCCTGTTACCTATTCATGCTAAAATAAAGGATAGTTTTCAACTTGAGAGAGGGTAAAAAATGAAATTGATCTTATTACTTATTTTAGCATATCTTTTAGGTTCTATTCCTTCCGGCGTCTGGATTGGCAAATTGTTTTTCAAAAAAGATATCCGGCAACATGGGAGCGGTAATACTGGAACCACCAATACATTTCGGGTATTAGGCAAAACCGCCGGGATTGTTGTCCTTCTTATGGATATTTTAAAGGGTACATTGGCTACTTGTCTGCCGATGATTTTTCACCTTTCTGGGATTAACCCTCTTTGGTTTGGGGTATGTGCGATTCTTGGTCATACATTTCCGATATTTGCTGGGTTTAAAGGAGGAAAAGCTGTTGCGACAAGTGCAGGAATGCTTTTAGGATTTAATCCTGTATTTTTTGTTTATTCCTGTATCATTTTTATCGTTAGTCTATTTTGTACAAGTATGGTGAGTTTGAGCAGTATGATCAGTGCAGCGTTGATCACTTTCTCCACGATCGTCCTTCCTTATGTAGCTCCTGTGATTTTGGCTAAGCCCAATTGGTTGCTGACGATCATTGCCTTTTTAGTCTCTTCCTTTATCTTCTATCGTCATAAAGACAATATCAAGCGTATCAGAAACCATACGGAAAGTCGAATCCCATTTGGTTTGAACAGCAGCAAGAAAAAATCCTGACATTTTTTCAGTCCAAAGAGATAAAACAGGAGTGTGACATGGATTTGTCACACTCCCTTTTTTCGAACAAACGGTATTCCAGAAGCTGACCACTTCTGTCACAACCTCTTATTACTTGATGTAGAATAGCTTTTTACACCCTCTTACTTCACTGTGATCGAATATTTTGTCTTGAAGATTTCATGGGCACCTAGTTGATTGATTCCTACTTTTTCCATCAAGTTTCCACTGCTATTCACCGTGTCAGCAATTCCACACCATGGTTCGATACACACGAAAGGGGCTTCTTTTGGATAAGGAGACCAGATTCCTACATAAGGCATATCTTTATAGCTTAAAGTTATGCTATGGTAAGATTTTTCACTCCGAATGGCGTACGCATTTAGTCCTCTTGTTTCAAAAACCAATGCATCTTGATCAAAAAGTTCACGATTCAAAGCCAGATTCGTATTTGTCTGTCCTAACGTCTTTTGTTCCATATCAATGAATGGGCCTTTTAAAGGTAGGCGTAATCTTGATTTCAATGGAGAAAATGCTAGATAAAAGTCTTCGAATGACAATCCTTCTTCAAGAGGTACATTGAAAGCAGGATGTCCACCGATAGAAAAGAACATTTCTTCTTCACCTGTATTTGCTACTTGGTAATGGACCGTGATACCGTCTCCTCCTAATTCATAACTAATCACTAATTCAAAATCAAAAGGATATTTTTCTAATGTCTCCGGTGTACTCCGCAAGATGAAACTAGCCATTTCTTGTCCATGTTCAATGACTTCAAAATCCATATCTCGGGCAAATCCATGTTGTCCCATTTGATATGTTTTCCCTTGGTAAACATACTGGTCATCTTTTAAACGTCCAACAAAAGGGAATAAAACTGGTGCATGTCTGCCCCAATACGCTGGATCACCTTGCCAGATATACTCTAAACCGTGTTCTTTTGATTTTAAACTGATCAATTCCGCACCGTGTTCAGCGATTTCAGCGATCAGCTGGTCATTTTGAATAATAACAGTCATTGCCATTCCTCCAACTTCGACTTACTTTTTAAAATGGGAAGGCTGGAGCAAACATCTGTATCCGCCCCAGTCCCTTGTTTCTAATAACTATGTTTTGCTAATTCTTCTTTAAAACGGGAATTCAATACTTTTAAATAAGTTCCCTTCATGCCTAACGAGCGAGATTCAATGATTCCAGCTGATTCCAATTTTCGTAAAGCATTGACGATCACAGAACGAGTGATTCCGATGCTATCGGCGATATTAGAAGCAGTCAAACGTCCTTCATCTCCATCCAACGCTTCAAAAATGGCTTGTACAGCCTTTAACTCGCTGTAAGACAATGTGTTGATTGCCATTTGAACAGCCGTCGCACTCCGTACATCAGCTTCGATACTTCGAGACTTCTGATAAAGGATCTGCATACCGACAACCGTAGCTCCATATTCTGCTAAGACGAGATCGTCATCTGCAAACGATTGTTCCATGCGAGACAAAATGATCGTCCCCAGACGTTCGCCAGCTCCAAAGATTGGAACGACAGTCGTCAAACCAAATGGGTATTTTTCTCTTGACTCTACCGGAAACGCAGTGATATCACTTGTAATCGGGATATTAGCTTCAGTTTTCATCAGCTGTGCCACTGTATCAGTGTAAGATTCAGGAAATTGTTTCTCAACAAACATTGTTTTGATTCGTTCATTATTCACATCGTGGCGTTCATTGTAACCTAGTAATACTCCGTCACTTCCTATGATATAGGTGTTGCTGTCAAGAATACCACCTAATGTGACAGCCATTTTATCGTAAGGCAAATCTGCTTGCATGTCAAAAGTATTCTTTTGCTGCAAAAGTGTGTTTATCTTGCGAGTTTTCGTTAGCAAGTCTGTCATTGTCGTCCTCCGATTTTATAAAATATAGCGACTTAAATCTTCATTTGCCGCAATTGAGCCAAGTTTGTCATCAACGTATGCTTCTGTGATCGTTATTTCACCCATTTGCATATCTGGTGCTTCAAATAATAGGTCTTCTAATAATTTTTCCAAAATAGTGTGCAGTCTACGTGCACCGATATTATCTGTGTCACGATTGACATCGAAAGCAATTTGAGCGATCCGTTCAATTGCTTCTTTTGTAAATGTAACTGACACATTTTCTGTACCAATCAATGCTACATATTGTTTTATCAAAGCATTATTCGGTTCAGTCAGAATTTTCACAAAATCTTCAGCTGTCAAATCATCTAATTCTACCCGTATTGGGAAGCGTCCTTGAAGTTCTGGAATTAGATCACTTGGTTTAGACAAATGGAAAGCTCCTGAAGCAATGAATAGGACGTGATCTGTTTGAATGATCCCGTATTTTGTGTTTACTTGTGAACCTTCGACAATTGGCAATATGTCTCTTTGGACGCCTTCTCTGGATACTTCTCCAGATTGCTGTGATTTAGAAGTAATCTTATCGATTTCATCGATAAAGATAATCCCACTTTCTTCC
The DNA here is from genome assembly GCF_035725965.1 of Enterococcus sp. E5-162. Classification (NCBI taxonomy): domain Bacteria; kingdom Bacillati; phylum Bacillota; class Bacilli; order Lactobacillales; family Enterococcaceae; genus Enterococcus; species Enterococcus sp. E5-162. The sequence continues at coordinate 120,962 of NZ_JAPRFV010000007.1, read as the reverse complement.
GCTAATTTGATTGCCTCACTATGGATATCAGCATCCTTGACTAGTTTTGCTGATTCTTCTTTGATTAATAACTCTAAAGCTTCTTTGACTGTTACCGTCCGTTCCACTTTTTTCTTCGGTGTTAGAGCACCTAACGTTTCATTTAGGTCGATCCCCATTTGCTCCAATCCATTGTTCATCATTGGTGCAGGTTTCTTTTGATCTTCGACTTCAATGGTTACTTCACGATTGTCCAGTAATCCCTTTTGTAGTTGTTCCAAAATTGTACGGCGGTTGATCCGAATATCTTCTGTCACTTCTTCTTGTGGTTCAGCATTGTTTTGCTGACTAGCATTAAAAAGATTCATCATTTGTTCAAATTGATTAGTGGATTGTTTCTGTTCTTTTTTTATACCAGGCACTAAGATTTTTACCAAACGTTTTTCAGCATTTTTTTTAGCACTTGTGTATACACGGCTGTATTGCTCTTTTTCTACGATTTGGATCGCATTTTCCACTAAATCCCGGACCATTGATTCTACATCTCTTCCAACATAACCGACTTCAGTAAATTTTGTTGCTTCGACTTTGACAAATGGTGCATTGACGATTTTGGCCAAGCGTCGTGCGATTTCTGTTTTACCGACCCCTGTAGGTCCGATCATCAGCATATTTTTTGGTGTAATATCTTGTTGCATTTTTTCATCTAACTGCAAACGGCGGTAGCGGTTACGCAAAGCGACGGCAACAGATTTTTTTGCTGCATGCTGTCCTACGATATACTCGTCTAATTCACTTACGATTTGTCTTGGTGTTTGTTTCAATTCATACATATTTACTCACCTCTTACAGTTCTTCTACGATAATATTATGATTAGTAAAGATACAGATGTCTGCGGCAATATTTAACGCATTTTCTGCAATTTCTTTCGCACTCATGTCATTTTGAGCATAATTTTTCATTGCTCGGGCTGCGGCCAATGCAAAATTCCCGCCTGATCCGATAGCTAAGATGCCATCATCTGGCGTAATCACTTCTCCTGTACCTGAAACAAGCAGCATTTCTTTCTCATTCATTACGATCAGCATCGCTTCAAGTTTTTGCATAGATTGCTGTGTCCGCCATTCTTGAGCTAATTCAACAGCCGCACGTTGCAGATTTCCATTGTATTCGTTCAATTTACCTTCAAATTTTTCTTCTAAAGTAAACGCATCTGCGACACTTCCGGCGAAACCTACAACAACCTCTCCATTGTAGATACGTCGTACTTTCTTTGCTGTACCTTTCATGACAACAGATTCACCCATTGTTACTTGGCCATCTCCAGCCATGGCAAATTTTCCGTCTTTTTCGACAGCACAGATTGTGGTTGAATGAAATGGTGATTCGACCATGTTTGTTTCCTCCTAAATTTGTTCTTTTCCTTATTTTACGCTCTTGGATGGAATGAACGATAGTTTTTTTGTAAACTTTCTTTTGTTACATGGGCATAGATCTGGGTAGTTGATAAATTGGCATGTCCTAACAATTCTTGGACTGTCCGCAAATCTGCCCCATTATTTAATAAATGAGTGGCGAATGTATGGCGCAGCATGTGGGGATGGATATCGCTATCCAAGCTGCTTTTTTTGATGATCTGATTCAAGACATATTCAATACCAGTAGGCGTGATTGGTTTTCCATGATGATTCACAAAAACAATATCATGCTCTTCGTGGTATTTTGTCATCAATACCTGACGGCCTTCTGTGAAATATTCTTGTAGAGCATCTTGGGCAAAAGAACCTAGCGGCGCGTATCTCTCCTTGTTTCCTTTACCATGAATCAACATGACCTCTGAATCAAAATCAATGTCTGATACCAACAGATTACTACACTCGCTTAAACGGATACCAGATCCGTAAAGGACTTCCAGCAAAGCGCGGTTCCTCAAATCTAGAGGACTGTCTCCTGCTACGCTGTCAAAAAGTGCTTGCATTTCATTTTCATAAAAAAAGCGTGGCAATCTCAAATTTTTCTTTTTGAGATGAACGTAAGAAAATGGATTTTCTTTTATCACTTCTTCTTTGAGAAGGTACTGATAAAACGAACGTAGGCTAGCTATCTTGCGACTGATAGAGTTTCTGCTATAGCTGGGGCGATGATCAGCTAATGCACTCAAATAGACACGAACCGTAAAGTATTCCGCCTTCAGCAGATCAGCGTCTCCAGATTCCTCCAAGAAATGTTTAAAATGGAGAATATCTTCTTCATATGCTTCTTTCGTTTTTTCTGAATATCCTCTTTCGACAATCAAATAACGCAAAAATTTTTGTTCCCACGTGGCTTCCGTCATTTTCTCACCTTCCTTTTGTCCCAGAGAATAATTTAGCACAGCGTCTACAAAAAGACAAATAAATTGTCAGAATTTAACCAATATTTCTAAGTTTGTTCACAATTAATGCAATTCCTCACATTTTGTTTGAGAAATCCTTAAGGAAAACGCAAGAAAAAGAGCGAGACTATCCGTCTCACCCTCTTCATCGAGTTTGCTCACTCATTTGGGACTGCTGTTTTTCTAATTCTTTTTTTATTGTCTCATTCGCTTTTAAAGCACGTTGGGCAATTGCTTCATATCTTGCTTTTTTGTCTCGAATGCGTTCCGGCAATTCAGGAAATAGACCGTAGTTGGCATTCATTGGTTGGAAATGTTTTCCTTCCGCATGAGTAATGTAATAAGCCATGCTTCCAATAGCTGTTTCTTGTGGAAACTCGACTGGTTCCATTTCTTTTGCTAAGCGTGCCGCATTGATTCCAGCAAGTAATCCACTTGCTGCACTTTCAACATAGCCTTCTACACCAGTCATTTGACCTGCAAAGAACAAATCTTCGCGTTTCGTTGATTGATACGTCGGTTTCAGTAATTCTGGCGAATTCATAAAGCTATTTCGGTGCATAACACCATAGCGAACGAATTCAGCATTTTCCAATCCAGGAATCATCCGGAAAACACGTTTTTGCTCGCCCCATTTCAAGTGAGTTTGGAAGCCCACGATGTTGTATAAAGAAGCTGCAGCATTGTCTTGACGTAGCTGGATAACAGCATAAGGACGTTTGCCAGTTTTAGGATCTTCCAGCCCAACTGGTTTCATAGGACCAAAAAGCATTGTTTTGAAACCACGCTGTGCCATTACTTCGATTGGCATACATCCTTCAAAATATTTTTCTTTTTCAAAAGATTTAAGTTCTGCCACTTCGGCATTGATTAGTGCCTCATGGAAAGCTTTGAATTCCTCTTCTGTCATCGGACAGTTCAAGTAAGCTGCTTCTCCTTTGTCATAGCGGGACTTCAAATATACTTTATCCATATCGATCGTAGCTTTGTCTACGATCGGTGCAGCTGCGTCGTAGAAATAAAAACCATCTGAACCATTGAATGCTTTGATACTTTCTGCCAATGGATGAGAAGTCAACGGTCCTGTTGCTACTACGGTGATTCCTTCTGGTATTTCAGTAATTTCTTCGTTTATCACTGTTACTAATGGATGCTCTTTGACTTTTCGGGTAATCGTTTCAGAAAAAGAATCTCGGTCAACAGCTAAAGCACCACCAGCTGGCACTGCTGTTTCATCTGCCGAAGTGATTACTACTGAATTCAATCGTCGCATTTCTTCTTTCAATAATCCTACTGCGTTAGCCAAACTATTTCCTCTTAGTGAATTGGAACATACTAGTTCAGCAAAATTACTTGTGTGATGCGCCTCAGTCGATTTGACTGGACGCATTTCATATAAACGGACAGGTACTCCTGCTTGTGCGATCTGCCAAGCAGCTTCACTTCCGGCAAGTCCTGCTCCAACAACATTTACCATTTTCAATGAAAGAACCTCTTTTCTATTATTTTTGGATGTCTTCTTCGTAGTCTCCATTTACACAGACTACTTGTTTGCCACCTTTGACTTTCTTCTCAACCAGATATCCATCACATTTTGGACAATTTCTGCCCACTGGTTTATCCCAAGAAGTGAATTCACATTCTGGAAAACGAGAACAACCGTAGAACAGTCTGTTTTTCTTAGATTTTCGTTCGATAACTTGCCCTTCATGACATACTGGACAAGTCACACCGATTTCTTTTACGATTGGTTTGGTATTCCGACAATCAGGAAAATTGCTACAAGCATAAAACTTCCCGTATTTCCCTAATTTTATCACCATCGGATGTCCACAGACATCACAATCGAATCCTGCTGGTTCATCTTTGATTTGGATTTTTTCGATTTTTTCTTCCGCATTCGTCAGTTCTTTTTCAAACGGTTTATAGAAACGATCGACTACTTTGACCCACGCTTCCGTGCCTTCTTCGATTTTATCCAAATCTCCTTCCATTTCTGCTGTGAAATGGACATCGACGATTTGAGGGAAAAATTCACAGATCAGCGAATTGACAATCTCTCCTAATTCTGTCGGCTCAAATCTTTTTTGTGTCAATTTTACATAGTAGCGTCTTTGGATCGTATCAAGTGTTGGTGCATAAGTGGAAGGTCGCCCTACCCCGTTTTCTTCTAGTGCACGAATCAACGTAGCCTCACTGAAACGTGCAGGTGGTTGAGTAAAATGCTGTTTTGGTTCAATATCAACAGATTGGACGACATCGCCTTCTTCAAGTTCTGGAAGAATATTTTCTTTCTCTTCTTTGCCGTCGTCTCTACCTTCCACATACACTTGCATGAATCCTTTGAATTTGATTTTTGAACCGTTCGCAATGAAGATCACACCATTTTGTTCTAATGTTACTTTCATTGTATCTAAAATAGCCGGCGTCATCTGACTAGCCACAAAACGTGACCAGATCAATGTATAAAGTTTCAATTGATCTTTATCTAAATATTGTTTGAGTTCTTCTGGTGTACGAAGCACACTCGTTGGACGCACAGCTTCATGGGCATCTTGTGCGCCTTGAGCATTTTTGATCTTTCGGTGATCATGTCTAGAAAATTCTTTTCCATACGTATCTTCAATAAATGCTGCGGCCTCTGCTTTTGCTGTATCGGCAATCCGGGTAGAATCAGTACGCATGTATGTAATCAAGCCGACTGTTCCTTGTTTACCCAAAGTGATTCCTTCATATAATTGTTGTGCTACCATCATGGTTTTTCTTGTTCGAAAGTTTAATTTACGGGCAGCTTCCTGTTGCAGGCTACTTGTAGTGAAAGGATTCGCAGGGTTTCTTTTGCGCTCTTTCTTTTCTACTTTTTTTACTTCGAAGTCTGTTCCATCAATTCTAGCAGTGACTTCTTTTACACTTTGTGCATCTGGTAACTTCTTTTTCTTACCGTCGATTCCCCAGAAATTTGCTTTGAATTTCTTGCGAGCTTTTTTAAAATTACCGTCGATGCTCCAATATTCTTCTGGAATAAATTCTCGAATCTCTTTTTCACGGTCAATAATAATTTTTAAAGCGACAGATTGGACACGTCCTGCACTTAACCCTTTCTTGACTTTGCGCCAAAGAATAGGGCTGATCGAATAACCAACGATTCTGTCTAAGGTACGACGAGCTTGCTGTGCATCTACTAAATCTACATCGATCGTTCTTGGTTCCTTAAAGGCTGCTTTGACTGCATCTTTTGTGATTTCATTGAAGACCACCCGATTTTTTTCTTTCAGATCCAACCCAAGTAGGTACGCTAAATGCCAAGCAATTGCTTCTCCTTCTCTATCCGGGTCACTTGCCAAGTAAACTTTTTGAGCTTTTTTTGCTGCGGCTTTCAGGCTTTTGATGACATCGCCTTTTCCGCGTATAGAAATATAATGGGGTTCATAATTGTTTTCAAAATCGATACCCATTTTACTTTTCGGTAAATCTCTTATATGACCAACACTGGCCATTACTTTATAGTTTCGTCCAAGATATTTCTCAATCGTCTTGGCTTTTGCAGGTGATTCTACAATCACTAAATATTTATACGCCATTACTGAATGGACTCCTTTCCATTGTCGTGTTCCTACTATTAAAAGAGGATTCATACAAATCGTAGCTAATCATATCCATTCAGAAAACGTTTGTCAAGAAAAGCAAATGAAAAGTATGGTGTTATTCTTTAAATTCTGCCAAGATATCTTCACCCGAAACCGTGCAAACTGCACCGTCTTGGATCAAATGATGACATCCGGCAGAATGTTCTGTTAAAATATTTCCTGGAACAGAAAAAACTGTTCTTCCAAGATCCAATGCTTGCTGGGCTGTTATCAGAGAGCCGCTTTTTTTCTTGGCTTCAAAGACACATGTTCCTTTAGACAAAGCTGCGATAATACGATTTCTCATTGGAAAACGATGCTTTTTCGGGCCGGATTGAGGAGGATATTCACTCAAAAGAAGATGATCATTTGCAATCACCTCTTGCAGGTCACGATTTTCAGCAGGATAGACTTGCTCTATCCCTGTTCCAATGACCGCGATTGTCCGTCCACCATGAGAGATTGCTGCTTGGTGACTGTAGGTATCTATCCCTTTCGCGCAGCCACTGACGATTACATATCCAGTTTCTACCACTGGTTTTAGTAAATAATACACTGTTTTTTTGGCTAAAGCAGAAGTACGTCTTCCACCAACAACGCTTAACATATTACAAGAAAGTAAAGATAGGTCACCACTGTAAAACAGGACAATTGGCGGATAGGTCAAGTGAAGCAACTGAGGGGGATAGTTGGGATCAAAGCAAGTAATAAACGACTGTTTCAATTGGATTTTGCCCCAATTATTGTGAATTTCTTTCCAACTTGTACGGAACAGCTCCCGATGTGCGGTGATTTTTCCTATCTTAACGATGTCTTCAAATCCGATTTCTTTGTAAGGATACTGCATCATCCAGTTAGCAAGTGCCCATTTCCCTTGGCTACTAATTCCTTTTGCATAAGCAAGTTTCAATAAATTCTCTTCTATTTGATACATCATAAAACCGCCTTTCGTCTCTCTTTCTAATAAGATACGTAAAAGCGGCTGTTTTTTATTGTAAATATTTTTTTACAGGTGCAAAACTTTTGCGATGGATTGGCGTAATCCCTTGTCTTTCAAGTCCTTCTAAATGTTCCTTTGTTCCATAGCCTGCATTATGCGAGAAACCATACCCAGGATAAAGCACGTCATATTCTTTCATCAATTGGTCTCGATATACTTTAGCAATGATACTTGCAGCCGCAATCGACACAGATCGTGCATCCCCTTTGATTATTTTTTCCTGCTGTATAGACAAATCCAAGGTCATCGCATCGATCAACAAATAGCTTGGTGCAATAGACAAGTTTTCTACTGCTTGGATCATCGCCAATTTACTTGCTTCATAAATATTCACTTCATCGATTGTCTGCTGATCAATGATTCCGATCCCGATGGCCAAAGCTTTTTCTTGAATTTGTTGAGAAAGAAGTTCTCGTTTTTTCTCTGATAACTGTTTTGAATCATTCAGCCCTAATATGATCTCATTTTTCGGCAAGATAACTGCAGCTGCCACGACAGGTCCAGCTAACGGTCCTCTTCCTACTTCATCAATGCCGGCAATCCATTGGTGACCTTGTGCGTACCCTTGTTTTTCAAAGCAAAACATTTCTTCATATTTTTCCTTGATCAATGCCTCTTTTTTCAATCGTCGTTCAAAAGAAACTAGCGCTTGCTGTACGCCTTTGCGTGGATCGTTCCTCAATGATTCTAGTGTAGGATCATCTATTCTCTGTATGCTTTTCAATCGTTCTTTGATACTTTGGATGGATTCAGTCATCGCTTTTTTGCTCCATTTCTTCGCAACGATCCAATGTGTATCGACCAAGTTTTCCTTGACGGATATCATGCACGACTAATTCGCTGCCACGATCATAGTCTTCTTTATACCCACGTTTTGCTGTGATATCCATCAGCAATTCCGGTGCCAATTTTTCTTCTTGCTCGATTGGCAAACCATAACGATCGCTGATTCTTCCTGAATAATATCGGGCAAAAAAGTCCAATCCGTAAATCGCCAAATCATCTAAATGGACAAGTTGGTCTTTGATGGCGCCTGTCAGCGCTAGTTTTTTGCCGATTTCTTCATCTTCAAATTTGGGCCATAAAATCCCTGGTGTGTCTAACAATTCCAACTCGTTACCCAAACGAAGCCACTGCTGACCTTTTGTTACACCTGGTTTATTTCCTGTCTGAGCAATTTTTTTGCCTACTAGTCGATTCATCAACGTAGACTTTCCAACATTCGGAATACCCAATACCATTGCCCGAATAGCGCGAGGCTTGATCCCACGAGCAGCGTCTCTTGCTCGTTTTTCTTTCAACGCTTCTTTGGCTGCAGGTACTAGCCCTTTGATTCCTTTACTTTCTTGTGCCGTGATAGCTAACGCAAGGTGGCCTTGCTTACGAAAATATTCTTGCCACAGCTTTGTCTGTTGTGGATCTGCCAGATCCGCTTTATTCAACAAAACAAGCCGAGGCTTTTGCTGAATGATCTGATCTAACATTGGATTACGAGAAGATAAAGGTAAACGTGCATCTACCAATTCAAATACGATGTCCACATATTTCATTTTTTCAGAAACTTCTCGTCGGGCTTTTGCCATGTGTCCTGGAAACCATTGGATGGTCATTGTTCTCTCCATTCCTTTCATATCGGAATATTCTCCGACTTTACTTGTTTTTTATTTTTCAATATATATTCACTTTTTTCTATTATAAAAAATCCTATCTATTAGTTAAGTGAAAGTGAACCAGTCCTCATTCTATCACATCTTCTCTTTTTTGATGATGTAAATTTTTTATTTTGATTTCTGTATACGAGTCTGATTTTTTGACAGCGCTTCCTAAACAAGAGATGATAGACGAACAATGCAGAAAGGAGACGAAACAAATGAATAGTATGGTTTTTGTTAATTTTCCTGTTGCCGATGTCAATCGTTCCGTTGCTTTTTATGAAAAGCTTGGGTTTAAAAAAAACGAAGAATTCTCTACTGAAGAAGCTAGTTCAATGGTGTGGGATGAAACTTTTTGGGTGATGCTCCTCTCTCATGATTTTTATAAAAAATTTATAAAAGATAAAGAAATAGCCGATAATAAAAAAACAAGTGGCGCTTTGATTTCGTTTAGTATGGACAACGCGGATAAAGTAAAAAAATTCGCTCAAATTGCAAAAGAAAATGGTGGTGCTTTCCACGAAGTCGATATGGGAATACCTGAAGAAGAAATGTTTTCATTAGAAGTCCAAGATTTGGATGGAAACACATTAGAACCCGTATGGATGAAGATGTAAGCAGATAACGAAACTGACGTTTTTATAACAAAAAAATAGAGATGGATGATGCGATAAGTATTCTCCACCTCTATTTTTTTCGATCGTACAATTGCCTTTTTTACAGTTTATAAAAGCAGTCTTCTTCTCATTTTATTAGTTGTTGGATGGTTATTTTTGTAAATCGCCAAGGTGTCATGACACCTTGGCGATTTTATGGTATCCTTTTCTTATTAACTGACAAAGGAGAGAATATTTTGAACACTTTGATTGCAAAAGACGTTTTTAGATTGCCCGAAATGAATGCAAGATTGTTATCGACTTCTGCCCTTTTATTAGCTCTTGATGTCATCTTATACAAGATAGCGATTGGTCCTGCTTATTTTCAAGTCACATTCGGATTTTTAAGTATGGCACTTATGGGTTATCTATATGGGCCGATCTGGGCTGGTTTGCTTGAAACGTTGTCGAACACTTTGAATTTCACAATATTTGGTTCAGGTACGTTTCAAGTTGCTTTTCTTATCACAGCATTCCTTGGTGGGTTTATCAATGGCTTATTTTTATATCATAAAAAGATAAACCTGCTTTCCGTCATCGCTGCCCAACTATTGATTATGATTCCAGTTAGCCTTTTTATCAATTCTTGGCTGATGTCTGTTTTGTTTGGTGCAGATTTCAAAGTGATTTTTCTAGGTAGGGTTATCAGGAATATGATTCAGATCCCTATTCAAATAACGGTTGTTTATTCATTTATCAAAGCTTTAGAGGCTAGAAAAGTGTTTAAACGAGCTGTTTGATTTTATGTACTAAGGTAATATGCTGATTTTGGACCATACGATAAAGAGGTTGTGACAAAAGAATGGTCACAACCTCTTTATTGTTTCTCACTGAATCCATTTTATTTCATCAAGCGGATAATAAACGAATCTTGCTTTACCTAAAATATCCGTTTTATTGATCGTACCAAATGAGCGGCTATCTTTTGAAACTCTTCGATTATCTCCAAGTACAAAATAACTATCTTCGGGAAGCTTCGATTGTCCCGTCAGTTCTTGTAGTGTGAAGTTCGTCGTATAGGATGCATTTGCATGATCTGACTTTATGTTTTTAGTTAGATAAGGCTCCTTCACTACTTTTCCATTGATCTTCAATTGATCATTTTGGTAGCTAACATTTTCTCCTGGAAGCCCAATCACTCGTTTGATATAAATCGTCCCATCTGCTAATTGAAAAACAACAATATCAAATCGTCTGATCTCCGAAAATTTTTCCATCACAACCATGTCGCCTTGTTTCAACACATTTTCCATTGAATTGCCTTCTACTGGTACAGGGATGAACAAAAATCCCCGCAACATGAACGCAATGAATCCAGAAACAAGTAAGTATTTGAATATAAGCCAGAAGCGATCAATATAGCGTTGTTTTTTTGTCAATCTCTATCAATCCATCCCTCGTTTTTTCCTTCTTTCTTTATTATAAGAAAAATATCAAAAAAATGCGACTAGATAGCTGAAATAAAAATAATTCTTTCTATCAAGCTGTTGGACAAAAAGCGCTTGGATCATAAATGGAAAGCCAATTTTTATAAGTCATGATTGTTCTCTAAATATTTTTCCCAAGCTTCGTCAAAAATATCCATGGATGGCAAATAGTCGACATTCAATTCTAGATAACTAGAAATTTCTTCGTAGCTAGAGCTGTGCTTAGGGAATTGGATATCTTTACCGGCTTCTGTAGCAAAAATAGATAAAGTATCATGTGCACCACCGCCTCGCAGTGTCATTAAATAGTGAAAAAAGCTTCGATTCACCCTTCGTTCCTCCAATTTTCTTCAATAAAGGCAGCCCGGCGTGCATGGTTTCTTTTAAAATTTTCAGGATGCTTTTTATAATACTCTTGATGGTCTTCTTCTGCTAGATAAAATGGTTGGGCTGGTTCGATTTTCGTAACGATTGGCTGTTCGAAACGTCCACTTTCAGCTAATTGTTTCTTACTATTTTCAGCAATGATCCGTTGTTCTTCTGTCAAATAAAAGATGACCGGACGATAATTGTCGCCGCGATCCTCAAATTGTCCGAAAGCATCAGTCGGATCCGTTTGCTGCCAGTAAAGTTCTACTAACTGTTCATATGAAATCAATGTTGGATCATAGATAATCTCCACTGCTTCCGTATGTCCAGTCGTTTGGCTTTTTACTTGTTCATAAGTTGGATCTGGTACGTGTCCTCCAGTATATCCTGACATCACTGTATGAATACCCGGAAGCGTATCGAAAGGTTGGATCATACACCAGAAGCAGCCTCCTGCAAATATTGCTCGTTCCATTATTATTCCTCCTCTAATACTACTCATTTGATGTTTTTTTGTTCTCTTTTGTCTTGCTTTCAGTACTGCTGTTGCTAGTTTTGTTTGTATTTGAGTTGCTTGAAGTATCAGAGGTATCTTTTGGCAAATATAGACTAAATCGAATGTCATCATTTACTAAGTCAATTTTATCTGCTTTAATATACATCCCGTTTTGCATTCGGAATTGATCCAATCTAAGCATGATAGTCAAATCATCTGTATTAACTTCGATCCAATCTGGCAATTTATAGTTTCTCTTGATCATATTCATCACATCTTTGATTGGCAAACTCAAGGTTCCAATAGAAAGACTTCTAGCTTTTAGTTGGACATTTCCATTTTCCATCACATAAGGATCAAAATATAAATAGAAATTGATAGGAAAACCTAATACTTCGAAAGTACCATTGAGTAGTGCTTCATTTTCCAAATAGAATTTATATTCGATATCACTATCTTTTTGATACTCACTAAGGAAAAAGCTAATGATTTGATTGACTTTTTCTTTATTTGAATTGATTGTGAGGACAGGATCGCCTTGCCTTTCCGTGAGGGCAGGTATTTCTGGGAGTTCTGGTTCCCGATTAGCAAAAATACGGCTACCTAAAAATACTGTCGAACCGAGTACTACCCCAAGAAGGATAAGAAAAGCGACTTTCCAGTAATTCGTTTTCTTTGCTTTGTTTGAAGTTGCTCCAGACCTTGTTTTCATGTTTTTTACTCGTCCTCCTTCTCTAGCCATTGGTTTTGTGTCTCGATCAGCTGATCTCTCACTGCATTTGCCATCAATTGATAACCTAAATTATTCGGATGGAAATGATCTTCTTCGTAAAGCACATTGTTTTTGATGCCATTTAGATTTTCTGTCGTGCTAGTTGTTTGATCTGTGCCTTCTTCTGTGACACCTACTTCTTGATTCAATCCTTGATAAAGCAAGTCATTGATTGGAATAAAGTAGCAGTTCGGCATTTTTTTTGTCACCGTTTCTGTTCCTTTGTTCCAATTATTAACGATGGTCTGCATGTCAGTGATTTCAGGAAAGTTCAAATAAAATGGATTGTAGATGCCTAAAATATAAATTGGCGCAGTTTTATTGAGGGATCGAAATTCTTCCAATAGTTCTGTGACATTTTCCTGATAGTTTTTCATCGGTTTTTTAAAGGAATTGACCGTTAACCCGAACAAATTATTTTGGATAACTTTCATCAAATCATTTCCGCCAACAGTCAGCGTGATAAAATCAGCTGTTTTGATATTGTTTCGAATTTCTTCTTTTGTTTTTACTCGCTTTAAGATCTGGTCACTTCGTTCACCATTTACACCATAGTTTTCTGTTTCAACCGCAGTCAAATTATAACGGTCTTTTAGATCATTTGCGACAAGGGGAACGAAGCCTCCTTGTTTGGTTTGATCCCCTACTCCTTCAGTCAGCGAATCTCCGATAGCTATGTAGTGAAGTTTTTCTTTTTTATTTGGATCTTCTCTCACAGTAGTTACTGGTTTCATTAGAGGGCCAGCTTTCGGTATGGAAGCAGCTAGACCTGCATAGATGATGATCGCAATTAATAATGGGAACAAAACGAGGATCAAATGCCGTTTCGTTAATTTCATCTTTTCACCTCTTGTATTCGATTGGTCTAATGTTATCAAAAATTTTATCAAAAAGGTAGTCTTTATGAAAAAAGAAAATAATTATTTTCCTATTTTTACAAAGAAAAAGAGAATAAGCTAAAAGCCTTGCAGGCTGAGGGCTTATCCTCTTTTTGACTAGTCTACGTAATACATGATTGCAAACGCGTCTTTACCAGTATGCGTAGCGATAACCGGATTCGTATGCAGTACAGGGATATGCATATCCGGAAACAATTCTTGCAGACCTTCTTTGAATTCTTGTGCCAGTTCTTTTGCATCCGCATGAGAGATGCCGATTTGCCGCACATTTGGCAATTCTTTCAGTTCGTTTTTCAAATTATTGAACCATTTGTCGAACGTTTTCTTTCCTCGCCCCTTCGTTACAGGGATCAATTCAGAGTGGGCGAAATTCATCACCACGCGTATGTTCAAAACACTAGACAGTAAACCAGTCGTTCGGCTGATTCTTCCACCTTTTACCAAGTTGTCTAGTGTGGAAATTCCGATGTATAATTTTGTATTATCTTGTACTTTTTTGACTTCTTCAAGGATTTCCTCTACTGATTTACCTTCTTTTGCTAATTCAGCTGCTCGAATTACCTGAAACGATAATCCTTGGTCAGTGGTATCACTGTCGATAACCGTTACTTTCGTTTTGGTTAAATTACTAGCTTGTCTTGCTGCTTCTACTGTTCCACTCAAGCCTTTTGTCATATGGATCGAAATCACTTCACTGCCGTCTTCTCCTAACTCATCATACATTGAGATGAATTCTCCAATCGGTGGTTGGCTGGTTTTTGGCAGATTTTTTGCTTTCGCCATCATTTCCATAAATCTTTCACCGTCTAATTGGTCATCATCCGGATATACTGTTCCGTCAATCATGATGGATAGCGGCATGACACGAATGCCTAAAGCGTCGCGTATGTTTTTTTCCATCGTACATGAAGAATCTGTTACGATTTTTACGTTTGTCATTATTTTCTCTCTCTTTCTTTAACAAGATGTCTTATTCATGTTAAACTACATGTAAGACAATTTCTATTTTTAGTATAACAGACAAATAATGATTTTTCATTAATTACACCTAGTAAAGGAGCCGTTTTCATGGAAAAAACGAAATTTAATCGAACGTATGAAATATTAAATGAAGTGTTTAATGCAGTCACCCATGGAATTGGGACTGGATTGAGTATCGCTGGACTAGTGATTCTTTTGATAAAGGGTGCCCACTTGCATTCCTCTCTCCATATTGTCTCTTATGCTATCTATGGATCGATGATGATTCTTTTATTTTTAACGTCTACGTTGTTTCATTCATTGATTTTTACAAAAGCAAAAAAGGTGTTCCAAGTATTCGATCATAGTTCGATTTTTCTTTTGATTGCAGGAAGTTATACTCCTTTTTGTTTGCTGAGTATCCGAGGATGGCTAGGTTGGACTTTATTTGTATTGATTTGGTTGTTTGCGATTCTTGGCATTATATATAAAGCGTTGACGTTGCATAAACGCGAGAGAGTATCAAAAGTATCTACGATCATCTATATTTTTATGGGGTGGCTCTGTGTCGTGGCTGCTGTTCCTCTTTATCATTCTCTTGGAATGACTGGTGTTATTTTGATGGTGGCAGGCGGTCTTTCTTACACGATAGGCGCATTCTTTTATAGCTTGAATTCTATCCGCTATATGCATGTGGTTTGGCATTTGTTTGTTATGTTAGGTGCAGGTTTTATGTACTTCTCTGTTTTATTCTTTACTTAATAAAAAAGCTATTGATGGGTCAGCTCTAAATAAAAGCTGTTCCATCAATAGTTTTTTTATCGTCTATTCGCCTGTCCCATTTTTTAAAGGATTCTCATTACGCTGATAGGTTTCAAATTGATGCGGGTAACGATTTTTTTCATCTATTTCTCCTTGACTCGTATTGATCAATGACCAATCAGACCAGTCAACAGGTGGAAAATAAGCATCTCCATCAAATACATGATAGATGACTGTCCGGTATAATATCGTACAAAAAGGTAGAAATTCTTGATAAACAGCTGAACCTCCAGCGATGAAAAAAATACCATCTGTTTCTTTTTCCAAGGCAAGCACTTCTTCTACACTATGCATAACATGCACGCCTTCTGCTGTATAGGAAGAATCTCTAGTCAAAACAATCGTTTGACGATTCGGCAACGGACGGCTGCCCATCCCTTCGAAAGTTTTACGTCCCATCACTAATGTATTTGCTTCTGTCATTTGTTTAAAGAATTTCAGATCATTTGGCAAACGCCAAGGAAGACGGTCTTCTTTTCCAATCAATCCGTTTTCGTCCTGTGCCCAAATTGCAGCTAACATTTTCTCATCCTTTCTGATTTTAAACAGCGATAGGCGCTTTGATCGTTGGATGTGGGTCATATCCTTCTAACTGGATATCTTCCATCTCAAAATCAAATACTGACTGCTTTTCCTGATTCAAAGCTAAAGTTGGAAATGCGCGTACTTCTCGGCTTAATTGTTCTTTCATTTGTTCGATATGGTTGATATAAAGATGAGCATCTCCTAATGTATGAACAAATTCTCCCACCTCTAAACCTGTTTCATGTGCAATCAAGTGAGTCAGCAACGCATAACTTGCAATATTGAACGGAACACCTAGAAAGACATCCCCACTACGTTGATACAATTGGCAGCTTAACCGTCCCTCTTGCACATAAAATTGAAACATCGTATGGCAAGGAGGCAAAGCCATGCTAGGAACATCTTCTGGATTCCATGCAGAGACAATCAATCTTCTAGAATCAGGTGTTTTTTTGATTGCTTCGATCACTTCTTTGATTTGATCAATAAAACCGCCGTCTTTTGTCTCCCAGTGCCGCCATTGATAACCGTAGATGTGACCAAGATCACCGTATTTCTCAGCAAAGGAATCATCTGTTAGGATCTTTTCGCAAAAAAGTTTGCTCTGCTTTTTATATTCTTCATTGAATTCAGGATCTGTCAAACTTCTATGTCCAAAATCAGTCATATCTGGTCCGTTATAATCTGTACTTTTGATATAGCGTTCAAATGCCCACTCATCCCAAATATGGTTTTTATTTTGTAATAGATAGCGGATGTTCGTATCTCCTTTTAAAAACCAAAGCAGTTCGCTTTTGATCAAGCCAAAAGGTACTCGTTTCGTTGTTAACAAAGGAAAACCTTTTTGCAGATCAAACCGCATTTGATACCCGAATAAACTTAACGTGCCCGTGCCTGTTCTGTCTTCTTTACGATGTCCTTCTTCCAACAATTTTCTTCCTAAGTCAAGATACGCTTGTTCCATCCCTTTTCCTCCTAATCTTCTGCCCATTCACTCAAATATTCCCAACGTGCCATTTTTTCTTCAAGTTGTGCTTCTGTCTCAGATACGTCGTTTTGCAATTCCTGTAACCGAGTGAAATCATCTCCTTGATGATTCATCTCTTCTTGGAGTAATGAGATTTTTTCTTCAAGTTCTGCAATATCCTCTTCAATCGTTTCCCATTCTTTTTGCTCCATATAAGATAATTTTTTCTTTCCAGCAGGTTCCTTGCTCTGTGTTTTTGGCTTCACTTTTTCAGCAGGCTGCTGGAGTTCTTTTTGCTTCAGCAAATAACTGGACATGTTTCCATAATAAAGTTCTTGTTTTCCGTTTCCTTGGAATACCAATAGCTTATCTGCTACCTTATCCAAGAAATAACGGTCATGGGAAACAGTGATCACAGCACCTGGGAAACTTCTGAAATAGTCTTCCAAAATCGTCAATGTTGCTATGTCCAAATCATTGGTCGGTTCATCCAATAATAACACATTGGGTTGTTGGATCAGCAGTTTCAACAAAAACAATCGCCGTTTCTCTCCACCTGAAAGTTTACCAATCAGTGTCCCATGCATAAATCTCGGAAATAAAAATCGTTCAAGTAATTCTGCTACCCCGATTTGACTGCCATCAACCGTTTTTGCTTCTTCAGCAGCTTCTTGCAAGTAAGCAATCATCCGTTTATCTGGCGCCATTTCTTCATTTTCTTGTGTATAATACGCAAGCCGAACCGTTTCACCGATAGAAATTGTACCGCTATCCAGAGGAATTCTGCCAGCTAGAATATTAAGCAATGTCGATTTCCCTGCCCCATTTTTACCAGTAATTCCTAGCCTTTCCCGAGATTGGATCAGCAAATCTAAATGTTCTAGCAGTGTTTGGTCATTTATACGGTAACTGCCATCTTTGATTTCCAATACTTTTTTTCCTAAACGTTGTGTCGCTAGATTCAATTCTAAGTCATCTTCTTGGTTTACTTGATATAAATTCTCCTTTAGATCTTCGAAACGGTTAATTCGTGCTTGCTGCTTGGTACCACGAGCTTGCACTCCTGCCCTCATCCATGCTAGTTCTTGCTTATAAAGTCGCTTGCGCTTTTCTTCTTGTTCTACTTCTACACGATCACGTTCTGCTTTTTCTAAGACGTAAGCTTCATAATTTCCTTTGTACTCGTATAATTTTCCAAATGAAAGTTCGAAGATCCGGTTTGCTACTCGATCTAGAAAATAACGATCGTGAGTAACCATCAATAGAGCGCCACGGTATTGTTTCAAATAGTTTTCCAACCACTCGATTGCTTGATAATCCAAATGGTTTGTTGGCTCGTCTAGTAATAGTAAATCGGGTTCATCAATCAGCACTTGAGCTAAACTAACTCGTTTTTTCTGTCCACCCGATAGCGTATTGATTTTTTTATCTAATTCACTGATTCCTAATTTTTGCAAAATAATCTTCGCATTGGTATCTGTGGTCCAAGCATCTTCTTTATTCATTTGTTCTTCTGCTTTAGCATAACGTTTTTGCACATTAGGGTCTTCTCCATTTTCCCCTAGTTCGATCAATGCTTCCTCATATGCTCGAACAGTTTGGATCAAGGGACTGTTTCCCTGAAAGACTGCTTGGAGAACAGTTAGTTCATCAGAAAATTCAGCTGCTTGAGAAAGATAACCTATACGGTAATCAGTTGGATAAAACACTGTTTGCCGATCGCCATCGCCGCTATCGATACCAGCAATAATATTTAAGAGACTTGTTTTACCCGTCCCGTTCGTCCCAATCAACCCGATACGGTCTTTTTCGTGGATCAAAAAAGAAATCTGGTCAAACAAATCTTTTTCACCATAAGTTTTTTTGAGGTCAGTTACTTTTAATTCTTTCAACGTGTTCCCTCCTTATCTTGGATATTGTATCATAAAAATAGTGAACTTCAGGAAAATTTTTTTCGAATTTGTTCTTTTTGTGTTCCAAAAAAAGAACAGGACCGATCTGATCCTGTTCTGACATGTTTTGTTTTTATCGTTCTTGAAAATCTATTTTTTTATTTCGTTGCGCTCGATTTTTTTGACTTTGCTCGAAACGCAAATCGGAAAGAAAAGTTATCTGACGGTTTGTTCATCGTGTAAGATTCTAACAAATTGATATTCCTACGGTAGCTATTCGCAGAAAACGTCGTGATTTTCTCAGCAACTTCGTATTCATCGATGATTTTTCTTTCAAGATAGTAACCTCTCAGCATTTTTTTCGTAAACAGGTTATCTTGCTGGATCATCCACGAAGAAATCAAATTCCCCGAGCTCATTTTTATTCCCTCAAGTTTGCGTTGCTGGATAAAAAATTGAAGCATTGTTTCATCATAAATATCAGTCAAGTTATCTAAACTTTCAATAATCAATTGTGTATTTTTTTGATATGTCTCCCTGATTTCTTGGATATCTTCATCACTAATAAATGTCTGACGATCCGCATACCTTCTTTGCCAAAACATTTTTGGGTGGAGAACGATTCGCATCAACCTACGGACAACAATGAACCAAAAGCCGATAAAAGATAAAAATTGACTGGTGATCGAATGTTCGAACCGGGAAAGAAAACGGGAATAAAAGCGATAACCATTAGAAGAAAGTTTACCCGAACGATAACTTTCATCTAATCCGTCGCGTTCGATCGACAAAATCAGTGCTTGTATTTCTTGTACTTCTTGCTTTTCATCATCGGTTAAATCTTCCAAGTACAGATCACGTATCCGTTCCTGGTAATTTTCTATCACTGCTTCAGTGGCTAAAAATTCTTTTGTATCACGATCAATTTCCTTTATTTCTTTTCGCAAAACTTCAACGACCTCTTCTAAGATCATCAAAGCATTCAAATCCGTGCTTTTCGCTTCCTCTGTTTCCGTCAGCATAGGCAAGACAATGATCCCTATGACCAAAGTCACTAAGATAACACCGGCCGTCAAAAACAAAAGTAAAGATCGCTGGTAAAACATCATATTATTGATTGAAAAGGGCAAAATAAAGATCGTAGCCAAACTGACTGTTCCCTTTACACCGCCAAATGTCAAAATCAAGATCTCGTTCAACTGTTTTTTGAACTTTTTACTGCCATCTTTGAATACATAAAAAAGACTGATGGAAATGAATCTAATCACAAAAAGCATAATAGAGATCAATACGATAATTGCTAACAAAAGACCATTTGGATATAAACCGTCTCCCCATACCGGCGAGAATACTTGTGTCAGTTCGATTCCTAAGAATATAAACACTAATGCATTCAGTGTAAAAGCAATAGTTGTCCATGTACTGTGGGACAAACTCGACAACTCTGCATCAAACACGGTGATTCTCCTAAAACCAGAAGCTTGGAGAATACCTGCTGCCACCGCAGCAATGATCCCAGATACATCAAATGCCTCTGCCAAGACATAGGCTAGAAAAGGAAGCAAAAGTTCGATTAGCAGATACCCTGTGACATCTTGTGCCGATGCTTTTTCAATCAAATGGATTATTTTTTGTTTGAACCAGACAAGCAAAAAACCGATCAAAGCTCCACCAATACTGGAGACCACTAAACTCACCCCAGCGTTTACTGCGGAAAAAGAACCGGTGATTAGCGCACCAAGAGCAAACTGGAAGGCAGTAACGCCAGATGCGTCATTCAACAGGCCTTCTCCTTCTAAAATATGCATTGCTTTCTTAGGAATATTCACCCGTCCAGAAAGCGAACTGACTGCTACCGCATCTGTCGGACCTAACGCTGCTCCAAAAGCAAAGCAGGCAGCAAGAGGGACACTTGGCAACAGGAATGACAACGTCGCACCTACGCCGACAAGGGTCAAAATGACTCCGCCAAATGCCAAGAACAGAATCGTCCCGAAATTTTTGAGAATCGAAGAAATATCTGCTTTTTCTCCTTCTCTAAATAACAATGGTGCAATGATCATAACCAAGAACAATTCAGGTTCAAAATCAACTGATTGTCCCCACTCTGTCAGACCTAATACCACTCCAAGGAAAATTTGGATCAGTGGAGCTGGGATCATTGGCAAAATGCGGCTAGCTATGTTCGATAAGGTGATCGTTACTGCAAATACAATAACTAACTCAGCAAATTCCATCGTCCATCCCCTTTACTTTTTATTTTGTGTAAGCATTTTTAAAAATTGTTCTTTTTTCTTTAAAATTTTGGTTTCAACTACTTCAACTTGTGTTTGATTTCCCTCTAATTCACACTGTACACGTTTTGACTCCAAACGAAGCAGATCATGTTTCAGACGTTCCAACTGACGATACATCAATATATTTCTTTTACGCAACTTACAAAGTATTTGACGGCGGTCATCCATCGAAAGGGCGCCATAGCGATCATGCAACAGTTTTTTTTGTTGTTCAAAACTTTCTCTCATTTTCTAGATCTCCTATACACAAACTTCCATCATTATAGCAAAGTTCTCTTTGAATGAAAAATATTTCATTGTTTCATCGTTTATTGCTAGTTAGAAATTTCCATAAA
Source organism: Enterococcus sp. E5-162 (assembly GCF_035725965.1). Taxonomy (NCBI): domain Bacteria; kingdom Bacillati; phylum Bacillota; class Bacilli; order Lactobacillales; family Enterococcaceae; genus Enterococcus; species Enterococcus sp. E5-162. Next base: position 99,913 of record NZ_JAPRFV010000007.1, on the reverse strand, counting down.
TTTTTCAACGCCTCATTCTATTCCAAATAGTCTCAGATATCAAGTAAAACTTAAGAAAGATAAAAGTTTCTAACAAAAATAATATTTGTTTTTTTATCATATCCTCCTTGTTCCTTTGTCACAACAAAAAAAAGACTGTGACAATATTTTTGTCACAGTCCCTTATTCTGAATAAATGGTGTTCTAGAGACAGCCTATTAGCCATAAGGCACGATTTTGTAAAAATATGAGAAGCTATTTTTCAAAAATCACTTCTTATCGCTCCTGCGGTTACTCGTCGCAATTTCTTTGTTAGAGTTCTCATCATCGCTCAAGGCTGAATGTCTCTTTCACAACCTCATTTTTGCGTAAGATCAATTTATTCGAAAAATTCTCCGTATACATCTTCTACACGTTGGTCTGGGTTGATCACGATGTACAAGTTACCTGTTTTTTCGCTGATTTTTGTAGATTGGTATTGATTGTCTAATCCTTCTGTTCCTTTATCTAGATATGGGAAGTATACAAGATCAGGTGTTCCATTGCGGTAAAGGATTTCCATTCGTTCGATATCTTCGTATTTCAATGCACGATTAAACATGCCCATTTCCAGTCCACCTAAGTTGATATCATGTGTCGCAACTGCGTCCCCCTCATGGAAAATTTCGATTTTAAATCCAGCACATGGATGGATTTCAACAAATTCACTGCCGTTGATCCGTCCAAAACTTGTTGTGATTTGTTTGATCCAAAGATCGCCGATGTGACGGCGGTTAATCGTCCATGTTTCTCCATTTCTAAAATAAAATTTTAGCGCTGTCATTTCTTTACTCATTAAAAAGACTCCTTTATGATGTAATTTATTCTTGTACTTTCTCAGTTTAGCACAAATTTATGTAAGTGGTCACATTTTATGTTTTTTCTTCTAATGACGTATCTGCCCAGTTTAAGTAGCTAGCCAAGCTGAGCAGATACAGTCTAGCGTTTTTTAAATCAATTTTTCTTTCGATAAAAAATCCAAAACCTGTTTTTTATCATTTTCTATTCTTTGTTCTACGACAGCTTTTTCAGCTGATTGCAAAGCTTCACTAACCCACTTACCAGGTTTTTTTCCACTTTCTTCCAGCAAGATTTTACCATCTACAGCTAATTCGCTTAATGACTTGATAGGTAAACGATCATAGGATTCTTCTACGACATCCATCTGTGGTGTTTCATCAAAATAAGTCATTAATTCTTCTACTTGCAATGCATGCTTTTTGCCTAAGAAGTATAATTCGAACGGTTCTAAAACTCCAGTTTTTCGTTGACGCAGTCCTTGAACAAGTGCTTGGACATCCTTGATCATTTGATTGGAACACTTCCACGATTTCAAAAAGGAGCGAATTTCATTTTCTTTTAGATCCAGTTGACTGATTAATAATGTCCATGCTTGACTCTCTTCTTTCAATGGAACGGAAGGTAATTCAGCAAAACGTAAAAGTGCTTCACCTTCTTCTCTCAAACCAGGGCAGCAAATATAACATTCTGTTTCAATGAATGCATGGATTCCTGCAGACCGTTCATTTCCCAAAAGCATCTTGATGAATTCCACATTTATACGTTCTACAGATATTTTGCCTAATAGCTCGTGGTTTTCTTTGATGGCGTAGAAGGTTTCTTCCTCTAATTTGAATCCTAATTGACTGACAAAACGCAACCCACGCATCATTCGCAAGGCATCTTCATGGAACCGCTCATGAGGATTGCCTACAGCTCGCAAGATTTGTTCTTCTAAATCTTGCAGACCATCGAACAAATCGATGATTTCGCCGTCTTCTTTCAAAGCAAAGGCATTGATTGTAAAATCTCTTCGTTTTAAGTCTTCTTCCAACGAACGAACGAATTCTACATGATCTGGTCTGCGGTAGTCTTGATAAGTTGATTCCGTCCGAAATGTAGTGATTTCATATTGTTCATCGTTTTCTAATACCAATACAGTCCCGTGTTCAATCCCGATATCTATCGTTTTTGGAAAAAGCTGTTTGATTTCTTCTGGAAATGCGCTTGTTGCGATATCCACATCATGGATCGGCTGGTTCAGCAAGATATCACGAACACTTCCACCTACAAAATAAGCTTCATATCCTGCATTTTCTAATTTTTTCAGAACTGGAATTGCCTTTTGGTATTCCAGAGGTAATTGTTTTAATTTCATTTTTCCAACCTTTCCTGCGTGTTTCTTGTACTGAGATAAGTACTCAGTTGCATGATGCCTGATTGATAAGTCCGTTTTAGTAGCTTCAAAGCACAAACCACTTTATTTTTTTACTTGTCCTTACGTTCAAAGCGGTTATGGTCTCTTTGATTGAATTTTTCCATATTTTTTTCAAAAACATCAGTTAAGTCGATATTCAATGAATTAGCCATGATCATCGTAACGAATAAAACATCTCCAAGTTCTTCTGCTACCGAGTTATCTGGTTCCGAAGCTTTTTTGCTTTTTTCTCCATAAGCGTGGTTGACTTCTCTGGCCAATTCACCTACTTCTTCCGTTAATCGAGCCAGTTGAGCTAATGGAGAGAAATACCCGACCTTGAATTGTTGGATATATTCATCTACTTCCTGCTGCATACTGTATAAAGAACGTTTTTCATCCATCTTTTTCCCTCCAAAACTATCTTACCAAAACTTTAACGCAAATCCTAGATAAGAGCAATTGAGAAAAACGAATTTCCGTGCTACATTTAGGAAGGAATTTCTAAATGGAGATTCTTTGAAAATACATAATTGAAAGCTGGGATTCATATGGCTACACGGAAAACAGTAAAAGAAGTACTTTTTATTATTATAGGAACGAGTATTTACGCATTTGGACTTGTTTATTTGAACATCGCTAATCACTTAGCAGAAGGGGGCGTCTCAGGGATCACCTTGATCTTGAGAGCTTTATTCGGAATTGATCCAGCTTATACGACTTTATTAATTAATATCCCGTTGATTTTACTAGGGGGAAAGATCCTCGGAAAACGTTCTTTAGCCTATACTGTTCTAGGTACACTCTCTTTGTCATTCTTTTTATGGATTTGGCAACGGGTTCCGCTAGAAATTAATTTACAGCATGATCTACTGATCGTTTCTCTACTTGCGGGTTTGGTTGCAGGGGTAGGAAGCGGGATCGTCTATCGGATGGGTGGAACAACAGGCGGAAGCGATATTATCGCTCGGATTTTAGAACAAAATTACGGCATCTCCATGGGACGTTCCCTATTGGCATTCGATATCATCGTCTTGCTTGCTTCCTTAACCTATATCGACTTGAAACGCATGATGTATACGTTGATCGTTTCGTATGTTTTCAGTCGTGTGATTGATTCGATCTTAGATGGCGGATATTCTGCAAAAGGTCTACTTGTCGTCTCCAACAAAAGTGAAGAGATTGCACCGCTACTGATGACCGGTCTGCAAAGAGGTGTGACTTTCCTTTCTGGAGAAGGCGCATTCTCTGGTAATTCAAAAAAAATCATCTATATGGTCGTTAGCTCTAGTGAATTAACTGAAGCTAAGAGGATCGTCCACGAGATTGACGAAAAAGCTTTCCTTTCAATCATCAATGTGCATGAAGTGGAAGGGCAAGGCTTTACTTATTTGAAGCCACAGACAAGATTACTGAAAAAACTATAAGAAAAAAGACAAAGATTGGCTATGAGGAAAGATTCCACATCCAGCTGACCTTTGTCTTTTTTAGTACTATACTGTTTTTAACTAATTGTTATGTTCACTTACCCGGTTACTTTTCTTTTGTGTCTGCAAAAGGATCTTTCGGTTAACTTCATCAGATAATTTCAAAAAAGCATCCCTATCTCCATCTTCTAGCGCTTGATCGATTTGAGCATAAAGCATATTTAGTTTTGCTGCTTCTTCTTTTTCTTGAAAATATCGCTCGATCAATTCAGTATCTTCTTCACTAACAGAAGCATCCCAAGAAGAAAATGGATTATCTTCTAAGATCGATAGATATTCTCTTGTCTGCCAAGCATTCTCAAATAGACATTCCACATATAAGGGTTTCTTCCAATTCAATCGGATCTCATGAAAAATCTGATCTGTATCCGTAAATTCTTTTCCCTGCAAAAACAATTTCATTGGTTCCCCTTCAACAGATAGATCACTGATTTGCAGACCTCGATCCGCAAAATTTGCCCCTTCTACAAAGTGGACATTACTTAAAATCGCTTCATGATTGGCAAGATAATTCAAGATCCAAAAAACTTCTCTTCGGCTAAAAGATACATGATTGACCATCCACGTTAAAAAATTCTTCTTTTCCCGTACATCAATTAGCATTTTTCTCACCTCTCTGTTAGATCATCTAATAATGACAGTGCCTCCATATCTCCTGGTTCAAGTTTTAAATAATGAGTCAATAATTCTTGCGCTCTTTTTAGCTGTCCTTCTTCTCTTAAGAAAAAGGCATATTCTTTCAAGAAATCTGGTTCATGAGATAGTTCATGATAAGCTTGTTCATAGTGTACAGCTGCAACGGTGAAGTCTTCTAATTCATTATAAGCATGCGCTAGATTCCATTCCGCATACGGATTAGCAGTTTCTTCCATCTGATTGATCACTTGTATCACATCTTCATATCTTTCATCATCCAAGTAAAGATTGCTTAAAGTAAGTAATGTTTCATCTTGTTTATCTCCTACTTCTAAAGCTTTCAGCAAGAGTTCCTCTGCTCGCTGTTTGTCGTGCAGACGAAAAGCATTTTCAGAGGCTAGATGATAAAGTTCAACTTGGTAAGGATTTTCTTTGATTCCTTCTTCTAACACTGTTTGCGCTTCTTCAACCATTTCTTCTTCTTGAAGAGCTTGTCCTAGATATAGATATAATGATTGATAATGTGGATTAACTTCTCGAAGCTCTTCCAGATAGTTAATTGCTTGCTGATTTTCTTTTAATTGGAGATTCGTAAAAGCTAGCTGAAACAGTCGATCATCTGTCTTTTCTTCTTTCAATGCTTCTTCTAAAGGTGCGATAGCTGCTTCAAATTCACCTTGCATGCTTAAGGATTGCCCTAAACGTTCTTGCATCGAGATTCCTGACATCTCGTTTATTCCACTTGCCAACAATGTTTCATAAATTACTGCTGCCTCTTTGAAACGATCGACTGAAAAATACAATTCAGCTAGTGCAAACTGGATCAATGGTTCATCCGGTAGCAACCCTGCCGCTTCTTTCAATTTTGCTTCACTTACTTCAGGAATCCCGATGACTTGGTACAAATCAGCTATCGCCAATAAGCTTTGCGGATAGTAATCACTTTCCTTATCCACTTTTTCCAAGTATTCAAAAGCTAGGTCAATCTCATTGTCTTCGATTGCAATTTCTGCTAGCGGGATGTTTAGTCCGTCATTTTCTGGATATTGGTTGATCAATTGTTCAAAAATCTGTTTTGCCTCAATCAAAAAGCCAATAGCTAGCAATTCTTCCCCTAGTTCAGCTAATATATCTGCTGGATCTTCCTTTAATGCTTTTTCTAAAAAGAGTTGTGCTTGTGCCAGATCTTCATCTGATAAAGCTTGCAACATTTTTTCGCTATTTGTATTCATTTCAATTCCCTCTTATCTCGCTGACGATTTGTTGAAATACCGTCATTGTTCTCAACAATTCTTTTTCGTTTGGTCGTTGGTATCCGTCTATTATACCTATTTTTTCTAAAACAAGTATTTTTTTGCTTTTTTCTGCCAAGAAAAGGACTTTTTCCAAATACTCCATCTTTGAAATCTGTTCCAACCATTGGATAGGATAGCCAAGCAAGTCTAGCCATACAAAAAAATTTTTTAGTTGGAAATCAAACGGATAGGCTTGGAGATTCCACACGAAATGAAACATCATCCCTAAGAATTTTTTCATACTAGCAGAAAGCAAGTGTCCATTTTCAGTCAGATAAAAAGCTTGTTCAAATAGTTTACCATAATTCGACAGATTTTCTGCCTCTAATTGATAAAAATAAATCATTTCTTCGATCATCCCGGCAAATGGCCGGGTCGTTAATTGCTTTTTATTTGGATAGTTTTTATACAAATTTTGTAAAAAACGGTGATCACAAATCATTCCGCAACAGATAAAAGTCAAAAAGTCAATCTGTTTTCCGTCCACTTGCCGCTCGCTGATCGTTTGATCATAAACGATGCGTTCTGGCATGTTGATGGTTTGTAGCACGACACGATTCGGTAGCTGCAAAATCGTTTGCTGTGGAGTTAATGCTCGGCTCAGCGAACGGATCGAGACAGGAATCAGCCAAAGTGATGAATCAAGGATTGTATGTTTTTGAAAAAAACCTGCCAGATCCATGATCCCTTCATTTCCAAATCCGATAACAAACATGGATTGATTTTCGGGATAGCGTTTGGTGAAATCAAGCAAGTTCTTCAATTCTGTTAAATGATTGCATTGAGTATTGGCACAAATGTACCAGTCATTATTTGCCTGATTTGCAAATAATGGGTTGATCTTATCTGCAAACAAATCATAATAACGCTGATTTGTTAAAAACAAGATGGGTTGATCGATCGAAAGTGCTCTTAGTTGACTGACAAGCGTTTCTCCGTAGAACACTTTTGTCAATGCTTCTTCTACTTGATAATCAAGTTCCATGCGCATCCCTCCTCTTCTTATTTTTATTTTACCATTAGTAAGCAAAATCTAGAAAAGATAAGGGCAAAGTCCACCTCTTAACTTGGAAATAAATAAAAATTAAATAAAATACATGTGTTTTTTATGTATGACATACGGATTCGAAATTTTTGTCTCTTAATTGACTTTTTCTGCTAGGAAATAAAAAGAAAAGCACTTGTAGCCTTAGAGCCACAAGCGCTTTTTTACTGTCTTATTTAACAGCGTCTTTTAATGCTTTACCTGGTTTGAATGCAGGTACTTTGCTAGCTGGAATTTCGATTTCTTCACCAGTTTGTGGGTTGCGACCTTTGCGAGCTGCGCGTTCGCGAACTTCAAAGTTACCAAAACCGATTAATTGAACTTTTTCGCCGTTAGCTAAAGCATCTTGAATAGTTGAAAATACAGCATCTACTGCTGCAGTTGCATCTTTTTTAGTTAAATCAGTAGCTGAAGCAACTTTTTCGATTAATTCTGCTTTGTTTGCCATGGATAGATTCACCTCCTCCACAAGAGATATGATAGAAATATCATTTAGTTAAAACTTTCTGAGTGGTCCAGAAGTTTAAAAAGAAATATTGATTAACTTCAATATTCTGTTATCACGATATCATATGAACCGCTTAATAGCAAGGTTTTTACCAATTTTCATATGCTTTTTTTAGTCATAGAAACGTAACAAACAAAACTATCTTTTTCTTTTGAAAAAAAAACGTTGATATGGTAAAATGCCTATTTTCTTCTACGAGGGATGATTCGAATGGATGTCCCTTCAAAAGTAAATGCTTTTCTGATTTGATTTTCTAAGAAACGCTCATAAGAAAAGTGCATCAATTCCTCTTCATTGACAAAAACAACAAATGTAGGCGGTTTGACAGCGACTTGTGTAGCATAAAAGATCTTCAGCCGTTTTCCTTTATCTGTCGGTGTTGGATTGATGGCTACAGCATCCATAATGATATCATTCAAAACAGCAGAAGAGATACGAAGATTCTGGTTCATACTTACTTGTTCGATCATTTCAGGAAGACGTTCCAACCGTTGTTTAGTCACTGCAGAAACAAAGACGATCGGTGCGTAATCTAAATATCGGAATTCATCACGGATCTCTTGTTCGAAATCACGCATCGTATTGGTTTCTTTCTTCACAAGATCCCATTTATTCACAACGATAATGACACCACGACCAGCTTCATGAGCGTAACCCGCTACTCGCTTGTCTTGTTCTCGAATCCCTTCTTCCGCGTTCAGTACCATCAAAACGATGTCAGAACGGTCGATCGCACGCATCGCACGCATCACGCTGTATTTCTCAGTATTTTCATATACTTTTCCGCGTTTACGCATGCCGGCTGTATCGATCATCAAGAATTTCTGTCCACTTTCAGAAACAAAGTGAGTATCGATTGCATCCCTTGTCGTTCCTTCAATATCCGAAACAATCACCCGTTCTTCTCCTAAAATCGCGTTGATCAAAGAAGATTTACCAACATTTGGGCGACCAATCAAACTAAACTTGATCGTGTCGTCATCCTCTTCTTCAGTCTCTTCAGAGAAATACTTCACTGCTTCATCTAAAATATCGCCAATTCCTAGTCCGTGGCTTCCTGAAACAGGATAAGGATCGCCTAGTCCTAAAGAATAAAATTCATAGATATCATTTCTCATTTCCGGATTATCTACTTTATTGACTGCTAAAATCACTGGTTTATTACTTCTGTATAAAATTTTCGCAACCATCTCATCTGCGTCTGTCACGCCTTCGCGTCCGCTGACGACACAGATGATCACATCTGCTTCTTCAATCGCGATTTCTGCTTGATGTTTGATCTGATCCATAAAAGGTTCATCGCCAAGATCAATTCCGCCTGTGTCGATCACGCTAAATTCTCGACCTAACCATTCGCCTTTTGCATAAATACGATCACGAGTTACTCCAGGAGTATCTTCGACAATCGAGATACGCTCACCAGCGATGCGGTTAAAAATCGTAGACTTACCGACGTTCGGGCGGCCAACGATTGCAATTGTTGGATTTGCCATATTATTTCCTCCTCACAAGTTTCCAATCTCACTTAGTTTAACGAATGCAATGCCAACTTTCAAGCATAGATTGTCAATTAAACGAAGTATTTTTATTCCTTAATGAAATACTAACCGCTTTTCAAAAGAAAAACTGAGACAAAAGCAGCTGCTTTCATCTCAGTCACAGATACAAAATCAATTATTTTTCAGAATCATCGGTTGCTTTTTCTTCTACTTCTTCTTTCAACGCATCCCCTAAAATGTCTCCCATAGTGAATCCAGTATTTTCTTCTGGTAATTCATAAGACTCCACATTTTTTGGTTCTTCTTCTGAAGCTGGTTTTTCTTCTAAAGCTTTGATACTCAATGCAATACGATGTTCTTCTGGATGGATCTCCAATACTTTCACTTTCACTTCGTCGCCTTCATGAAGTACTTCGTGAGGTGTGGCGATATGTTTATGTGAGATTTGTGAGATGTGGACTAGCCCTTCTACTCCAGGGAATACTTCAACAAAGGCACCGAAACTTGTCAGACGTTTAACAGTTCCGTCCAATACTGCTCCAACTGGGGCTTTTGTATCGATTTCTGACCAAGGTCCAGGCTGTGTATCTTTGATTGACAAGGAAACACGTTCTTGTTCAGGGTTGATAGACAACACTTTAACGTTTACTTCATCATTAACAGCTAACACATCACTTGGTTTTGCTACATGACTATGAGAAATCTCTGAGACATGGACTAGGCCGTCAATTCCGCCTAGGTCGACAAATGCCCCGAAATCAGTAAGACGTGCGACACGTCCGCTAAGAACATCGCCCTCATGAATCGTTGAAAGGATTTCTTTTTTCTTTTCTTCTCTTTCATTTTCAACTACCGCTTTGTGCGATAAGATCAAACGATTTTCTGATGGTTCGATTTCAATGATTTTAAAACTCAATGTTTTGCCTTTATAATCTGAAAAGTCCGCAACAAAATGATCTTCCACCATTGATGCAGGGACAAAACCACGCACACCGACGTCAACGACTAAACCGCCTTTGACAACATTTGTAACAGGTGCTTCAATTACCTTGCCGTCTTGGAAATCTCTTTCGATGTCTTCCCAAACTTTTTTAGCATCTAAACGGCGTTTTGAAAGAAGATAGCTGCCGTTTTCTTTATCTTTGCCGATCGTACTGATAACAACTAAGTCTAATACATCGCCGACTTTCACTACTTCGTTGATATCTTCTACTGGTAAAGTTGATAATTCTTTTGCTGGAACGACGCCTTCAACTCCGGCCCCTTCGATTCCGATAATTACTTGTTTGTCTTCGATAACCAAAACTTCGCCCTTAACAACATCGCCAACTTTTACTTCTTGGACGCTTTTCATTGCGTCTTCCATTGACTGGTTGTTCTCTTGATTTTGATCAAATTCTGTCATAACACTTGTCCTCCTAACCAACATTCTGCCGTAAGTACGGTACTGTTTTTAGTTTAATTGATTATTCAAAAAAAATAAAGCGATTTCGTTCGTTTTCCTTGAAAAAACAATTGTTTTTCAGTTTTTTTCTTCATTTAAAAAAGAAGATATCCCTTTTCCAAAACGACGGCTTTTATCGCTGCAACGACTTCTGGAATGGATTTGCCGGTAGTATCAATACGAACAGCGTCCTCTGCTTGCTGCAGCGGAGAAACTTCCCTTGTTGAATCATAATGGTCTCTTGCCTGTATCTCTTTTGTTAATGTTTCAAGATCAGTTGGGATCCCCTTTTCTTGGTTCTCTTTGAATCGTCTTTCTGCACGCTCACTTACGCTTGCTACTAAAAAGATTTTTACTTCTGCATTCGGCAATACAGCTGTCCCAATGTCTCTTCCGTCCATCACAACGCCACCGCGTTCGCCTATTTTCCGTTGGATAGCAACTAGTTCTTCTCTTACTTTCCTATGAGCAGAGACTTCTGAAACAGCTTTTGTGACATCTGGCTGACGGATTTCTAGTGTGACGTCTTTTGATGCTGTGAATACATGCTGCCCATCTTCTTGTTGTGAAAAAGAGATAGGATACTTTTTGATCAGTGAAACTAGTCCTTCCTCATCTGAAAAAGATACATTATTCGTAATAGCTAGATAAGTTACTGCGCGATACATGGCACCGGTATCCGTATAAATATAATTTAATTCTTTTGCTAAGATTTTGGCAACGGTGCTTTTTCCAGATGAAGCAGGTCCGTCGATTGCAATACTGATTTGTGTCATGATATAACTCCTTTTTCTCAAAAAAAAAGCCGCAAAGCGCGGCTATTATTATTTAATTCTTAGTTCTTGACCAGGGTAAAGCATAAAGTTGTTTGGATCTAAGCCATTCAATTCAAACAATTGGTCAATGGTGATTCCTGCACGCTCAGCCACTTGTTTTGGACCTTCGCCTGCTTGAACAGTCGTTGTCGTACCGGCTACAGCTGAGGAAGAAGGTGTTGTTTCTGCTGCATTGCTGCTTGAATCCCCTGCTTGATAAGTTGTGTCACTTGAGGAAGAAGGTGTTGTCTCTGCTGCAATACTGCTTTCTGACGTTACCCCTGTATCTTGAGAAACAGTAGATTCTTCCGCCATTGTACTAGATTCTACTGTTGAAGTCTCAGTTGACTCCTCTTTTGTTGTACTTGTGGAACTTTCTACTACTGATGTCGAAGTTTCAGAAGAAGATGCTGCTGTTGCATTGTTGCTTGATCCGTTTCTGATCCAGAAATAAGCACCTGCTGGAATAGCGATACATAAGACTAGTAAAATCAAAAATAGCGAAAGAAATAATGTATTTCCTTTCTTTTGTTGTCTCTGAGAACTTCTTGATGAAACCTCATCATCTGTATCATAGATTGGTTGTTCCCATGGTTCTTGTGTTTCGTTATTTTCTGTAGATTGATGTCTATCTTTTCTGCTCACTGTTTTACCTCCTAAACTCTATCGTGTGTATTATACCATAGGAAAAAGTGTCTTGTCCTAAAAAATCAATGTTCCATGTTTTTTTTAAATAAATTTAGTAAAATCGATTCCCAATGAAGCGGTTCAGTCTTAGAAAAAGCCTTTTTCTTTGGTAGAAGTTCTACTTTTGCGCCATCAATATCACAACAATTCTGCGGCTTTTCGGAAAGTTCTTCACCAAAATAGGCCAAGATGAATTTTCTGCGGCAGTCTTCTTCATGGATATAACGAAGCATCTGCTGTAGGCGGAATTCTTTTTCTTTTTCCTGGCGTTTGAGCCGTTCCACCCAATTTTCTGGTTTTTCAGACTGTTGGATCAACTCCATCCATTTTTTTTGCAGCTCATCAAATGGCGCTTGCTCTGCTGCATATTCCAAATAAAGCTCAAAACTTTGTCGCTGTTCTCTAGAAAGTTGATTAAAGAAATAATGAATACGTTCATCTCCACTTTGATATAAAAGGATTGCTGCACTTTCTTCTTGATCTCTGCCTGCTCGACCAATTTCTTGTACATAGTTTTCCAGACTGTCTGGCAAATCGTAATGGATCACATAACGAATATCAGATTTATCGATCCCCATACCAAATGCGTTCGTAGCAATGAGAAACTGCAGCTGATTTTTTACAAACTGTTGCTGAAGCTGTCTTCTTTGAGCTGTGTCAAGGCCACCGTGATAATATCCAACTGAAAAGCGCTCCCTGAATAAATGATACAAGCGTTCGACTTCTTTTTTTGTTGCACAATAAATAATTGCCGCACCTTGTGCTCTTTCCATGAATTGTTCAAGTTCTTGTTCTTTTTGCTGCGTCTTTCGAACAAAAAGCGAGATGTTTTGTCGATTGACTGATTGTCTAACCTCTTTTGGCTGTCGATCAAATAGCACCTGACGTATATCTTTCGCTACCAAATCTGTCGCTGTCGCCGTTAGAGCCAATGTGACTGGGTTTCCCAAATGCTCGCGGATTTTTCCTAACTGTTGATATTCTGGCCGAAAATCAACCCCCCATTGTGATACACAATGGGCCTCATCCACTACATATAGCGCTATATCCTGTTTTTTCAGCTGCTCTAATAGAGAAGGGTTAGTCAACATTTCCGGACTCAAAAATAAAAATTTATATTGCGACAGATGACGGAGAACATATCCTCTTTCAGCTCGCGAAAGCAAGCTATTGAAAGCAGCTACTCGTTTTTCCCCTCGTTTTTGCAGTTGTGTTACTTGATCTTCCATGAGAGAAAGTAGCGGTGACACGATGAGGACCATCCCATCCATTAAATACCCTGTTAATTGATAGCATAGGCTTTTCCCCGTTCCTGTAGGCAAAATAGCGAGAGTATCTTCTCCATCAAGCAACGCCTGAATAATTTCTTCTTGGCCGGGTCGAAATGAATCGAATCCAAAATATTTTTTTAATTCATTTATTAACATTCTGTATCGCTTCCTTTCTCAATAGATAGATTTGATACAAACGAAATTCTCCATAATCTAATTGTCCATCTACATTCCATTCGCTGAAGCGCCACTCGCGCACGGAATCCTTATTTGGTTCCAACCGTTCGACCGTTTCTTGAGAGAGAATCCGCTCGTATGGAAAATCATCAAAAAACAAGGCCCACTCAATAAGATGATCTGTTACCGTCCCTTTTTTTAAATGACGGATTGCCATAATCTGGTCAATTGTCTGACCATTCATAAACATCTGCTTGGTGATCATCATGCTTTGATTGAAATTTTGCTGTAATAACGGATCAATCAACACATACCATAGCGAATCTGGCCGTTCTTCTATTTGTGCGAGCAAAAGATGGATACATCTGCTTTGTTGTAAATAAACAGCTGACTCATCATTGGTTTTTGCTAGCTGATATGGCAGAAGGCCTGTTCGATCATTTCCAGAGAATTGGTTAGCTAAAAAATCGGCTGCTCCTTCTGGTATCTCCGAAAACAGCTGCGCTAAACTTTCATACGCGCTATCAATCAAAATTCCACGTGACAATCTGCTTCCACTAAGCCATTTTTTCAGTTGAAAAGTATAAAAAGGACTTGTCTCTGCTGGAAGATAATTTTGGTTCCCAGATGCCAGATTAGAAATCACTTGAACAGCAAATTTGATGAGCCGCCAACTAGTTTCCCCAGTTCGTCCATATCGGTCAAAACGCAAACCAGTATATTCTGTGTGAAGTTCAGACAACCTATCTGCTCCTGCAGACGTTAGTTTTGCTTCATTTTCATTTATTTCGATCCAGCCTTGCTGTGCAAGTTTTTGCATAATCTGAGAAAACTTGTCCTGTTTCAATTCTGGAAAACTGTTATGAGCAAATAAAAGTTCGTGAGTAAATCCGAAAATAAGTACTGAAGTCGTTCGTTTTCCCACAAGGAGCTGGTAAAGAGAGCTGACTCGCAGCTTGTTTCTTGATGAAAATAGCGATAAAATAAAAACAATCATATTATTCTCCTTAAGTTAGGATGGTTAGAAATGTCACTACTATGTAAACTTGTACCTGAACGCTGTATTGCATGCGGTCTTTGCCAAATCGAAGCGCCGGATATTTTCGATTATGATGAAGAAGGAATCGTTTTATTTGCCCAAGAACCAGAGGCTCATCAACAGTTCGTCATGCCGGAAGAAGAAGCGTATGTAAGAAAAGCGTATCAAAAATGTCCAGTTCGGGCGATTTTATTAGAAAACAAAATTTAAGTCAAACTAAGCTTTAAAAATGAACACTAGATTTTCTAAACTTGAAAATAAGCCGGGATCTGTTTCTCCCATTCCGTGAAATCCCGACTTATTTTGAAAGTTATATTTATTATCTATTTATTTGACTTGTTTTTTCATAGACCCTATAGGACCCATTTCGGTTATTTCAACTTTTTCAGCCAGTTTTCCAATGTATTGACAATCACAGTTTGCTGATCTGCGTTAGAAATTTCTGCTTCTCCATCTCCTTTTTGCTCACCATAGCTACCAAAGCCTCCGTGGTTCCCGCCGTTGATTGATACATACTCTGTTCTTTCTGGTAAGTACTGCTTGGCTTCTTCATAAGCTTTCTGATTCAATACTTTATCTTTAGTTGCTGTAATGGATAAAACTGGGACAGCTGATTCTTTCAATGTTCCTTTTTTATCGGGATAGCTTGCCATGAAGAATACCCCTTTTAAATGACTGTCTGAATGATTCTTATTCGCATATCGACTTGCCATGACACCGCCTAAAGAGTGACCACCGATCACATAATCGGAATCCGGAAAATCTTCTTTGATCTTATCCGCTTTGTTTCCACCTATCACTGCTAGATCAAGAGGCATTTTGACAATAGCAACTGAGTAGCCGTTTTTTGCTAAATCTTGCGCCCAAATACTATAACTTTCTGGGTCTACGAGAGCACCAGGATAAAAAATAAGTAATGGAGACTTTGCCTGGTTCTTTTTCTCTCCTTCAAAAAACAAATAATCTTCTTTGTTTCTTCCTTCTTTTACCACCTTTTGTGCTTCTAACGATGGTTCGTACGTATTTTGCTGTATATAGTAATAACCGCCTCCGCCAAGTAATCCTAAAATAATGACTAAGCCAATTAGTATTCGTCTAAATATTTTCAATTTCTCCCACCTTTTCTATCTGAGTTTATACCTTCTTCTCAATCAAGTATGATTATACCTTAAAAAAAATAAGAGAAAAATGCAAACTTTCCAGCACCAAATAAAAAAGACGGAATATCCATTTGAATATCCGCCTTTTTATATGATTATTTTTTATTTAGCGCACAAACGATACACTGCTTCTGCATAAATTTCCATTGCTTTATACATACTGCTTAATTCCCATCGTTCATTTGCCTGATGCATGAAGTCAGGAGTATCAGGGAACATCGCACCGAATGCCACACACTGGTTCATCGTACGGGCAAAGGTAGCGCCACCTGATACAAATGGTTCAGTCATGTCTCCAGTAATCTCGCGATATGTCCCCAATAGGTTTTTCACTAACTCACTATCCAATGGCACGTATAATGAATCTAGGAAGTCAAACTCTTCATAAGACAACTCATATTTTTCTGCTGTTTTCGTTAATTTAGCTACTAAATCCTCTTTTTTGAATGTCACAGGAATTCTCATATCTACACCGATTTTTGTTTGTTCTGGTGTGATTTCCAAACTTGCAAAGTTCATCGTTAGCTCACCAGATTGTTCATCTTCTGTCTTGCCCACGACTGCTTCACCAGTTGCATTTTCTTGAACTAATTTTCCTAAGAAATTGATTGGGCCAAAATCGAATACTTCTGAAAGAGCGATTGCCAGACGAGAAATAGCATTCACTCCTTGTGCGGCATCTTTCGCGTGGATACTTTTACCAAGAACGACGATTCCTTCGCCTTGTTCTTCGAAATCGAATCCGTGTTTTTTCAATACTTCTTTTACTTCAGAAATCTTTTCACCAGAATAAGGAGCTGCATCAGGAACAACATTCAGCGCCCCGCCAGCTTTTACAGAAAAATCGTTCGTTCCAGGGCCTGTCAAGTAAGCTTGTAATAAGCCTTTTTCCGCATAAATTAAAGGGAATTCAGCGTCTGGCGCAAATCCTTGCGTAATGCCTTCTTCTTTTTCGTTATATTTTTCTAAACAACGCCACAAATTTTCTTCATCAGTACCAAAGATAAAACGAATACGTGTTTTGAATTCCACGCCAGCGTCCATCAAAGCTTTTACAGCATACATTGCCGCAATGGAAGGACCTTTGTCATCTTGGGAGCCACGACCAACTAACCAGCCATCTTTTACGGTTGGATCGAATGGTTTCGTTTCCCAATTGTTTTCGTCGCCTGCCGGAACAACATCCATATGACACAAGATACCGAATAATTCATCTCCTGAGCCAATCTCTGAATAACCGTAATAGCCTTCTGGATCTTTAAATGTTCTAAATCCTAGCTTTTCACTGATTTCCAATACTTTGTCTAAAGCTTCAATCACTTTTTTACCGAAGGGGTGTCCTTTCCCTGAATCTGCTTCATCTAGTACGGAAGGGATACGGATCAATTCGCTCAATGATTCTAATGCTTGTTCATGATGTTGTTCTGTCACAAATTGTTTCATGATTTTAACCTCCTAATATGTTAAAAAGGGTTATGTCAAATGCCTCCGACACAACCTCTTCTTCTCTAATAATGACGTTTTAAGCCTGCTCCATCAGCAAGCAGAATGTTCTTAACAAATGATGAAAGAAAAAACACTCACTGAATGGAGCAATCGACTTATCCACGTGCTTATCGATAGCCGTATATCGGTTTCTTCACTCTTATGATAGACCTTGTACCTGTATTTGTCTAGGTTTAGAACATTGCTGCTACACCTAGGATCACACAGATGGCTACAAATAATATCGCAATTAATTTACCAGTAAATTTCCACCATACTGAAACATCGAAACGAGCAATCGCTACAGCACCCATTACGATAGCTGATGTTGGTGTAATCAAGTTTACTAAGCCAGACGCAGATTGATAAGCAGTGATAACTAAATCCTTCCCTACACCGGCAAATTCACCCATAGGTCCCATGATTCCCATTGTTGCAGCAGCTAAGCCAGAAGTTGAAGGAATCAAGAATGACATAGGAATATAGAAAATAAATGTAATGATGATGAATACACTTGAAGATAATGAACTTAATCCTTGTTCGCCCCAGTGTAAGATAGTGTCTGTAATCAACCCGTTGTTCATAACTACTTGGATACCACGAGCAACAGCTACTACGATAGCTACACCAATCAAGTCAGAAGCACCAGCTAAAAATTCAGAGACGAATTCAGATTCTTTCATACCATACGTGATTGCTACGACGATTGACATGACTAAGAACAACATAGTAATTTCTGGGAAGTACCAGTCACCTAGTGGAAGCATGCTTTTACCTAAAACAGTACCTAGTACTGGAAGATTTGTTAACCAGTTTGTCAACGATTCAAAAATTGTGAAATTCGCATTCAAGGTTGTCCAAGGAATCAAACTGATGATCATGATACCAAAAGTAATGAAGAACAATACATTTACATGTTTTTGTTTTTTCGTGATTACTTCTTGGCGACCGATTGCTTCGATATCGAAATGTTTCATATCTTCTTTACGTTGATTGTATACTAATGATTTTGTTGGATCTTTTTCGATTTTTGATGCATAGCGATACACATATACAATAGAAATAGCTAACAAAATAACGAACATCAAGAATCGAAGACCAATACCTTCACCCATCGAAATCCCAACAGCTTGTGAAGCTACGCCTGTTGCGAAAGGATTGACCGTTGAAGCTAAACAACCTACTTGAGACCCTACTAATACGATGGCTACTGCTACCACTGTATCAAAGCCTACTGCCATCATAACTGGGATCAGTAAAGCATAGAACGGAATCGTTTCTTCTGCCATTCCATAAGTAGATCCGCCTAATGCAAATAACAGCATCAATACTGGAATAAGCATTTTTTCTTTTCCTTTGAATTTCTTCACAACTGAAGCAATTCCGGCATCTAGTGCACCTGTTTTGTTGATAATACCTAAAAATCCACCAACAACTAAAATGAAGAAAGAGATTGGGATTGCAGCAGGTGTTTCTTTAGTTAGCTCCCCCGCTGGTACACCTAGCATCCCATTGATTGGCGCCATGAAAATATCCCACAGCCCTTGAGGATTTTGTTGTACTCGTTCATATGATCCAGCGACAATGTTGCCTGCATCGTCTACACTATAGTGCCCAGCTGGTATAAACCAAGTAAGTACAGCGATTACTGCAATGATAATGAATAAGACCGTATACGCTGAAGGCATTTGAAATTTTTTCTTCTTTGTTTGTTCCATCTTCTTCTTCCTTTCTTTTCCGTTAGAGACATCATTTTTGGCTCTAATGTTATTTTATCAAAAAGAGTACCAGAACAAAAATAATAACACGCATTTTATAAAACTTTTGTTCAAAAAGTTCGTTTTTTCCTATTTCCTCCCCCTTCTCTTAGGTTTTTAAAGCTTTCTTCATTTTTATTGTAGCGTTTCCTTTTTTATATAAACAAACATTTCCGTCTTTTAAAAGGAGAAGGATTTCACATTTCAAAAGAACCAATTGATTTTTATGCATAAATAAAAAAAATACTCAAAACAGACAAATAAAACGTTTACAATATTGCATGTATTGTATTTTTTTCCAAAAAAAAAGATCAAGAATTTCTTGATCTTTTTGACATTTATTTAACTGCTGTATGACGTTGTTCCAACTGATGTTGTTTTCGACTTAACCATGGAAGAAGTTGCGCATGTAGCACTAAAAAGACAGCACTCACGATGAATCCTTTGATTAAGTTGAAAGGAACAATCCCAATCAATACATAATTTGCTAAAGACATCCCCAACATCTGTGTCGCGTTCAGTCCTAAAAACATTAAGTAAAGAGGCGTAATAACGAAATAATTCGCGATACTCATGAAAATAGTCAGAGCAATCGTTCCTGTAATCACACCTAAAAATTTATTTCTTCCTTTATGCTGTTTCTTTACACTAAAGAAGTAATAAATCGGAAAGGTAAAGATCGTTGTTGATAAGAAACTAGCTGTGTCTCCCACTAGGTTATCTGGAGAAAAACCTGTAGTCAGCAGATGTAATACTGAACGCAAGAACGCTGTTGCTACTCCGGCCGCTGGACCGAATAAGAACATACTGATCAATACCGGGATATCACTAAAATCAATCTTCAAAAAACTAAAAGCCGGCATGATCGGAAAAGCAAAATACTGTAAAACTAATGCGATCGCAGCAAACATCGCTACTGCAACCATTTTCTGTACACGGGTGTTCTTCATTTGAAATCCTCCTGTTAGGACTCCTCTTCAGCGAACTTTTTGACGTTTCTCTCCAAATGAAAAAACTCTATTTTCCAGGGAAAATAGAGTTAGAGTTATTTGATCAAGTGTGCGTCAAATAAGCCCTATCTTCTTTATCCAGACTGTACTGTCGGTATCGGAATTTCACCGATTCAGCTATTTTTTGCAAAATAGGTCGTGGACTATAACCACCGGTCGGGAATTTCACCCTGCCCCTGAAGACGAACCTTATATAAATTTTGTTTACATATTCATTATACATATCTCTTCAAAAAACGCAACATTTAACACTTATAAAAAGTAAGTGTTTATTTTGAATGGTTCAATAAGCTGCTGACTTCTTTTTTGTTCAATTCACGATAATCCCCAGGGCGTAGACCTTGTAATGTCAAATCACCGTATTTTTCACGTTTTAACTTTTGCACAGGGAGCCCAACTGCTTGAAGCATATTTTTCACTTGATGATTCCGTCCTTCGTGGATCGTCAATTCCACGATACTGTGATTTGTCTTAGGATCCACTGATAAAATTTGGAACTTAGCTGGAGACGTTTTTCGTCCTTCGATCTTTATTCCTTTTGCCAAAGGTGCAAGCATTGATTTTGTCGCAATCCCTTTTACTTTTGCGACATAAACTTTATCCACTTCATGTTTTGGATGTGTCAGGCGCTGGGCAAAATCTCCATCATTTGTCAGCAGTAAGATACCCGAAGTATCGTAATCCAGTCGACCTACGGGGTAAATTCGTTCTTTTACCATCGGCAGAAGGTCCGTAACGACTTTTCTTCCTTTGTCATCTGCTACAGCAGAAATGACTCCTTTAGGTTTGTATAATAAATAATAACCGTATTCTTCTTGATAAATTGGCACTTCATCCACTTCCACAGTGTCATGTTTTCCAACTTTTATCCCTAATTCTCTTACAACTTGTCCGTTTACTTTTACACGTCCTGCAAGGATAAATTCTTCTGCTTTTCGACGAGAAGTAATGCCAGCGTGGGCAATTACTTTTTGTAATCTCTCCATTTACAATTGTTCTCCTTTATTCATTCCATCAAAGAATAGATCTGGTGACACATCTTCTTCAAGTGAAATTTCCATTTCTTGTGTATCAGGCAGTTCCTCTAATGATTTCAGCCCAAAATAATCCAAGAAGTAACCAGTTGTTCCATATAATATCGGTCGACCTGGTCCTTCTACTCTGCCTTTTTCTTCAATCAGTTTATGAGCAGCCAGACGCTGTACCGCTCCTGAAACCTGAACGCCTCGAATCTGCTCGATCTCAGCTCGTGTGATTGGTTGTTTATAGGCAATGATTGCTAAAGTCTCGACAGCGGCTTGAGATAACGTGTTCGATGTTCCTTGCGCATATCGCTTGAGCAATGGCGCTAGCTCTTTTTTAGTCGTTAATACATAATGGCTTTCCGTTTCAAAAATATGCAAAGCTGAGTGCGGGTTTTGAGCGTAAGAGTCTCTTAATTCTTTCACTAAATTTGCGACTTCTGCTTCACTGAGATTCAACAGTCCGCTTAATTCTTCATTACTGATTCCTTCCTCGCCAACAATAAAAAGAAGGGCTTCAAGTTCACTTAATTTCGTCATGTTCGGTATCTCCTACTGCTGGATAAAGCATAATTGATTCATAGTTTTCTTTTTGTTGCGCAATAATCTGTCCTTTTTTCATCAACTCTAGCAAAGCCATAAAAGTAGTGACAACTTCACTTTTGGAAGGCGACTCAAAAAAAGAGTTGAAGGTACAGCCATGCGTATTTCTTTTTATACGCTCTTCGATAAAGATCATTCGTTCTTCGATCGTTGTATCATCCGGCGTGATCGTTTTTTCCACTTTTTGAGAAAATTTCTTACGTTCCAAAATTTTCTGCATGGCACGGATCAGATCGATTTTTTTGACTTGTCCTCGCTTCAACGGCTTTTCAACATCCGCCAATCCATCGATGTTCATAGGGTCTTTTGTGTAATAAAGACTTCGTTCCTCTGCTTTTTCTGTTAATTTTTCAGCCGCATACTTATACTTACGGTATTCTAAAAGCTGAGTGACCAATTCTTCTCGAGGATCTTCTTCCCATAGTTCTTCATCATCTGTAACAAACTCTTGGATAGGGAGCAACGTCTTACTTTTGATTGCCATCAATGTAGCAGCCATCACTAGGTATTCTCCTGCAACAGCTAGCTCTAGTGTTTTCATTGTATGGATATAATTCATATATTGCTCTGTGATCGTAGCAATTGGTATATCATATATATCGATTTCCATTTGCTGAATCAGATGAAGCAGCAGATCGAGAGGTCCCTCGAATACATCTAATTTAATATTGATCTCCGTCAACTCATTCACTCTTTCTTCTTTTTCTTTGCTAGCCACTTTCCAATATAAGGCTCTGTGATTTCAGTTGCACGGATGGAGACATCCGGATACTTTTCTTGTAATTCATCTAACATTTGGAAGCCCATATTCTCACCACGATAAGATGGATTCAAAGAAATGTCATGGATGATCAGCTGATCGTTCGTTGCCCAATAAACACCAATGATTCCTTGAATGTTGGTCGAACCTTCTGGCGTAAAGAAAAAAAGTTCATAATCATCTTCAGATTCGTACGTATCTATCTCCTTCAACAAAGAAGACTTACCTGTCAGCTTCTTATGGAAACTCAACAGTCCCATAGCAATTTTACGGTTTTCTTTTCGGTAATGTGTTAACATCTTCTCACCTTCCTATGACTAAGCCCTTGGAAAATGCTGCTTATAAACATCTGTCATCCTTTTTTTCGTGATATGTGTATAAATCTGTGTCGTAGAGATATCCGCGTGACCTAACAATTCTTGTACTGTCCGCAAATCTGCTCCGTTTTCTAGCAAGTGGGTGGCAAAGCTGTGCCGCAGCGTATGCGGCGTTACTTCTTTGTAAATCCCAGCCTCTCTTACTAGCTGTTTCAGATTTTTCCAGATTCCTTGCCGGGAAAGACCTTTTCCGTGATTATTGACAAATACATGCATTTCAGATGCGTCCTTTACAAGTAACGGACGTGCTTCGTCTAAGTAGCGTTCCAGCCATTGGATCGCATAATCACCTAAAGGAATAATCCGCTCTTTATCTCCTTTACCGACTGTCTGTACCAGCCCAAGAGAAAGATGAAGATCTCCCAATTTCAATCCAATCAATTCACTGACGCGCATCCCAGTAGCATACATGACTTCTAAGATTGCACGATCTCTTATCCCTAACGTTTTTGTCGTATCAGGTGCTTCAATCAGCTTTTCTACTTCTGCCAGCGTCAATGTACTTGGTAATTTCTGCGCTTTCTTTGGCGTATCGATATGCTGCATTGGATCATGATCCGTAACACGCTCTTGTCGTAAAAACTGATGGAATCTTCTGAGGCTTGAGATCATCCGCGTAACGGTTGCTGTCGCTTTTTTTTCTTCATGCAGTTTTTCCAGAAAACGGATGACTAAAAAACGATCGACATCTTGCCATGAAGCAACTTTCTGCTCTTCTAGAAAATGCAAGTATTGTTCCAAATCACGTTCATAGCTTTGACGTGTATTGGCGGATAATCCCCGTTCAATATTCAAGTAGTGGAGATAATCGTTGATTTGCTCTTTCATAATAATCCCCCTCATGCCTCTCTATCATATCAGATACCGCTTCATTCTGATAGTCTTTTTCCATAATCTGAGCAAAGAAAAAGCCGTCTAGACACTCAGACGGACTGGTTTCTTTTTTCTTTTTCATAACATTCCTGACAGATTCCATGGAACGTCAGCCGATGATCTTTTACTAAAAAATGATAACGTTCTTCTACTACTTGCTCCACTTCAAGTAAAAGATCCTCTTCTACTTCCTCGATCGTGCCGCAGTTCAAGCATAGTAAATGATGATGGAAATGTTTGGCGCCTTCTTTTCTCAAATCATAACGGGCTAATCCATCATTAAAACTTACTTTATCGACAATTTTTAATTCTGTCAAGATTTCAAGGGTTCTATAAACAGTAGCAAGTCCAATTTCTGGACTCTTTTTTTTCACTAAAAAGAAGATCTCTTCTGCAGACAAATGCTCTTTCTCATTCTCCAAAAGCACAAGCAGGGTAGCTTCTCTTTGCGGTGTCAGCTTGAACCCCGATTCATGTAGCTGCTGTTTTGTTTTTTTCATCGCCGAAATAGCATTCATGACCATTTACTCAACCCCAACAATTTATAATAATTACAATTTAGAAAAACAATAGCACTGTGTTAATTAAAATTATTATAAGCTAGTTAAGAAAAACATGCAAGGGATTCTCAATTAGATTTTTTGACTAATTTTGTCACACCATTTTCTTGTTTAATCAGTCCTTGTTTCAAAAGATTGCCTAATGCTCGCTTAAAAGCACCTTTGCTGATGCCGAAAGCTTTCATGATGTCTTCTGGATCTGATTTATCTGTAAAGTTGATTTGCTGATCTGCAGAACGTTCTAAAATGGTTAAAATCATTTGTGCATCATCTGATATTGCTTCATACGCTCTTGGTTTCAATGAAAGATTCAGTACACCATCTGGTCGGACACCGATCACACGCCCTTTTACCTGCTCGCCTAGTCGAGGTTCGTTATATCGTTCAGAAGGATGGATAAACCCAAGATAGAAATCTTCAGTCAAAACATATGTACCTGTTAATTTCAAACGGTAGGCTGTTCCTATCACATCTTTGTTTTTCATTTCTTCTGTTCCATACTTGCTTAAAGATTTGAATATTTTTTCGTCTGCTAAGCTCCCCCAAACACGGTCCTTTGCGTCAACTCTAAGGGAAATCATCAAACGATCTCCCTTTTTAGGCCACAGCTCTGTCATGGTCGGTAATTCATCAAGAGATACGACAAAGTCTTTATCTGGAAGACCGATATCGACAAATGCCCCTAAATCCTTTCGTGTAGCAGTAACGATTCCAAATGCATAGTGACCGATGCGACTTTTTGGAATTTGTGTAGTGATCCGGTTTTCATGTTTTTGATTTTGGTAGCCGAATCCTTCCACTGCCTCACCGATTTTGTGCTCGCCCTCTGATTTGCTTAAGCCAAAGGTTTGCCCATTTTTTTGGACAAAGTAATTTTTTTCATTTTCATCAATAATAATACCTGTAAATATAGTTGCTAATAAATCGTTCATTTTTTTCTCCCTCTATAGTGAAAGGTTTTCTTAATACATTTCTTTGCTATCATAACATAATGTTATCTACTTGAATAGCTGAGCCTTGCTTTGGAAAGGTGAAAAAAGGAGTATGACGACAGTTGTGTCATACTCCCCTTTTTCGAATAAACGATGTTCACCTGCCAACTCTTCGGTTTCAAGTCACACTATTCATCAAACATGAGAAGCTGTTTTTTGAAATTGTTCCTTGTGACTCAGAGTGAAACGGCAGGCTCACAACCTCTTTCGTTTAGCTAAAACTAATTGCTCCCATTTCCTCCGAACCACCCAGTTTTACAGTTGATCGTTACGATATAAAATGGCAACGCACTTTCTCCAATGCCTTTCATCAATGCAGATTTTGTTGAAGTGGCATATAGATTGTAATAGCCTTCCCCATTTTCGATTCTGGCTTTTTCTAATCTGTATCCTCCTTCAACGATATATCCACGTTGGATACATGTAGCAATCACTTTGCTTTGGACACCTGGTGCCCACGTCCATGCTGGATTAGATGCATCGGCAATATCACTTGCTCTGGCAGATTTGATTGGCTGATTTGCTGAGTTTGAAGAGGACGGGGTCGAGGATGCCGCTTCTTGCTGTGCTGCTTGTGCGACCGCAGCTTGTTGAGCGGCTTGAGCGGCAGCTTGTTGAGCGGCTTGTTTTGCTTGTTCTTCAGCTGCTTTTTTCGCTTCTTCTGCTTTTTTCTTTTCCTCTTCTTCTTTTTTCTCTTTATCAGTGAGCATCTTATCTACTTGTTTCAATTGTTCATTCAACTGAGCAGATAGATCTGTATTTTTCACCTTTTCTACTGCTTCTTTTGCCGTCTTGTATTGGTCGCGTGTCGCTGAACCCACTACTTTTCCGTCTTTAAAGACTATAGCTGTTTTTTCTTTAGCTGTTTGCAATTCAGCATATTGATTTTTAGCTTCTGTTTGTGCTTGTTGAATCAATTTTCCAAAATCTGTGTTATCCGTTTCGATCGTTTGTATCTCTTTATCTGCTTTCAACTTGATGTCATCTGCTAGATGATCATCGACGATCACAGGAGCTACGAACCATTCATTCACTTTCTGGATATCTTGGATCTTAGATTGGATATCTTGATAAGTTGTTTCTAACTCTGAATATCCTTTTTCATTCTTAAGACTTGATAAATCATTTTTTAGTTTCGATAGATCTTGATGAATCATATCTGCACGAATAAATTGATGGTGATCATCTGTATAAAAGGCAGCAAGTTTCCCGTGAAGGTCTTCCATTTGTCGCTGTCTTTTTGCTTCTGCTGCTACTTCGGCTTCTACTTTTTGATGATGGTCATAATAAGCCCAGCCTCCCCCACCTAGTAGAAGAACTGCTGCTAAAGCGAGATAAGGCACTTTTTTTGATTTTTTCTTTTGTGTCTTATCTAGATCTTTTTTTTCTAGGTTTGATTCTTGAGGCGTTTTTACAGTATTTGGCACGATTGTTGTTGATTCTGTTTCTGCTTCAATCAGCTCAGGCTGGTTCTCTTCTTTTTCTATTTTAGCTTCAAGAACAGTGCTATCTTCACTTGCAGATTGACTTTCAGCATCGGCTTCATTATTTATACTATCTGACTCTGTTGATTTCTTGTCTGCTTTTTCGAGCATTTCTTTTTTCTCTGCTTCCGGCAATCCATTCGATTTCTCGTCTTCTGATTGTTTTTCAGACAATGTTTCAGTTTTTTCCGGGACATCCGTTTTTAGATCATTCGTTTTTACTGATTCTTTACCTGCAGCGTTTACTCTACTAATGTCTTTTTCAGCTTCATGTTCTGGTTCTACTTTGTTTTCCTGTGCAATTTTTTCACTGATCATTTTGAGCAGCTCTTCCGCGTGCTCTTCCTTTGTATCTTCACGATGTGCTTTGATATAGGCGGATAGTATCGAATTTTCTTCCTCATTCTCGACGATTTCTTTTAGTTCAGCTACTCTTCTTTTTTGTTTTGATTCAAGGGTTTCCTCTTGATTCTTTCCTGATTTTTCCAAAGTCTCATGAACAGTCACTTTCTTCTGTTCCATTTTTTCTTTATTGGCTACTTTATCGTGAGTAGATGATACATCGTCTTCTGGTTCTGTTTTTTCGAATAATTCCATCACAGATTCGAGAGGTAGATCTTTCAATTCCGACCATTCGATTGGATCGTTTAATTCTGTATCAGGAAAGACTGCGTCTTCAGTTGATTTATCCTGCATAGTTTCATCTGCATTTATTTCTTCGATTGTTTCTTTTGTTTGCTGATCTTCTGCAGTTAGTTGATGACCGCAGTCTGGACAGATATTGTTCTCATCCATTTTTTTCGATCCGCAATTTGGACATTTTTTCATCACTTAGCGATCGGCTCCTTTACTAGGTTTACGCTACCATTTAATCTATCATATTCTATACGTCACGCCAATAGCTTATTTTTAGGATTTACTTAAAAATAATGAATAAATTTTTTCCCTATAGAAAAAAAAGCTTGAGACCGCGTAGTCCCAAGCTTTTTTTCTTTTAAAATAAACCAAACCATTTTACTGATTTCTCTTCTGATCAATAGTTCATGCTTATTCTAAGAAGTCTTTTAATTGTTTTGAACGAGAAGGATGACGTAATTTTCTCAACGCTTTAGCCTCGATCTGACGAATACGTTCCCGAGTAACACCAAATACTTTTCCTACTTCTTCCAGTGTTCTCGTACGTCCATCGTCTAGGCCAAAACGTAAGCGAAGGACATTCTCTTCCCGATCAGTCAATGTATCTAGTACATCTTCCAATTGTTCTTTTAGTAGTTCATATGCTGCGTGTTCTGCTGGACTTGTTGCTTCTTGGTCTTCGATGAAATCACCTAAATGAGAATCATCTTCTTCACCGATTGGCGTTTCAAGAGAAACAGGTTCCTGCGCGATTTTCAAGATTTCGCGGACTTTTTCTGTCGGAAGGTCCATTTCTGCACCGATTTCTTCCGGCGTAGGTTCTCTTCCTAGGTCTTGCAACAATTGACGCTGGATACGAATCAATTTATTGATTGTTTCTACCATGTGAACTGGAATACGGATCGTACGTGCTTGGTCGGCGATTGCACGAGTAATTGCTTGACGAATCCACCATGTAGCATAAGTAGAAAACTTGAACCCTTTGCGATAGTCAAATTTTTCAACTGCCTTCATCAGCCCCATATTTCCTTCTTGGATCAAGTCAAGGAACTGCATGCCTCGCCCTACATAACGTTTAGCGATACTTACTACTAAACGAAGGTTTGCTTCTGCTAAACGCTGT
This sequence comes from Enterococcus sp. E5-162, assembly GCF_035725965.1. Taxonomy (NCBI): domain Bacteria; kingdom Bacillati; phylum Bacillota; class Bacilli; order Lactobacillales; family Enterococcaceae; genus Enterococcus; species Enterococcus sp. E5-162. The sequence continues at coordinate 71,953 of NZ_JAPRFV010000007.1, read as the reverse complement.
TTTGCTTCTTGGTCGCCTTCTTCGATTTTCAATGCTAACGCTACTTCTTCTTCCGCAGTTAAAAGGGAGACACGGCCAATTTCTTTCAGATACATACGAACCGGGTCATTGATTTTTACACCGGTTGGCGCAGATAGATCTTCTGTTTTTGCCTGTTCAGCTTTTTTCTCAGCACTTTTCAAGCTGTGAATTGATGGATCACCATTTTCATCCACCACACTGATACCTGCGTCTTCAATCTTTTGGATCAATTTGTCCATTTCATCTGCATTCAAAGTGAATGGTGTAGCAAGCTGATTGGATAAATCATCATATACAACTTGTCGTTTGGGTTTGTTTTCTTTGATGAAAGCTGCTACTGCTGCTTCATACTTTTTTTTATCTGTTCCATTTGCCATAAAAGAAGGCCCCCCTTGAGTAGCTATTTGGCTTGTTTTAACTGTTTCGTTAAATTGATGATTTCGATCGTCAATTCAAGCTCAAGCTGTTTGTTCCCAGTACGTCTGGCTTCTTGCTGCATTTGTTTTTTTAATGTTATTTCATCAGCTAAGCCAGATTTGCTGATCACATCTAGCAAGTCTTGGATTTCCCGTGGCGAACTTTCTTCTGCCACCGGTAAATATTCGATCTCCACCACCAACCGCCTTAAATTTTCATCTTGCAAAAAGTCTAAAAACTCTGCAAGGTTGAATTCATAATGTTGTGAGACATATGCATCGAATAAAAAATAAACTTCTGCGTATGCGTCGTGGATAAACTGAAATTCTCGTTCTTTTAAAATATTGCGGACAGAAACTTCTTTAAATGCGCGGTACAACAGAATCTGCTCTGCCTTTTCTACCTGCGTCAACGGTCTCTTCTTCCGTGCAGTTTCTTGTCTCTTGGTCTGCGTATACTGGTTTTCCTGAGGTTCTTGACGATTTTGCTGATTTGTTCTTCGGAGCTCACGCAATTGTTTTTGTATCGTCTCTCTGCTGACCTGAAACTCTGTGGACAGCTGCGATAAATACATATCTTGTTCAATTGGTGAAACGACTCGGCTAAGTTCAACTAATAATTCTTCAAGGTACTCGATTTTGTCTTTTTCATTCTCTAAATTTTTCCCTTGTTTCAAATAACGTGATTTAAAAGTAAAAACTGTTTCACGCCCATGAGCCACTAATTCTTGAAAAGATGCTTCCCCATACTTACGGAGATATTCATCAGGATCAAGCTTTTCTGGAACGACTACGACCGAAAGTCCTAAGCGACTATTTTGCCGAAGCAATTCAATCCCTCGATTGGTTGCTTCAAAACCTGCGTTATCTCCGTCATAACAAAAAACCAGTTCTTTCGTCAGTTTTTCCATTTGCTGGATCTGTTGAGCTGTCAGACTTGTTCCCATGGAAGCTAATCCAGTTTTGATACCAGCCTGCCATGCAGCAATCACATCCATAAAACCTTCGAACAACACGACTTCTCCATTTTTTCGGATATCGCTTCTTGCTTTATCAAGATTAAATAAAACTTGTCTTTTATTGAATAATTCTGTTTCCGGACTGTTCAAATATTTGGGCTGATCTTTTTCCTGCCCTTTTTCAGGTGCAAGCCAGCGTCCTGAAAACCCGATTGTCTGGCCTTGAGGATTACGAAGGGGAAACATCACCCTTTGGTAAAAACGGTCCGACATACGGCCATCATCATGTGTGACAAACAATCCAGAACGTTCTAACAATTCATTTGAGAATGATTCATTCTTGAAGACTTGCTGAAGAAACGAGCGTTCATTAGGTGCAAAGCCGATATTGAATTCTTCAATCAATTCTAAAGACAACCCACGACTTTGCAAATATTCTAAGGCTGGCTGTCCCGCTTTTGTATGCAACAGCATGTGATGATAGATTTCCGCTGCTTTTTCATGAGCAGCAATCAATTTTCCTGTAGCAGATTCAGGATTTTGTACAGCTACCGTTCGCTGACGCCATTGATCTTCCAACGGAATCTGTTCGAAATCTGCTACTTTTATCACTGCTTCTGGAAAACTCAGTCCTTCTAGTTCTTGAAGAAAAGTAAACACGTTTCCGCCCTTACCGCAACCAAAGCAATGAAAGATCTGCTTGTCTTCTGCAACAGAGAAGGATGGTGTGCGTTCTTCATGAAAAGGACACAACCCTAAGTAGTTTTTACCAGACTTTTTCAATTGGACATATTGTCCAATCACCTCAACGATATTCGTTTGACTGCGTACCGTTTCGATAACTTCTTGAGGAATCCGTTGAGCCATTTTTCCACCCCCTGCTTTATTGATATCTTTTCGTTTTAACAAAAGATATTTCAGGAGAATAACCGGTAAAAAATCGCACTAACTGAAATCAGTGCGATTTTAAAGGACACAATTATACATGTTTGATTGTATCATATTTCAATTCTTTTTCAAGTATAACACATTTCTATTTAATTAAGCATCAATTTGCTACTCTTTTCAGTAGCTGATTTTGAATATCAGCCTTCCAGTACAATAATCGAAGGACAATATTTACGATCATGAACATAACGAAGTATCCTATGGTTTCTCCTAAACCTAAGTTTACTTCCAAAATTCCGTGGAACAGCATCGCAGCTACATATATCCCTACGATTGTTGTTACTGCTAAGAATATTCGCAACGGGTTGAAAGGATAACAAGCTTTTACAACTGCCATGCAGCTGATTCCAATTAGCAAGTAATACATCAACGTAGTGGTTTCACTACTTCCCCACGCGAACGTTTTTCCAAGTAGATACACTGCTATGATATTCACTACTACAAGCAAGGCATTCGGCAAAGCGTTGATAAGTGCAGTAGGCAAGTAACGGTAAGTGATTTTGCGTTTATCTTGTTCAAATGATAAAAAGAAGGAAGGATACCCTTCAATCGCCAAATCAATCAGCGTGATCTGGATAGGGATAAATGGAAATCCAATAGCTGTAACGGCACAGATAATCGATAAAATAAAAGAATAAATCGTTTTGATGAAAAAGATACCGGAGACTTTCGTCACATTGTTGACTACTCGACGTCCTTCAAACAGGACTTCTGGCAATGTCGTAAAATCAGAGTCCAACAATACTAGATTAGCAATTTGACGTGTCGCTCCGTCACCTTCTGCCATGGCGATACTGCAATCTGCTTCTCTTAATGCCAAAACATCATTCACGCCGTCACCTGTCATCGCAACCGTTCTGCCGCTATCTTTTAATTCATTTACCAGTAACTTCTTTTGCTGAGGACTCACTCGACCAAAAACGGTATATTGATGCGCGGCTTCTCGCACGTCCGATTCTTCAGTAATCTGAGAAAGGTCGATATACGCATCATAATTCGGTAATCCTGCACGTCTAGCAATATTGGAGACAGTAAATGGATTATCTCCAGAGATTACTTTCAGGTCAACGCCTTCCTCATGAAGATAAGCTAGTGTTTCTGGCGCATTTTTTCGGATTGGATCATCGATTTCAAACAGAGCAACTGGCTCAACAAACGCGGGGGTTTCTTCGTTTAATTGCTGATTTGGAGCAATCCCCAACATAAGGACGCGATAGCCATTCGCTTGAGCTGTTTTTAGACTATCTGGCAGTCGATCTTCTTCCACCAAGCGTTCAGGTGCTCCTACGTATACGACTCCTAATTCTGGAAACTCCATCGCACCCCATTTGCGATCAGAAGAAAATGCGACTTTGTTTGTTACATCATAACGATTAGAAAGCTCAAAATACTCTCTCATCGCCCGCATGGTGATGTTGTTATCACTGCTTTCTGCAAGATACGTTCCCATAATTTCTGGAATAGCTTTTTCATACAGCGGATGTAATGCTTCTACACGCTGGATACTCATTTTCCCTTCAGTAATGGTTCCTGTTTTATCCAAACATAATGTATCGACGTGAGCAAGTGTTTCAATGGAATACATGTCTTGAACAAGAATCCGTTTTTTTGCCAGTTTTGTTACACCTGTCGTTAACGCAATACTTATCAACAATACTAATCCCTTTGGAAGCATCCCTAACAAAGCTGCTGCAGAGGCAATAACTGAAATCTTGATAGAAGCATCGCGAATGAACAGTGCCTCCAAAAATAGTATGATCCCTAAAGGAATAATCACGAAACTAGTGAACTTGGATACTTTACGAATCGAATCTACAAGTTCAGAATGAATAGCTTTGTGGGTTTTTGCCTCGCTAGTCAAGCGGACAGCATAATTATCTGCCCCTACTCGGATGACTTCAGCCATGACAGAACCACTTGTCAAAAAGCTCCCAGAAAGCAATTCAGCTCCAGCTTCTTTGACAATCAAGTCAGATTCACCTGTCAAAAGAGCTTCATTTGCTTCTGCCCGTCCTGATATGACCTGCAAATCGGCTGGTATCTGTTCTCCAGCTCCGATCTTTACCAAATCTCCTAATACCAGCTCTTTAGTAGAAATCGATTGTTCTTTACCGTCCCGAATCACTAGTACTTCTGATTGGGAAACAATCGATAATTTTCGTACAAGATTTCTTGCATGTATTTCTTGATAAATTCCAATAACGATATTTACGATAATAATTGCTAAATACGCCATGTTGGAATAAGCACCTACAAATAACAGACAAATTCCGATACCGAAGTTCAGAAAATTGAATAACGTCAATATATTATCGCTGAATATTTGCTTTGTACTTTTTGATGCATCTTCCTGGTAGTCATTTTGCTGGCCAGAAGCCATTTTCTGAACTACTTCTTGCTGTGTAAGTCCATTCATTTTCTTTTTCTCCATTTTCCGCCAACTTTCAAAAATAATCACGTGTTTAAGTCTAGCGTGTTCCAAGATTAAAAACAACTTGTTTTTATAAAATTTATAGAAAAACACACGAATGATTCTTACGAAAAAGATGCTGACCTTTTTTGTATGAATCACCCGTGTGTTGTTTTTTATTATCGAACTATCTTTACTTATATTGTTCTTCCAAACGGCTCATCCACCATCCTAGTGCTGTACCAGCTACAAAAAGAACAGGACAAGCTAGCACTCCAGCGACTCCCAATCCCGCGTAATCAGTAGGGATGATCATAATCGTTGAAGCAAAAACGACGCCTAAAATAAAATGGAATAGCTTACTGTATGCCTTTGAGAAAATATAATCCATGATTTTTGACAGGCCAAGGACACAAAGAACCCCACCAATTCCAATCGGCAAGATAACTTCAAACCGAACTTCTTTAAATCCGTCAGCCATCGCTTTGTACAATCCCATATATACCAAAAAATTAGAAGGACTCAATCCTGGGACAATCATACCTAAACCAATCAATCCGCCGGCGATCAGCCAAGTCCCAAAATTCTGATCGACTTGTCCATCAAATAATCGAGCACCGTATAATAAAAACAAATAAGCCAGAACAAAAGTAACAACCATGATGATTACATCAGAAGTATCTCGTCCTTTTTTTCCTGCTTCTTTCCATAACGCAGGAACAGTTCCGACGATACACCCAACAAAAAACCACAATATTGTTGTTTCATACGCCCCTAATAAAAAACTGACTAAAAAAGAAAGTAAAAAGATGCCTGTCACTCCGCCTAGACCAACAGGCAGGAAAAACAAAACATTTTCTTTGAAATTTTTTGTGATATGGGCTAGAAAAGAAATCAGTCGCTCATACATGCCAAAAACAGCTGCTAATGCACCCCCGCTGACCCCCGGCAAGATAAATCCTGAACCGATAAACATTCCCTTCACAAACCGCAACATCCAATCTTTGGTTGTGTACCCCACTTTTTGATTTTCCATTTTTTGCCTTTTTTCCACTATTTGCGCACTCCTTCTTTCAGCTCATTTTATTATGTTCGGATATTTCCTATTCGTTTATTTAAAGACTTTTTCGTAAGTCTCTATTATTTTTTCATTCATTTTGACAATATCAGGATAAAACATATTACCTCCATTATGATAGAGATAGCCGCCGTTGTAAAGCAAGGACTGGATCCGCCAATAGCGGTACTGTTTTCCTTCTTCATTTCCTAAAAGTGGGCTCAACACATCTTTAGAATACGCTTCTGCTAGTTCTACTGTGTTTTCTCCGCCATGATTTTTTACGTAGGCAATATAATCTTTCCCAAAATTATACGCTTGGACAGCAGTCCACAGATCACATCCTTGTTTTTTTGCTTCCATTATCATCTCCGCCAAATATTTGACCCCTTGATCAATACTGTCAGCTGGATTATCAATGACATCGGCTTCTCCATGCAAACTCTCTGAACTCTGCATGAGATCTGTGCCTTTTCCTTTTGATTCGGTCAAGATTATTGCCTTGATCAATTTTTCGTATGCTTCCATATGATAATTTTTTGCAGCTGTCGTTATTTCTATTTGATAGCTTTCCACCCGTTTTACCGAGCGATAAGTTCTTCCTCCTAAAAACAACACCGCACCAATGACCGTTAGAATGATCATGTAAAAAAGAATACGGATAATAGATAATCGTTTTCGCTTCATTTCATCACCTAGTTATTTTGACATCTTTTTTATCTTACTATTTCTTTATCTTCTTGGCTATTTCTTCCTTAAATTCTGTGTACACCTTAAGAAAAAATGAATTTTCCTGTGTTTTTTATCATCTTACGAAAATGATCGTTGTTTTTCAGTAAAAACAATTGCCCAATGACTGTTATAATCGTTATACTTTACACAGTAGGTGATTATGTGAAAAAAGAAAAGAAATATGCAAAAATGTCAGACGGGAGCAAAATTTATTATGAAAAGAGTGGTCAAGGCTTCCCACTCTTTTTACTGCATGGCAATGATGGCAGCGGCCGCTTTTTTTCAGAACAGGTTCCCGTACTTGAACGCTACTATACCGTTTATCTAGTAGACAGCAGAGGACATGGCCGTTCAACAAATGAAGCATCTATATTGAATTTTCATTTGATGGCTGAGGATCTGAATACGATTATGTTGCTAGAAAAAATCAATCAGGCAGATTTTCTTGGATTTAGTGATGGCGCAAATTTGGCATTGGTATTTGCTAGCAGCTTTCCTCAAAAAGTTCATCGACTGATTTTAAATTCTGGAAACACGCTAGTTAAAGGTGTTCGTTTTTCTGCCAGAGTCATCAGCAATTTTCATTATGCATGGGTATGGTTGCTCTCTTTATTTCGCCCAAGCCTTCGCAAAAATCTGTTAGTTATTAAACTATTGCTACATGATATCGGCCTTACAGAAAATGATTTAAAAAAAATCAACTCCCCAACATTAATTATTGTAGGAAAAAAAGATGTAATCAAGCTGAAACATTCTCTGTATATAGCTAAAACTATACCAAAAGCTTCTTTTGTACTTGTAAAAGAACAAGGACATGAATTAGCTAGAAAAGATCCTGAACGCTTCAACCGAGAAGTTCTTCAATTTCTTTCTGAAACATAATTATTAGGAATAGAAGGTGATTTATTTGATAAAAACTACCATACAATGGCTGAAAAACCATCTAGGACTGTTCAAAACAATCTTTTTGATTTCTGTCATTGTCATTATTGTCGGTGAATTGATGTCCATCGGTAAAACTCTATCTATCCAGCAATTAGGAGAAACGTTTGCCACTATACCTATTTGGAAAAGCGGACTTATGCTGTTGATTGGTCTTGTCTCTGTGTTACCTATGATTGGTTATGATATTATTTTGAATCGGATGCTTGAACAAAAGCAGAATCCTCGTTACTTGTTTGAGACAAGCTGGCTGATCAATACAATCAATAATATTGCCGGTTTCGGCGGGTTTGTTAGTGTGGGGCTTCGCTCTGAACTATATGGACAAAAGAAAGAGAGCAGAAACGTGATCCAAGCATTATCGAAAGTTTTCTTGTTTTTGATGGCTGGACTTTCTATTTACAGTCTGCTTTCTTTTTTACTTGTAGTCTTCACACCAGTCGCTCCTTTCTTGAAGCAATATTGGATATGGCTGATTGGCGGTGGTCTGTATTTTCCTGTTGTCTTTTTATTCACTACTTTCAAAAAGAAAGGATTCCTTGGTGGTACCTCACTTAAAACGCAAGGACAGCTCTTGCTTGTTTCATTATTGGAATGGTCTGGTGTCCTGTTCAGTTTCCTTTCTGTTGGTTACCTAATGGAAATCCGAATCGATCTGTGGCAAACGATTCCGTTATTCATTGCTGCTTCAGTGATAGGGATCGTGTCTATGATTCCTGGCGAGATCGGCAGTTTCGATGTGATGATGATTATCGGATTATCTGCTATTGGTGTGCCAAGAGAAACAGTCGTTGTGTGGATCTTGCTTTATCGTCTGTTCTACTACATCATTCCGTTTTTGATTGGAATCGTCTTTTTCTTCAAAAATATCGGTTCCACTTTTGATCAGCGTTATTCAGGTATCCCTAAGCAGTTAGCAACAGAAATCGCGCATAAAATCGTGGTTGTACTTTTATACTTTTCTGGAATCATGTTGGTACTTTCTGCCACTATTCCGCAAGCTTTTACAGAGTTTCGCTGGCTTCATAGTTTGAACCCATTGAAATTCCACTTTATTATCCAGTTTCCTAGTATATTATTAGGATTTCTTTTGATTGTTATGGGGAGAGGGATCGCTGCACGCGTAAAACGAGCCTATCTGCCTACAATTTTCTTGATCGCACTCGCTTTATTTTATGTTTTATTAAGCGATTTTAGCTTCACACCGGTGATTTTCTTGTCTATTCTGTTTCTGATCATTCTTGCGTCCAAAAACGAACTGTTTCGGGAACAACTCATCTATTCGTGGGAATGGCGTACGATCGATGGAATCATTATCGGTGCATTGACATTGCTTTATATTGTTATTGGTGTATACAATCTGCCTGATTTTCCACATCGGCGTCACCATTTTATTTCCTTTTTCTTATTCCCTTCTGAAAAGATTTGGTTTTCAGGGTTGTTGGCCATTATCGCCGTTAGTTTCATGATCGTTCTATTTGTCCATTTTCTTCAAGGAGAAAAGAAACAGATTGGCGAAGCCTTTAATGAAGAAAAGGCACTGAAGATCCTCACAACTTATGGAGGAAACTCCGACAGTCAATTGATCTTCTTAAAAGACAAGCGGATGTTTGTCTACGAAAAAGACGGTGAACCAACTGTGCTTCTCCAATTCGCTTGCTTCAATAATAAATGCGTCGTAATGGGCGATCCTTCTGGTAAGAAAGAAGATTTTCCAGAAGCAATTGAAGCTTTCATCGAAGAGACAGACCGATTATGTTATTTACCTGTTTTCTACGAAACAAGCGAAGAGATCGTTATGATTTTGCATGAATTCGGCTATGACTTCATTAAAATGGGGGAAGAAGCTTATGTAGACCTGAATAGTTTTACAACATCAGGGAAAAAAATGAAGGGCACTCGGGCTGTCTTGAACCGAATTGAACGAGAAGGATTTACATTTGATGTCTTACAACCGCCATTTTCTGCTGAGCAAATGAGTATTTTCAAAAATATTTCTGATAATTGGTTGGGTTCACGAAAAGAAAAAGGTTTTTCTTTAGGCTTTTTCTCTGAAGATTATTTACAAAGAGCGCCTATTGCTGTAGTCAAAAATACTCAAGAAGAAATTGTCGCTTTTGCGACGATCATGCCTACTTACACGAACAACAAAGTAGGAACGATCGATTTGATGCGATATGATCCCAAAAAAGCACCTTCCGGCAGTATGGATTTCTTGTTCCTGCATTTGTTTGCTTATATGAAAGAAGAACATATCCAATGGTTCAATTTAGGGATGGCCCCTCTTTCAAATGTTGGTACTTCCAGAAAGAGTTTTTTACAGGAAAGAATTGCTTACTTGGTTTACGAGTTTGGCTCTCATTTTTATTCTTTCCATGGATTAAGAGAATACAAAAGCAAGTACGCTACGAACTGGGTCTCACGCTACACCCTATATTCGCGAGATAGCTGGATTGCATACGTTATGATTGCCTTGCTGATTATTGATAATGCGCCAGTTGAGCAGACACAAGGTCGAATAAGTGGTTTGAAAAAATGGATACGAAGAAAGTACTAAAAACTGCGTATTGTAAGGAAATACTCACAGTATAAATAAAAGAGACTGAACCAAAGCGTGAGGTACGGCTCCTACCCTCTCTTATTGTACAATTGTAGAATAAAAAAAGCGGTCAAAACAGGATTTCTGTTTTGACCGCTTTTTCATTTTAAACATTTTTCATTGCCAAAATATTCGAGTCGCGTTTCTTATGCTTCGATTTCTGTAACGATACCTGAACCTACTGTACGGCCACCTTCACGAATCGAGAAGGTCGTTCCGTTTTCAACAGCGATTGGGTGGATCAAGTCAACATCAATCGTCACATTGTCACCAGGCATGACCATTTCTGTATCTTCTGGTAACGTGATTGTTCCAGTAACGTCAGTTGTACGGAAGTAGAATTGTGGGCGGTAGTTGTTAAAGAATGGTGTATGACGTCCACCTTCTTCTTTGGTCAACACGTACACTTCAGCTTTGAATTTTGTATGTGGAGTAATGGAACCTGGTTTAGCAAGTACTTGTCCACGTTCGATATCGTCCCGCTGGATACCACGTAACAGTACGCCGACGTTATCTCCAGCTTCCCCGTAATCTAACGTTTTACGGAACATTTCTACACCTGTGACAACTGCTTTTTGTGTTTCAGGTTTGATCCCTACGATCTCTACTTCATCACCGACACGAACAGCACCGCGGTCAATACGACCTGAGGCAACAGTTCCTCGTCCTGTAATGGAGAAAACATCTTCCACTGGTAATAGTAATGGTTTATCTGTATCACGTTCTGGCGTTGGGATATATTCATCCACTGTATCCATCAGTTCCATAATAGCAGCTTCAGCATCGGGATCGCCTTGCAATGCTTTTAATGCGGAACCTTTGATCACAGGAGTGTCATCGCCTGGGAAACCATATTCGCTTAATAACTCGCGAACTTCCATTTCTACCAAATCAATCAATTCTTCATCATCGACTAAATCTACTTTGTTCAAGAAAATAATTAGGTATTTTACACCAACTTGACGTGACAACAAAATGTGTTCACGTGTTTGAGGCATCGGACCATCAGTTGCAGAAACGACTAAGATGGCACCATCCATTTGGGCTGCCCCTGTAATCATGTTTTTCACATAGTCCGCGTGTCCTGGTGCATCGATATGCGCATAGTGGCGTTTTTCTGTTTCATATTCTACGTGTGCGGTATTGATCGTAATTCCACGTTCACGTTCTTCTGGAGCTGCATCAATACTAGCATAGTCTTGAGGATTTGCTAGGCCTTTTTTGCCTAATACTGTAGTGATCGCAGCAGTTAAAGTAGTTTTCCCATGGTCAACGTGTCCAATTGTACCAATGTTAACGTGTGGTTTACTTCTGTCGTAATGTTCTTTTGCCATAATTTACAAACCTCCTAAATAATATAGATCACTGAAGGATTTCAGCTCTCACTTTTTTATTATAGTCTTTTTTTGAATAAATCAAAAAGAATACGTCCGGCTTACTTTTTGTAAGATTCGAACTAAGCTTATTATACGTCAAAATTGGTCAAAGCAAACTAAGAGCACTCGCCTATCTTACACACGAGAAAAGTACCTTTTATAAATAAAAAATTGTGTTTTTTGAGAAAAGCTTCAAGCTAGTCCTTACCTTTCTTTTGAAGCAATAAGAACAAAATGAGGAAAAGTTTAAAATTCAGCTGTCGCCAACAACTTTCAATAGACGAAATCTTCTATTTCGTTAATAATAAGAGGAGAGGTGAAGTACATGAAAAAATTAATTGGCGTACTTGTCGTTTTAGGCATCTTTCTCGGCGGAAGTTTTGCAGCTTATCATTATTTTTACGGCGGTGAAGCCTATTATACAAAAATCACGACGAATGGCGAAATATCAGCTATCCAAGCAGATAACGGAGAGAAATTCACGACTTATACCTACAAGCAAGCGGCTTATAATAAAGATGGAGAAAAAAAACAAGTGACGCTTCGCGAAAAAAGAGAACATCCATTAAAGATGAATGCGTATCTTAAACTCAAAGTCAATCCTCGTAAAGGTGTATTAAGCTGGGAAGAAATAAAAGCTTCTGAAGTCCCTAAAAATGCGGCAGAAAAAATCGATCAATAATCGATGGTCTTAAAATTTTATTAGATAAAAAGAGGCTGGGACAGAAGCGTTTATACGTTTTTAGAGCGTGAGACAAAAGTGTTCTTTACTTTTGTCTCACGCTCTTTTTTTGTTATATTCGTCCTTTCAGATCCTTCTCATGGACCATTCATTCAACTAAACATCGGTAGTTGAACATCTAATGTTCCAGTCACTTTTATAAACGATTTAATACTTCATCCACATTTTTGATCATCACAGATATCGTACCATCTGGATTATTCACAAATTCAATCAAATCTGGGTTGCGATATACATCGACTGGTACAATCAGTTCGATTCCGTTTGATAATTTAAATTTTTGTTTTCCAAATTTTTTCTCAGAAATTTCTTGTACTTCTTTTACAGGAGGTGCTTCTGGGACAAACCCTTGTTCCTGTACTTCTTCTTTAAAAGCCAGTTTTGCCGTAATGTTTTCCTTGAAGACTTTTTCTGCGATCATCTCATGATCCAACCGTCCTTTTTCTTCTATCGTGTCATAGACAGCTTCTTTTAAATCAGCCATGATATCAAATTCTTCTGTCTCGAATTTTTTTCCAAGATGCTTGGCTACTTTTTGGATCACTTTTACATTTTCTTCTAAAGAAGGTGCAGGAACACTTTCGATCACTCTTCCAGAAAAATAAAGCTCTTTTTTACCGGAAAACTCATATTTTTTTTCAATCAATTCATAGGTCCAATCGGACAAGTTCACCGCGAAGGCTTCATCTGCTTTTTGTGTTTTCGCGCCTAGTATTGCTCGGTTCAAAATCAAACGGTTGTCAATTCCTACTTCGTCTGCTTCAACAAAATGCGTATAAGCCTCACGATAATTGACTTTCAATAAAGATAAGTACATCACTGTATCTAATTCATACAAAACGACAAATACATCTGCACTTGGCGCCTCTTCACTTTCTTGGTAAATATCGAACCATCGCTGAACAATTGCTTCACTTGCTTCCACAAAATTTTCTTGAGCGATTTTAAGTGATTCAACGATCATGCTTTCTTCTGCCAATTGTCCAGTTTTCGTTTGGGCAGAAGAGATTTTTTGGATTTTCTTTTGAAGAAAATCACGAATATATTCTTTTGTCAGATCCAGCTCTTTTTGCGAAAAGACCGGCGAACCCGTCTCTCTGTCAATAATATGCAGGATTGCTTTTTTTAAATAGATATCCATTTCCTCATTCCCTTCTGTCTTAGTTTACGGAAAAAAAATCAAAAATACCAGAATCAAAATCATTTTCTTTTAAACAAAAATTTCAATAGTAGAAACAAAATGGATTCTTTTTTTTGGAAAATGCGCTAAACTTATAGATGAACGAATAAAAAAGGAGCTGAAAGTATGAATTCATTAACAAGCACGTATCGTCTATCAAATGGTTACGAAATTCCAGTAGTAGGATTCGGCACATGGCAAACACCTGATGGGGATGTCGCTGTTTCCTCTGTTAAAGAAGCACTGGCTGCAGGTTATCGCCATATCGATACTGCCCAAGGATACAAGAATGAAGAAAGTGTCGGCCAAGCGATTAAGGAAAGTGGCATTCCTAGAAAAGAGATCTTCCTAACAACAAAATTATGGAATGCCAATCACAGTTATGAACTTGTGATGTCTTCTTTTGAAGAATCATTAAAGAAACTTCAAACAGATTATGTAGATCTGTTCTTGATTCACTGGCCAAATCCAGTTGCTTTTCGTGATAATTGGGAACAAGCAAACGCAGATACATGGCGTGCATTTGAAGAACTGTATGAAGCAGGTAAAATCAAAGCAATCGGTGTGAGCAATTTCTTGCCCCACCATCTAGATACACTTGCTAAAACAGCAAAAATCATGCCAATGGTCAATCAGGTTTTCCTTGCACCGGGTGAATTGCAGCCAGATGTAGTTGAGTATGCAAAAAAACATGAGATGATCCTTGAAGCATATAGCCCATTAGGCACTGGTAAAATCTTCGATGTCCCTGAAATGAAACAAATCGCTGAAGCGCATGACAAGACGATCGCACAAGTCGCTTTACGTTGGTCGTTGCAACACGGATTCCTTCCTCTTCCTAAATCTGTCACACCAAGCAGAATCAAAGAAAATACTGAACTGTTTGATTTTGAATTGACAGAAGAAGAAATGAAACAAATTGATCAGTTAGATGGTGTAGTTGGCAAGGCAAAAGACCCAGATACTACCCAATTCTAAGACGAAAGGTGATTTTATGGATCCAATCGAACGCTTGAATTCTCTCTCGGAAGACGTCATTCAGACTTTTCATTCCGATTTTGTCTTTTTGATCGATGCAGAGAAGATCCAACATTTCCCTGCAAGAAACTGGACACATGATCAAATCATCGAAGAGCTGAAAAAACGGTTCAATCATTCACTAATGGTCACAACTTGGCACGAACATGAAGTCATTTATTCACCTGAGTTACCTATTTTTGCCTTGATACCGAAAAAATAAAAAGATTGGAACAGGTTATCTATCCACATAACCTGTTCCATTTTTTTATTTTTCTTTCAAAAAATGGAAAAATAAGCAAATTTTTCTGTTGTAATTTGCGTATACGCAAGTTTTTTTGCATTACTCCTTTTCATTTGGCTTTTTTTTTCTTATAATCGAAAGGGTATGAGCGAAGGAGAGAACATATGAAGAAAAAACAGAAACAAAAATTATTAAATCAATTCCGTCCTTCATTGGATAGTGTAAGAGGACAGTTATTCCGTTCTCTAGAAAATGAAAGCTTGAGACGTTATGGTTTGCCATTACAAGTCATGCTTGATCCCAAAAACCGTCAAATCTTAACGATCGGATTAGCTGGAAAAACAAATGAAGATACACGAATCAATGTGCCTATCGATGATAATTTCAATACTGTATTAAAGCGGATCCGTTCAGGAGAAAACGGTATTTTCGAACGATTCCGTGACAATCTTCTTATTGAGATCGTATCTTACTGGAATGATCAACGTTTGAAAAACGATGAACCAACTGCACAAGCCGTTGCAACACCAGTGACAGAAGAAACAGTCAGTGTGCCAGAAGAAAAAGTGGAAGAACCAAAAGCGGACACAACTGAAAATACACGCTCAACTGATACGAATGCCGCTTTAAGTTTTGCTGATTTTTCAAAAGCTGTTGCTGAGTATCCTAAATTTTACACAGAACAAAATGAACAAGAAGTAGTTATTTATGAAAAAAATGCCGATGAACCTCGTAAGTTAGCAACTATTTCTATGACTGCTGAAAATGAATTTGCCATCGAAAAAGCACTTGAACGAAAATACAAAGTCAAATTGGCTTTGATTCCTTTAATTGAACAATTTTCAGCGACAGCGATTACGGAAAGATAGAAACATTCAACTGTAGAAACTGTTGAAGTTAATCCGTTGGTTGAATAAAAAACCGCTTGGTAGGTTAAACAAATGCCAAGCGGTTTCTTTATAGTCATATAGTATTTTTTATTATTTCGTTCCGTTGAATAAATAACTAATGATCAACAATTAATGAATTCGCTATGATTGATTTTCTTTATCAATCTTCTCTATGGATCACAAATCGTTGTCTTTGTATATGAGCGACTGGCGCAGTAATCAATTCTTGATTATTGTTGTATACGCCATCTCTTACTTCTAGTATTCGGTTACTATGAGCATTTTGCAAATAATACACATCTCCTAGCATATGCTCTAGCCCAGACGATAACAATCGCCATCTTGCACGATTTTGTATACTTGGCTGGTTCGTTACATCTATACCAAAAGAACTATTTTCTGCTAACACATGATCCCTGTTACGTTGACTTCGCAATATGTATGCTTTACTCGCAACATCATAATCTAAGTACCACTTTTGATTTCTACTCCCAGCGTTATGGTAAATGATTCCTCTGTTATTTCCTTGATTCCAATCCACAACTTTTGAGGTATCTGCTTCACATTGGATAGAAGTGATATATCCATCGTATTTCCCTTTGCTTTCACGGTCTTTCAATAAACGATGATTGATATCGATGATGGAATTAACGAGCCACTCACTTGGATAGTCGATAGGTACGATTCCCGTATGTTTGATATTTCTATTTATTATCCGGTAAAAAGAAAAATGATTGATTACATCTGCGTATCCCCATACACCATTCCAAAATCCATTTGCACTTAGATAATTGATATATTTGACACCATTTATTCCTCTGCTTTGGTGTGCCTTGTCGAATTGTTGCTCGACGGCCCACCGTTTATCATTTGGATTCACTGGATTCCAATAGTCTTGTATATCAAAACTTGACGGATAAGGGATTCCGACATTATTTCCCAAGAAATTACAAAAAATGACGATTTTTCCTCGTGTCTCTCTAAGAGTCGGATTAGCATTTCCATAATAAAAGTAATCTCTCCAACGACTATCTTGTAAATATCTTGTATTAAGAATATGGTTGAATGTATGGTCATTTACACTACTGTATTCTTGTTTCAATCTCATATAGACTACTTCTCCAGGATTGTCACGAAGAAAGGCCACTGTTTTATTAAGTACATCACCGAAATTCTGGTTTAGATAGTACCTGTCGTGATGCATCGTAAAAGCACCATCAATAGCACGCGCACGTATATCTAAAAAACGTATTCCATTGTCAAGCTGCTTGCGGATATCGATACTTTGTGTCTTTACGTATCCACTTGCTATACCTGAGAACGTTCCTGTTGCTGAATTATGGGTCCCTGGAATAGATAATTCTGAAAGACGTACATTATCATTTAATTCACTCATCCAATACCGATTATATGTACGTGACGACCAATCTCCACCATTTATATGTGCATAAGACATTGGTGTTTTATATCCTAGTAAAAATAAACCGAAACAAATACACAATAGTACAGTAAATTTTTTCTTATTCATAAGTTCTCCATTCTTTTCTATTTTGTGCGCACACCTAATTATAGCTAGAAATATATTTTAACAATGAACACATTTTTCTCGTAAAAGAAAAAAGACAAGATCTACAGTAACTAAAATAACTGCAAATCTTGCTTTATTCCTCTAAAGATATTGTTCTTTTATTTTTCCCGGATTTTTTCCAATAGTTGTATAGCTGTCTGCTGATTCATCTTTTCTGCTTCACGTAATTTTTGCGCAACTTGCTCGATTTCCTCACCAACTGCCCCAATTGAGATCGCTAATGAACGAGCTTGAAGCCCCATGTGTCCTTTTTGGATTCCTTCTGTAACTAATGCTCGCAAAGCAGCAAGATTTTGAGCTAACCCTACAGCAGCCATTACTTGTGCTAGTTCCTTGGCTGAATCAACATCTAGCATAGCTAAGGATACTTTAGCTTTTGGCAAGATATTAGAAGCTCCGCCTACTGTGGCCACAGCCAAAGGTACCGTTAACTTCCCAACTAGTTTATTTTCTTTAATCTGCCAGTCTGTTAATCCTTGGTATAATCCGTTTCTTGCCGCATAGGCATGGATCGAAGCACTTACCGCACGTGTATCATTTCCTGTAGCTGCTACTACAGCTTCTATACCATTCATGATTCCTTTATTATGCGTCGCTGCACGATAAGGATCCAGCTTCGCATACTCCCCTGCTTGTTGGATTTTTTTAGCGATTTGTTCACCAATTTCTTTGCTTCTCCCTAAGCGTTCAAAGGGAATTTCACAACAGGCAGAAGCCAACGATTCTGTAGCAAAATTACTTAAAATACTGAATAGAATCTCTTCCTCAGGGAACCATCCCCGTAATTTGTCTGCTACACTCTCAAGAATCGAGTTGATCATGTTGGCACCCATTGCATCTTTTACATCCACTAAAAAATCAATAGATAGGTAGGCATGGAAACTTCCCATAAATTCCCGTGTAGAGATATCTTGAACACCGCCCCCGCGTTTCACGATGGAAGGATAGCTTTCATTTGCACAAAGAATCAGTTCTTCTTTTCGATGATTCACTGCATCGATCACTGCTTGATACTCCGATTTTCC
The DNA here is from genome assembly GCF_035725965.1 of Enterococcus sp. E5-162. Classification (NCBI taxonomy): domain Bacteria; kingdom Bacillati; phylum Bacillota; class Bacilli; order Lactobacillales; family Enterococcaceae; genus Enterococcus; species Enterococcus sp. E5-162. Next base: position 53,807 of record NZ_JAPRFV010000007.1, on the reverse strand, counting down.
TGATAGAACGATTTGTCCACGCATCAACCGTTGAGGTGTTTCTGCACAGATATCTCCACAGATTTTTGCGCCATTGCTTGCAGCTGCAATAACAGATGGTTCTTCTGTAGCCATCGGGATCCATTTTTTCTTGCCATTGATTTGGAAATTTTGTGCAATGCCCATTGGGATCTCCACTTCGCTCACTTGGTTTTCAATCATGTGATCTGAGAGCTCTTCAGAAAGTGTTTGTTCCTCAAAAATCAGTGCATTTTCCTGTGTCAATACACCTTTTTCGACTAATTGACTGCGCCGTTCAGATGGCGTGAGCTGATAGAACTTTTTTTTTTGCAAATCCTCACGTGTTTGCTCCGTATTCGCTTCTAACAAGACTGCCAAGCCTAAACCTCCGCCAATACATAATGAAGCAACACCGTATCTCTTCTGCTCACGAAGCAATCCGTAAGCTAACGTGGTCAAAATCCGTGCACCGCTTGCCCCAATTGGATGTCCTAATGCGATTGCTCCTCCATAGATATTGACCTTTTCTTCATCTAACTGTAGTTCTCGATTGACCACAATAGATGAAGCCGCAAATGCTTCATTGATTTCAAAAAGATCGATCATTGGTAAAGCTATTCCTGCTTTATCTGTCAATTTTTGAATGGCTGTGATTGGAGCGATTCCCATGATGCTTGGATCAATACCAACTTCCGCTACTTCTTTGATGGTTGCCAAATAAGGCAGATTATTATTCTCTGCGTATTCTTTGGATGCAAGGATCACCACTGAGGCACCGTCATTCAATGGAGAAGCATTGCCTGCTGTTACTGTTCCTTCTTCCGAGAATACTGTACGTAATGTACCCAATTTTTCCAATGTACTATTTCCACGAACTGCTTCATCCTCAGATAACACGTCTTCAGCAGAAATCTTGACCGGAATGATCTCCTCAGAAAATACGCCAGCTTCAACAGCTTGAGCTGCTTTCAACTGGGATGCCAAGGCATAACGATCCTGCTCTTCTCTGCTCACAGAAAATTGAGTTGCCACATTCTCTGCGGTTAATCCCATATGTGTATTTGAAAATGCGTCAGTCAATCCGTCATTGACCATACTGGAAATTGGTTCGCCATATTCATTTGTTTCTGACTGATAGGGTTTCAGCATAGGTGCTTGTGACATACTCTCTGTTCCGCCGGCTACCACAAGCTCTGCTTCACCTAATTGGATCAGCTGGCGTGCTAAAATCACTGCTTTCATACCAGATCCACAAACTTCATTGATTGTCATTGCAGGGACATCCACTGGGATACCGCTGTTCAAAGCAATTTGTCTAGCAACATTTTGACCATTACCAGCCTGCAGGACATTCCCAAATATTACTTGATCTATTTTATCTTTTTTCAGTTTTGTTTTATCTAATAATTCTTTGGTCACAAGTGTGCCTAATTCAACTGCAGTAAATGAACTTAAACTTCCGCGATACTTTCCTATTGGCGTTCTTGCAGCATCTATCATTACGACTTCTTTCAAGTAAGCCACCTCCTACAAAAATATACCATTCTTTGCTATAAAAACAAATAGCTCTTGTTCCAGTTGTTTTTTTCTAAGATTAAATTTTAACAATCCTTAAATATTCGCTTTTTTATATTTCTTTTAATCTTTTTATGATACTTTAGTAAAGTAAGTTTTTTATCATGAGTAAAGAGGTGTTGAAATGAAAATAGGGATTGATCGTCTTTCCTTTTTTATTCCTAATTTATATTTAGATATGACAGATTTAGCAGAAAGCCGTGGAGATGACCCTGCAAAATATCATATCGGTATTGGTCAAGACCAAATGGCAGTCAATCGTGCGAATGAAGATATCATTACACTAGGGGCAAATGCTGCCAGCAAGATCGTGACAGAAAAAGACCGTGAGCGAATCGACATGGTCATCGTCGGAACAGAATCCGGAATTGACCATTCAAAAGCGAGTGCGGTAATTATCCACCATTTACTAAAAATCCAATCTTTTGCTCGTTCTTTTGAAGTAAAAGAAGCTTGCTACGGTGGCACCGCAGCTTTGCACATGGCAAAAGAATATGTCAAAAATCATCCAGAACGAAAAGTACTAGTCATAGCAAGTGATATTGCTCGTTACGGCTTGGCAAGCGGGGGTGAAGTGACGCAAGGTGTCGGTGCTGTTGCGATGATGATCACTCAAAATCCGCGTATTTTATCGATCGAAGACGACAGCGTATTTCTGACAGAAGATATCTATGATTTCTGGCGTCCAGATTACAGTGAATTTCCTGTTGTCGATGGACCTTTGTCTAATTCTACGTATATTGAATCGTTCCAAAAAGTTTGGAATCGACATAAAGAATTATCGGGTCGAGGACTCGAAGATTATCAAGCGATTGCTTTCCATATCCCATATACGAAGATGGGAAAAAAAGCATTGCAAAGCGTATTAGACCAAACAGATGAAGGAAATCAAGAACGGCTACTGGCTCGCTATGAAGAAAGCATTCGTTACAGCCGACGAATCGGTAATCTTTACACTGGTTCATTATACCTTGGACTAACTTCTCTACTGGAAAATTCGAAATCATTGCAGCCAGGAGACCGCATTGGTTTATTCAGCTACGGTTCTGGTGCAGTAAGTGAATTTTTTACAGGTTATCTGGAGGAAAACTATCAAGAATATCTCTTCGCACAATCTCATCAAGAGATGCTGGATTCTCGAAAACGAATCTCTGTTGACGAATATGAAATGATTTTCAGCGAATCGCTTCCTGAACATGGAGAAAGCGCAGAATATACATCAGACGTACCTTTCTCGATTACAAAAATTGAAAATGATATTCGTTATTACAAAATATAATAAACGCATAAAAAAGATCCCTTCACGAAATGTGGGGGAATTTTTTTTTGTCATTGGACCAGAGAAGCAATCGATAGGTCAACCTAGTCGTACTGATGATTTCTTGTTTTTCACTGAATAGTTTGCGAATATATCTAGTCACAACAGGATCTTTTGCGTAATCTTCATAGTACATCTTCATCCACTCTTCAGTAATTGATTCCTGTGCAAAATAAGTAAAATCGTTTTTCTTTACTTTGATTCCTTTATCAATTAAATATGATTCAAATTGATCCATGATAAATGGGGTTGTATTAGGATCTTCTTCTATCATTCCTAGTTGCTTTTCGATAGGATAAAAAATATCATCGATTGATTCCACTACTCTCATTATCACGCACCATTTGCTTGCCTTTTTCATCAGTTTTTCTAATTGATTGGGATGTGTCAAAGCTGGGTTCGCTGCTGTAAAAACCACTTCATATGTCTCACTGGATTGGATAAATTCTTCTAATGATCGTTTGATAAAGGAAACATTTGACAAGTCAATTTTCTCTGCTTCTTTTTTTGCATTTGCTAGCATTCCTGAAGAAAAATCGATCAAATCGTAGTGATTAACTTCTTTTGCTAAAGAAATAAATCTGCCAGATCCTCCGGCAACATCTGCTACTATTTCAGCAGGCAGGACTTTCTCCGACTTCAGATATTCTCTTACATCTTCTGCAATAGTTGTTTGTGATTCTTGCTGGATTTCATAATATTCTTCCGCAAAATCATCCCATTCTTTTTCATTCATTTGAATCCCTCTTACTTTTTGATTTTTGTTAGATGTTTTCACTTTTCAGAATAAATTGTTCTCCTCTTTCATCTATTATATCTCTTTTGATGAATAAAAAAATGTTTTACTTTCCGTCTATTATAAATAAAAAAGGACTGTGACAAACGTCGTGTCACAGTCCCTTATTCCGAATAAACGGTGTTCAATCAGCTGACCCTCGGCATTAGCTCAACAAACGGCAAAATATGAGGAACTATTTTTCCGTTTGTTTCTCTAATACTCAGATCAGAACGCTGATTTCACAACCTCTGATACACGGTGTTCCTGAAGTAACTTCTTCAGAAATAAGCCGAAATGCCACAAAAATTTGAGAAGCAATTTTCGTACATTCCTTCTTATTTCTTGAAGCTGACCACTTCTGTCACTACCTCCTTGATTCGTTTTATTTATTTCCTTGTACTCGTACAATGATCAATTTCGTGATTTCCATCAAGATGATTGTCACAAGAGCGATTCCCATACATGTAAAGACTTCTGTCAATCCAAATGCTGATGGGATAGAGAAGACTTCTTTCAGTCCTGGGATCATTGTTAAGCAGTAAAGCGCGCTACATACAACTACAGCTAGTAAGACACTTCTGTTAGAGAAGAACCCTGCTTGGATAGCTGTTTGTGTATTTGAACGTGCTGGGAATGTTTGCAGTGTCCGACACCAAATCAATGTTGAAAATGACATAGCTACACCGAATTCAGGTGAATGCTGCATGCCAAGCCATTGAGCGAAGATAACAGCAATCCCAATCAGTACACCACGATACGTTACAGAAATCAATGTTTTGTCCGTAAAGATTCCTGAATTTGGATCTCTTGGCGGACGGTTCATCGTAGCGGGTTCTGCTTTTTCTGTACCTAATGCAATCGCTGGCAGTGAGTCATTGACTAAATTGATGAACAGCAGTTGTAATGCTGTAAATGGATTGGACCAGTCAGCAACTAAGGCAAAGATGATCGCAATGATCGCACCTAAGTTTCCGGCAAATAGATAAGAAATAGCTTTCTTGATATTATCAAACACGTTACGTCCTACTTCTACTGCGCTGACAATAGAAGCAAAGTTATCATCAGTCAATACCATCGCTGCTGCATCTTTTGCCACATCTGTACCAGTTCCCATAGCAATCCCGATGTCTGCTTGTTTCAATGCTGGTGCATCATTTACGCCATCACCTGTCATAGCGGAGATATGACCTTTATTTTGCCAAGCACGAACGATACGGATTTTATTTTCAGGAGAAACACGTGCATAAACGGTCACTTTTTCTAAAACTTCGTTTAGTTGATCTTCTGTTAATTCATCTAATTCCGTTCCAGTCAGAGCTAAGTTTCCTTCTTCAAAAATCCCGATTTGTTTTGCGATAGCAACAGCTGTTGTTTTGTGATCACCAGTGATCATGATCGTTTTGATTCCTGCACTTCTTGCTTCTGTCACCGCTTGAGTGACTTCAGCACGTGGAGGATCGATCATAGCAAGCAAACCAACCAGGATCAAATCATCTTCATCTTCAAATGATAAATCAAAATTATCAAGTGGACGGTAAGCAAAAGCTAGTACACGTAATGCGCGTGTTGAAAAAGCTTCATTTTGCTCTTGGAATTTTTTCATCAATTCATCCGTCATCGGAACAACTTCGCCATTCAGTAATACTTTTTTACTGCGTTGGAAGACGATATCTGGTCCACCTTTGACAAATAAGTAATTTTCGTTATCGATCGTGTGTCCAGTAGACATCAATTTTCGATCTGAGTCAAAAGGAAGTTCTGCTTGTCTTGGGTAGTTGTTTCGAATTTCCTGATAAGGCTGGTTTAGTTTTTCACTAAAATCGATAAACGCTACTTCCGTGGGATCGCCCAATTTAGTACCGTCTTCACTGATCGATGCATCATTCGCTAAGACACTGATTTCAATCAAACGGCGTTCGTCAGCTGTCCACTTTGAAGGATCGTTTGTGAAATCTCCAGTATCGCCATTCCCTAAAAAGTAGTCAACAACTGTCATTTTGTTTTGTGTCAATGTACCAGTTTTATCTGTACAGATGATACTTGTCGAGCCAAGTGTCTCAACTGCTGGAAGTTTTCGGATAATGGCATGACGTTTCGCCATTTTATTCGTTCCCAAAGATAACACGATTGTTACGATAGACTGTAATGCTTCTGGAATAGCAGCTACGGCTACGGCTACGGCAAACATCACTGCACTCACGATATCTGCAGTCATATCTCCTGTACCTTCTCCAAGATAAATACGGAACAATTGGATACCTAAAATCAATAGAGATAATGCCAAAATAGCCAGACTTAGTTTTTTACTGAATTTATCCAGACCTCGTTGTAACGGAGTGACTTGCTCAGTTGTTGATTCCAAAAGACCAGCAACTTGTCCGATCTCCGTATTGTTCCCAGTTGAAGTCACTAAGAATTTACCGCGTCCGTAAGTTACGATTGTTCCACTGAATACCATATTCGTACGATCACCGATTGGAACAGTACTTGTGATATCCATTACTTCTTTTTCTGCGGAAGTCGACTCTCCTGTCAGCATGCCTTCATCTACTTTTAATGAACCTGCATCCAGTAATCGTCCATCAGCAGGTACATAATCGCCTGCGTCTAACAACACGATATCCCCTACGACAAGTTCGTTTGCCGGAATCGTTTTTTCTTTACCGTCACGAATCACTCGAGCATCAGGTGCTGAAAGATTTTTCAATGCCTCTAAAGAACTTTCTGCTTTTTTTGTTTGGACAACACTGATGATAGAATTCAACATCAACACTGCAAAAATAACTAAGAATTCGATGTAATCTCCCATGACCATCTGAATAAGTGCGACAATCAGCAATACGATAACCATTGCATCTTTGAAGGTTTCTAAGAACAATTTCCAAGTTGGCTTCTTCGGCTTTTCTTTTAGCTGGTTCAAGCCATCTCTTTCTAATTTTTCCTTCGCTTGCGTGGTGCTCAATCCATCGGTTGAGCTCTGCGTTTGCTGCATCAACGAATCGATCGTTTCTTTATAGACCGCTCGTTGTGCTTGTTCCTTGTTTTCCAAATTTCATCCCCCATTTTTTGATCTCGGTCCTAGTCCTGTCTGAAAAAAAAGAGACCTAAGACAAATGCGCATTTGTCTTAGGTCTCACCATTTCATACAATACCAGAAAACCATTTGGTTAACTTACTGTTGATATTATCGCAACAAAATGTTGCCGGTTACTCCCCTAAGGAGATATTCAACTGTACTAATATCCTACCTTATTAAACTACAAAAAGCAACTACTTTAGCCCGATTTACCTACATTTTCATGAAAATAGTGAAAAGTATATTCACCTTGGTAGGCTTCTTTCTTCTATCATGCTATACTAATGTTATTGTATGTAAGGAGGAACATTTTTGTGGTATCTAGTATTATATCCGCCCTTTATCTATTGAATGCACTTATTGCTTTAGTGGCGATCTTGATTAAACCCCGAGATGTAGCAGCTATTTGGGCATGGCTCTTAGTATTGTTTGCCCTTCCTGGGGTGGGTTTTGTATTATATTTATTTTTCGGACGTGGATTAACGGATAAGAAAAAATTCTATCTCCGACAAAGTGACTTGAAAGAATTAGAAAACTTTCAGTCTTTTAGAGGAGATACCATTGAACATTACGATCCTGACATGGGCGACAAAGACAAACAACAATTTGTCGACTTCTTCTCTTCATTAAATCGTATGCCGCTGACAAGAATGAATTCTGTCACTCTTCTCACAGACGGACAAAAGAAATTAGATTCACTGCTTCAAGATCTAAAAAAAGCCAAACATTCGATCCATATCGAATATTACGCATTTGTGACAGATAATATCGGTCAGCAAGTCTTACGCGTTTTAGAAGAAAAAGCCGCAGAAGGCGTAGAAGTTCGTATATTATATGATGCATTTGGCTCCCATGGCACAAAAGCAAAAGATTTCAATCGTCTAATCAAAAATGGTGGACATGTCCATACATTTGTTACCTCGCAAAAAGCATTGCTTCGTTTCCGATTGAATTACCATGATCACCGAAAAATCGTTGTGATCGATGGAAAGATCAGTTACACCGGTGGTTTCAATATTGCCAATCAATATGTAAATACGACAAAAAAATTCGGTTATTGGCGTGATACGCATATACGAATTTTCGGTGCTGCTTCTTCTTTACTTCAACTTCGTTTTTTAACAGACTGGAACGTTTCAGTGTCTGAAGAAAAAAAGGTCGGCTATCATTTGAATTATTTCTTTAAAAAAGCCGATCGAGATGAATCCAAACTTGCTGATACGTCCATCCAGCTTGTCTCAAGCGGACCAAATAACGAACGAGAACAAATCAAGCTTTCGTTTATCAAATTGATTACTTCTGCTAAAAAACGTGTTTGGATACAGACACCTTACCTCGTTCCTGATGAAAGTGTCATTGCTGCTTTGAAAATCGCAACTGCTTCTGGTGTCGATGTGAAAATCATGATCCCCAATAAACCGGATCATCCTTTTATTTATCGAGCAACACAATATTATGCTCGTCAGCTCATCAAGGAAAATGTACAGATCCTTGTCTATGAGAATGGCTTCCTCCATGCAAAAACATTAATAATGGATGATGAAATCTGCATGGTAGGTTCAGCAAATCAAGATATTCGTAGCTACCGATTGAATTTTGAAACAAGTGCTGTCATTTACGATCCTGAGTTTTTAGAAGAGCTTGCTACTCAGTTCAAAGAAGATGAGACACATTGTTCACCAATGACAACTGAAACAGTGAAGGAAATGTCTAACTGGCTGTTATTCAAACAACAAATTTCTCGATTGTTTTCTCCAATCTTATAATTTTTCCATTCAAGTAGAGAAAAATATACTAAGGTTAAAGGGACTGTGACAAAAATCTTGTCACAGTCCCTTCTTCCGAATAAACGGTGTTCTCCTGCCAACTCCTCGATCACAAGTCACAATATTCATCAAACATGAGAAGCTGTTTTTTGAACTTGTTCCTTATGACTCGGAGCTGGACGGCAGGCTCACGACCTCTTGGTAAACGGTGTTCAAAAGCCAGTTTCTCGGTATTAAGCCAAATTTATGCAAAAATGTAGAAAGCCATTTTCACAAAATTTTTCTTAATACTCGAAACTAAGCGAATTTTTCACAACCTCTTTCTTTTACTCTAATTCACCGGCTGCCCAATGATTGATTGGTCCATATTTATGCCCTACGTTTATTTCTTCACGAATCGCACGGTTTACATAGTCTTTTGCCAATCGGATTGCTTGTTCTACTGTTTTTCCTTTAGCTAATTCGGCTGCAATACATGCAGATAACGAATCGCCAGTTCCATTGATCCGGTCAGTAGGATAAAATGGCGCATTCAGCCAAAATGATTTTCCTGATTCAAGCAATACGTAGTCGTTGACTGTTTCTTGCTGCGCATCTTTTGCATGATGTCCTTTGATCATGACGTTTTTCGCACCCATATCTTGCAGTTCTTTTGCTGCTTGCACAAAATCTTCTTCAGTTGCTAATGTCCGTCCAGTCAGCTTTTCTGCTTCGTAAAAATTAGGTGTCAGTACTTCTGCCAAAGGGACAAGTTTTTCTTTCAAGCTTTGTAAAGCAGATTCTTCTAGTAAAAGATTTCCATGTTTCGTTACGATCACGGGATCCACGACTAATGGACCAAAATCATATTTTTGATAATTTTTTACAACTGTCTCAATCAAATTTGAATCTGCTAGCATACCTGTTTTAGCTGCACGTATTTGAAAGTCCTCTGCAATCAGTTCAAATTCTTTATCGATAAAATCGGTTGGCAAGGTCACACTTGCTCCGATTCCGTAAGAATTTCCTGCAACACATGCGGTCATGACAGAAACACCGTAAACACTTCTTGTAAAGAATGTATGCATATCTGCTTGCATCCCTGCGCTTCCATCGCTATCTGATCCTGCGATCGTCATTGCTTGTACATACTGTTCTTCCATCAAATCAATCCCTCCATTTTTATAAAAAAATTTTTTCATGATGCTGTTACTGTTTCTATCATATGTTTTTCAAAGTATCCCTCAGTAAATATACCACTACCTTTTCTTGGTAATCAAATTTATTTGAAAAAACATTTGTAATAAATCAGAAAATAGTTGTCATTTATTTGGACTAGTTATTCTAATAACAAATACCCGCTATTCGATTTATATATATTTCAGTATCCTTCTTGTTTTCATATAACCAATGGCGCTATGATTTCCATATGATAAAAAATAAAGTCAGGTGAAAAAATGAAACTTGAGGATAAAAAAGTCATTTTGAAGAAAATCAAACGTCTCCCAGACCAAATAGAAAACTATACGATCTGTTCTTTCAAAAAAGACAGGAGTATAAAAGCTTATACGCAAAACACAGAAAAAGGAATAATCTATTTCCTACATGAAGAAGGTTACGATACCCAAACCTTTATGTTTACTGAAAAAAAAGAATTTCATAAACAGATGAAAAAACTGATTGAAAAAGAATTTCCAAGAAGTCATAAACTCTATGTGAATCAGCAATTTTAACTTTTAACTATACGCTCTTAACTAAATAGGTTCTGTAATAAAATAAAACTTTATAACAACTATAACAAAACAGAATGCAAAACAACAGTTCTATAAGTTATAATCATAGTTGTTAGATGATTCATCTAGTAAAAACACCAGATTTCAAATTTCACACAATTGAAACTAGATCAATCATCAACCTTCTTCAAATTGTTAGAACCCTTTCCCGAGGAGCTGCAGCATAAGCAAGAAAAACAAACAGGAAGCCAAATGGCTGAGACATTCCTTCTATTAGTCTAGTTGTTTCTCGTCGCAAATTTAAGACTTTAGAAAGTTATTTCTATTGATGTTTGGGTTGTTTCACGCTTGTGCTCAGCTCCTTACCTATTATTTATCTCAACAGATCGAACAAATTAATGGAAAATTTAAGGAGTTTTGTTATGCTTACGATCTATTCTTCTCGTACACATAGTTACCATCTGATGGCAAATTGGCTGAAAGACCATCAAATGCCTTACAGAGAACGAATTTTCACGCCTAAACAGCCTTTAACCAGAAAAGAAATCTTTTATTTATTATCATTAACAGAAAACGGATTTGACGATCTATTAGCTAAACGCTCGATTGATTATAAAAATTTAAAAGATCAAATCGACCAATGTACGACCTCAGAACTTGTCGATTTAATCGTCTCACATTTTACTTTGTTGCAACGTCCTATCATTACTGACGGAAAAAAATTATTAGTCGGGTTCAATGAAGATAGTATGCGTCTTTTTATCCCTGTTCAATGGCGCAGAAGCCAGCTCAAATCTGTCTATAACGATTTCACGTGGGTAAGCGATTTAGACAATTCTATGGAGTTAGATGATGAATTTTTAAATTATTCTATATAAAAATGACTGTGACAAAAAAGTGTCACAGTCATTTTTTCGAATAACTAGTGTTCCAGAAGTAGCTTCTACGAAAAATAAGCCAAAATTTCTTGAAGCTAATTCTTGTAGCTAACTACTTCTGTCACAACCTCTGACTCACGGTGTTCAAATTTGCGCACACTTACCACGAATAAGTGCTTTGAGTGAACTGACGATAAGAATGACGGACAAGACTGCCATAAATAATCAAAAAGACACCCGTTCCTACGGTAACAAAAAATCCAGAGGCACCGATACTACCATCCATATACCACAAAATCGAAGCAAAAAGTGGGAAAAGTGAAAAAATACATAATCCGATTCCTGCAATCAACGAGAAGCCAAAACTTCGCTGATACGCTTCTTCTTTTTCTTTTGCTTCTGCTAATACTTTTTCAGGTATTTTTCTATTATAAAAAAAGTGATTTAAGCGGGTGATTTTCATACCAGAAGCGATGAAAAAACCGACAGCTAATGCTATACCGAAAATCAGACAAGAAACACCCATGAATGCATAGCCTGTTGAACAAAAGAACAGAAATCCTGCAAAGGATAAACAAGTGAATAGGACACCTGACGCTACTTGAAGACCTGCTGCTCTGTATTCTTTCCAGTAGTTTTCCGCTTCACTTAAATAAATCAAAGCTGAATTTGATTCTGTCTCGGGACTTGGATTTTCTTTTTTGACATCTAATTCTTCTAATAATTCATCGATTGAACCAAATGTCGAGATGACTGTACCAATGGCCTCTTGTTCATTTTTCCCTTCTCCCATTAATTCATGATAATGATCTTCCATATTTGCCAGCAAATCAGCTTTCAGCTTTTCTATCTCGGTACTTCGGGGTACTCCGATAAAAAGACTTTCTAAATAATTACGGATTGTATCCATTTACTTTCCCTCCAAAAATTGATCGACCACGTCTTTCGTCGTCAGCCACTCTTGCTTTTTTTCTTCTAAAAGATTACGTCCTATTTCAGTGATTTTATAATAGGTCCGTTTTTTCCCATGGGTCACTTCACCAGGGTACGAAACAATCAATTGATTCTTTTCTAAACGGGCAAAAACGGAGTAAAGTGTCGTCTCTTTGATTACATAGGAATCATTTGTCCTCTCACGGATCGTTTTAGAAATTTCGTATCCATAAGAATCGTTTTTGTTAAGGATCGATAAAATAATCGCATCATTGTATCCGCGTATTCCATCACTTGAAATCATGTTCTTTCCTCCATATTACTCCATCTGTCGTTGTAATCAGCATAGCATGATTACTTCATCAGGTAAAGTAATTTTTTGCAAAAAATAAAAAGGAACAGAAAGCAAAAGAAGCGTTATGCTTTTTTGCTTTCTGTTCCCTTAATTTATTTTACAACCATGACGTTACATGATGCGTGGTTGACTACATAGGAAGTAGTGGAGCCTACTAGTGCACGTTCTACCGCATTCAGACCTGTCGCCCCCATGACAATCAGATCGATTGGTTCTTTCGATTCATGGAAATTAGCGATCAGTGTCTTTGGATAACCGTAAAGAACATATGTCTCGATATCTGTCAGGCCTTTTTCGATTGCCAAGTTTCGATGTTCTTTCATCTGATTTTCCGCAACCTCATCCAATTCTTCCTGCAGGCTTGTTGTAACAAATGCAAAATCACCAAAGTAATTGCCTGTTACTTCATTGACATACAGGATGTGCAACGTTGCTTGATTTCGTTTGGCAATCGTGATTGCCTCAAGAAATGCTTTTTCTGCCTTTTCAGAACCATCAATTGCTACTAAAATATTGCGATAAGTGTCTACCATTGTAAACGCCTCCTTCACTGTTAGTGTAGCACGATTACAGCGTTAGGACAAACATTTTGTGAACGTTTTAGCAAAAAATATCAGGCATCAAATCCGTTTTTTTCAGAGACCTTTTTAAACCAGCGACCTGATTTTTTAATCGTGCGTTTGCCGTCTTGTTCCAAGTCAACAGCGATAAAGCCATAGCGATTTTTGTAAGCATTTGTCCATGACCAGTTGTCCATACATGTCCACATGTGGTAACCCACACAATTCGTTCCTTCTTGGATTGCTTGATGGACATATTTCAAATGATCCGTCACAAATTCGATCCGATAATCATCTTCAATCATGCCTTCGCTGTTAACAAAACGTTCTTCTCCTTCGACTCCCATCCCATTTTCAGAAATATAGCATTTGATATTACCATAGTTTTCTCTTGTATTCGTTAAAATATCATAGATGCCTTTTTCGTAAATTTCCCATCCACGATATGGATTCATTTTTTTATTGGGCATGTCGTAATTATCAAAATAATCATCTGGCATGGGGCTTTGTTCGTGATTGATCGGTGTTTCTTTTGCTTTGATCCGACGAGGCTGATAATAATTGATTCCTAACAGGTCAATTGTGTTTTCTCTGATGAGTTCTAAGTCTCCTTCATGAATGTCAGGTATTATCCCCAATGTTTTGACAATCTCGATCAACTCTTGTGGAAACTCGCCTTTCACTGCAGGGTCAAGGAATGATCGGTTGAAGAATGCGTCAGCGATCTTCGCCGCTTTTACATCTTCTGGGTTCGTTTCATCTCTCGGATAACTTGGTGTCAGATTCAAGATGATTCCGATCTCACCATCATGACAACCTTCATGGTAGGCTTTGATTGCCTTTGCACTTGCTAAATTCTCATGATAGCCTACTTGGACCGCTTCTTTCATATTGATATGATTTGGATAGTGGAATTGATACAAGTAGCCTCCTTCTACAGGCACGATTGGCTCGTTATGAGTAAACCATTTTTTGACTAGGTCTCCAAACAATTCAAAACACGCGGCTGCATAAGAAACATAAGCGTCAACCGTTTCTCTTGATAACCATCCGCCTTTTTCTTGCAAGGACAGTGGCATATCAAAATGGTAAAGATTTACAAAAGGCTCGATACCATTGTTCAGCAATTCAGTAAAATAATCTCGATAAAAAGAAACAGCTTTTTGATTGATTTCACCTGTCCCTTCTGGAATCAAACGACTCCATTGGATAGATGTACGAAATGTGTTATGGCCAGTTTCTTTCATTAACTGAACATCTTCTTTGTATTTTGTGTAAACTTGCGAAGTTTTTTCAGGTCCTACTTGATTAAAGAATTTTTCAGGCTCTAATGTATACCAATGATCCCAAATATTTTCTCCTTTCCCGTCATTACTTACTCTTCCTTCTGTTTGCGGTCCGCTAGCAGCAGAACCCCACCAAAAATTTTCTGGAAATGTGTAGGTTTTCATTTTGTACTTCCTCTCTTTTCTTCTTGATATCGTAATCATAACGAACCTAAAAAAATAAATCAATACTTTTTATAAAAATGACTAGACATTTAAAATATTCGGCGTTATACTTTGTATGTAATCGATTGCAAATAAATTTGAGGTGAATAAAAATGAACGGTTTTATGGACAAGCTTTCTGAGAAAATCATGCCCTTAGCTAATTTATTAGGGCAAAATCGTTACCTTACAGTTTTACGGGATGCGTTTATGCTTTCCTTCCCTTTAACAATGTTCGGTTCGATTGTTGTCGTTATCAATAACTTGCCTTTTTTCAGTGACGCAACAAAGGGAACTTTATCGAACTTATTCGGTAATGGGCAAAATGCAACAATGAGCATCATGTCGGTTTTTGTTACTTTTGGTATCGGCTATTATTTATCAAAATCTTATGACGTTGAAGGTATTTTCGGTGGTGCCGTGTCTTTTGCCAGCTTCTTGATTCTTACGCCTTTTGCAATGAAAACCGTTGGTGGTGAAGATGTAACTGGTGTTCTTTCACTTGATCGTCTTGGCGCAAAAGGAATGTTCATTGGAATGATCGCTGCTTTCTTGGCTGGAGAAATCTACTGCAGAATCACGAAACGCGGTTGGCAGATCAAAATGCCTGATGGAGTTCCACCTGCAGTAACAAAATCATTTGCCGCTTTGATCCCTGCTGTAGTCACACTAACTGTTTTCTTAGTAATCAACGCTGTGATGACTGGTATTTTCAATGCTAACTTACATGATGTCGTTTATGAAGTGATCCAAAAACCATTAACTGGTTTGGGAAGTAGTTTACCTGCAACATTGATTGCTTTGTTCTTTGTCCAATTCTTATGGTTCTTCGGACTTCACGGGCAAATCATCGTCAACTCTGTAATGGACCCGATTTGGAATACACTGATGCTTGATAACTTAGAAGCTTATCAACATGGAAAAGAATTACCGCACATCATCACAAAACCATTCATGGAAACCTTCACTGTTGGTATTGGTGGCTCTGGAATGACTTTAGCTGTCGTTTTATTGATGGCCTTTGTTCTTAAAAAGAAACAGTATCGTGATGTTGGTCGATTAGCTTTAGCACCTGGTATTTTCAATGTAAATGAACCAGCGATTTTTGGTCTACCAATCGTATTGAATGCAACAATCCTTATTCCTTGGGTCGTAGCGCCTCTAATCGTAACGACGTTCAATTATTTGGTAATGGCTGCTGGACTTGTCCCTGCACCAACTGGCGTCTCAGTTCCATGGACTGTGCCAATCATTGCAAGCGGTATCTTAGCAACAAATTCATGGCTTGGTGGTATGCTGCAAGTCATCGACTTTATCATCGTTGCCTTTATCTGGTACCCGTTCTTGAAAGTATTAGATAAACAACCAGATTTAGATATTGCTTAATGGATCATTAAGGGGATGTGACAAGAAACTTGTCATATCCTCTTTTTTCGAATAAACAATGTTCCAGATGCTACTTCGAGTTGTCGGAAGCATAATCTTTCGTTATACTCTAGAAGAGGTGAATAACGTGCCAAAATACGAAGAAATCGCAAATATTTTAAGGGAACGAATCCGTTCAAAAGAGTATCCTCCCGATAGTTTTTTGCCTAATCAAGTGGACTTGGTAAAAGAATTTGGTGCGAGCCGGATGACAATCAAAAAAGCCATCAATATCTTAGCGATGGAAGGACTTGTCTATTCGCAGCGAGGATCAGGAACGAAAATTTTGAATCATCCATTCATGCAAAAAGACACATCGCCCGCTAACGAGTATGAAGGTTTGAGCCTCCAAATGAAACGCAGAAATCGTTCTTTGAAGAGTCAAATCATTCATTTTGATGTTGAATTCCCTAATCAATATATCCAAGAACGATTGATGATCGATGCCGAGCAACCTGTCTACAATATTCACCGGTTAAGGATCTTAGATGGCGAGCCGTATGTTTTAGAGCATACCTTTATGCCAGTTCATCTTGTGCCGGGTTTAAAAAAAGAACATTTGTTAGCCTCTATCTATGATCATCTTCATCAAGAATTGAATGTCCATTTTGCAGGGGCTTATCGTGCTATTTCTGCAGATAAAAGTGATGAATATGATCAGCAATATTTGAACTGTGCAGAAAACGATCCTGTACTGGAAGTTCAGCAAGTCGTCTATCTCAAAGATGGCCAGCCGATTGAATATTCTTCCAGCCGAAACCGATTTGATGTTCGGAACTATTCTGTGCTGGATGTGCGTTCAACTTAACCAAAGAGGTTGTGAAAAAGTCGCTTAGTTTCGAGTAGTAAGAAAAATTTTGTGAAAATGGCTTTCCTCATTTTTGCATAAATTTGACTTACTACCGAGAAACTGGCTTTTGAACACCGTGGATCAGAGGTTGTGAAAAAGCCGCTTAGTTTTGAGTCGATTGATTGTCACAGATACAATCTTTTGAATAACATTTACCAAGTACTTTCAGAAGCTCGTTTCCATCTAATCATAAAAAGACTTATGACCACCCGTAATGATTCTAAAGTTAGTTTTTTAAAGCTAGTTTTTTTGAAATCGATACAGCTAGTCGTAAGTTTTTTTATTTTATTGATCCGTTCCTCCTCTTTTCATTCTTGATTCCTTCCTGATACTTTAGAAGACAAATTAATTGCAAAATAAAGATGCACCCTCTATACTATGTCTAAATCAATCACTTACTTTTTGTAAGTTAACAGGAGGAAATTTATCATGGATACACAAATCAGAGGAATTCACCACGTTACAGCAATGACATCTAGCGCAACAAAAATCTACCGCTTTTTTACAGATATTTTAGGAATGCGCTTAATCAAAAAAACCGTTAACCAAGATGACATCGAAACTTACCATCTTTACTTTACAGATGATACTGGTGCACCAGGAACAGATATGACTTTCTTTGATTTCCCAAATCAGCCAAAAGGAAAAAAAGGAACAGATACGATCTCTCGTGCTTCTTTCCGTGTGCCAAGTGACGCTGCATTAGACTTTTGGTTGGAACGATTTGAAAAATATGATGTCGCTCATTCAGCAATCAATGAACGTTTCGGCAAAAAATATATCGAGTTTGAAGATTTTGATAATCAATATTATCAATTGATCTCTGACGAAAACAATCAAGGTGTAGCAGCTGGCGTTCCTTGGAAAAACAGCAATGTACCGACAGAATTTGCAATCACAGGACTTGGACCTGTCTTTGTCCGTGTCAGTCAATTAGAGCATATCCGCTTGATTCTTGAAAAAATCTTAGGATTCAAAGAAACAGACCATTCAGGAGATTTCTACTTATTTGAAATCGGTGAAGGCGGAAATGGTGCAAGCATCATTATTGAACATCGGACAGACTTGCCAAAAGCAATCGAAGGATTTGGAAATATCCATCACTTAGCATTGCGTGTAGCAGACAAAGAAGCATTGGAATACTGGATTCAAGTAATCAATAAGATTGAATTGCCAAATTCTGGTTTCGTCGATCGTTTCTATTTCCAATCTGAGTACTTCCTAGCCGCTCATCACGTACTGTTTGAACTAGCAACTGACGGTCCTGGATTCCTTGAAGATGAACCAGCAGAATCCGCTGGAGAAAAACTATCTCTTCCTCCATTCTTAGAAGAACGTCGTGAAGCCATTGAAGCCTATGTCCGTCCTTTCGATACAAGTGACGCAAATAAAAAACGTGAATAATCTCTTCATGCCACTTCATTTGCATCTATAGAAACAGAAAAGAGGGAACAAAATGTCCTACATTTTTGAAAAAGGAACAAGTGGCAAGCATTTGATCTTACTTCATGGCACAGGTGGCGATGAACATTCTTTACTGGATATCGCTCACTTTCTTGCACCAAACAGTACGTTGCTTTCTTTTCGTGGCACGGTCCAAGAAGATGGGATGAATCGTTTTTTCAAGCGTAATGGATTGAATCAATTCGACCTGGACAGTTTGGAAAAAGAAACAGATAAGCTCCATGAAAAAATCAAAGATATCAGCGAAACAGAACAGATACCGTTAAGCGATTGGCTGCTTGTCGGCTATTCAAATGGCGCAAACATCGCTGCTCATTTATTATTGGAGCGTGAGACCATGCTAAATAAAGGGTTGTTTTTCCATCCAATGTCTCTAGGTGTCCATCAAAGCCGTTCCACATTAGAGGATAAAACCGTCTGGCTTTCTTATGGTGATAACGATCCAATCGTTTCCCCTGCTTCCTTTAAAGAATTGGCCGATCAATTCGAAACACGCCAAGCAAATGTGACGATTCAGCTAACTGTAACAGGTCATCAGTTGACGATGGACGAAATCGAGCAAGCGAGGGAATGGACAGAGCATCTTCTAACTAAATAAAAGAAAAGAACTACGACTTATATGACACAACCTGAAGCAGACATCAATCTGGATCATAGTGTGTGAAAGTCGTAGTTTTTTTGCCAGATAGGTTAGTCTCCGCTAGCTGTAATAACAGATTTATTATAAATAGCCGTTTTATGTTTCAAATCTTCCAATCTGCCGATTTTCTCACCTTTCGAATAAAACCCATCAGTAATCCCTAGTGCTTGGAAAATCGTCTGTTTATAAGCGATTTCTGCATTCCATTCGACTGTATCAAGGATTTGCAGTGCTTTATGGATAGCTTCGATTCCTGATTCTCCACCTGTGTTGATCAATACGCCATGTGAATTGAGTAATAACATATGGGGCAACTCTAAATCATGTGTTTTTACATAATCGCTTGTCAATTCAGCAAGTTCTTCAGAGCAATTAGGCTCAAAGTCCATGACAGGAATCTCTTTTACTTTAGCTGTGGCTTCTGTCAAATTAGGCATAGGCAACCCAGTAGTCGCCCAGAACATTGCATTAGGCGCATGTGCATGCAAGACAGCTTTGATTGCTGGATTAGTCTCGTACATCGCTTCATGCATATTGATTTCACGAGTTAAATGACCGACTCCATCAACGATTCTACGCGTTCTTGGTTCTACTACTAGAACTTGTGCAGGAGAAATCTCTCCAAGATAGGCTTCTGACATCATGGTCGGTGTCATGATAATGTAGTCTTTTCCTTGATCATCAGTGGTTTTAAAGGAAAAATTCCCTCCTGCGACATTTGTATTTTTCCTTTCGAAAATCACTCTTACGATACGTGCCATGTCCTGTCGTTCTCTCTCAAATAACATACGTCCATCTGACATAATGACCCCTCCATTATCTTTTTATAAAACTTTTTTCTCTCAATATTTCTTTGGTAGCTTCTTTTATTTTCATTGATTCTTCTATTTTCTGTTTTCTTTTTTCATCGTACTCTCTGAATAAAACGTGATTTCCATATTTATAGATCACTAGTGCGAAAAAAATAACCAATAGATTGATGATGATATTCTGATTAAAGAGTCCATATAGAAATAGCAGAAGTGTACCACAAAGAACGACTGTCCATTTTATTTTTTCTATCTCTTCTCTTTTCATTGCTTTCCCACCATTTCGATGCTATTTTTGCAGTTCAGCATAACGTTCGCTCGGGACTTTCGCTTTTATCATATATTTATAAAGTAGAACAAACAATCCTAGAAAAATTACGCATCCTACAATAGCGAGAATATTTCTATTAAATGCCTCCGCAAATAAAACCCTGAACTCCGGCCCTTCTATTGATGACCATGTGATCAACTGTCCTTTCTTGATTCCCTCAACTGCTCCGCTTTTTTCTGCTAAATCACTGAGTATTGGCGCAAGATAAGTGGCACCGTACAAATAAATAGGCATCGTGAGGATTCCCAGGATCAGCATACGAGCCAAGTTTCCTCCTGTTAGAAGCAATCCGCCGACCGCAATCGAATAGTTGATGATCCCTGCTAATGGTAATACTTGGTTTCCTGGCAAAATAATAGCATAACCGATAAACACAGGAACAAGTAAAATAGCAGTAACCCAAATCTCTGAACGACCAGCTAATATCGGCCAGTCCAATCCAATATATACTTCACGATCCTTAAATCGCTTTTTCATAAATTCTGACATCGCGTCTGCTAAAGGAGACAAAGATTGCATGAACATTTTAGAGATCATCGGGAACAGACTTAATGCAGTCGCAGTCTATACTGCCAGATTAAGAGAACCTGAGACACCGTACGCAGCAGCAAAGCCAAGTCCCAAGCCAATAATGAATCCCATTACAGAGTTTTCAGAGAAGATCCCAATTTTCTTCTTCAATGCATTCGTATCCGCTCGTTTATTCAATGCAGGTATTTTATCCATGATCATATTGAAAGGGAGCAACAAGACAGCGGCAGATGTCATAAAATGAGTCACTGTTACTAATGGAATCCCTGTGAGATCCTGTATATGCTTCTGAAACATATCACCAAGCTTTAATTCCAATATAACTTGAACCATTGCTGTAAGAAAGCCTGCAGCCAAACTACCAGAAACATAATAAACTAAATAAGCAGTTAAAGCTTTCCCCCAAACATTCCACATATCAACATTTAACGTCTTCGTCCAATTAAAAAGTAAGAGTACAAAATTGACCCCAATCGTTACTGCAAAGAATATAAAAGCGTAACTCCACGACCATGTGATGCTTGCTGCACCCGTCCACCCTAGATCGAGCGCCGGCAAACTGATTCCCGTATTTTTAGCCAATGCTTCTGATGCTGGACTTACTGCGTTAGACATATAGCCAATGACCATAGACATCCCGCTAAAAGCGATCCCTAAAGTCAATGCAGACATGAATGCTTTTTTAAATTTCATCCCTGCCAATAATCCAAGTATCAAAATAATCAAAGGAACAAAAATAGCTGATCCTAAATTCAAAACATAATTGATCACGGTTTGGAAGACTTCCATAAATAAACCTTCTTTCTTTTGAAATATAGTAGAAAAACTACGAGACAATTTTTTATCCAACAATCCTCCTTTACTGTATTAACTCTTTGATACTGTCATAAATAGGTTCTACGCCCATTCCAGTTAAAAATGGAATTCCTGGAAATACTTCAATACCTAAATCTTTTGCTTGTTCAAGTACTTCATCATCAGGCTGTGCGACATACACATAGATTCCAGCAGTAGGAAGCTCATTTTGGATTGATTTGTAATCAACTGCTTCTACAGGAAATGTAAGGCCATCATCTTCTAACATACTTTGGATCTTACTCGCGATTGTCTGACTCGTTGCTACGCCACTTCCACATGCGACAATTAACCGGTTCTTCATTTTTCTTCCTCCTAAATATAATTTGTAATAAGTTCGTATATTTTTTGCGGTGTTTCTTGTTTCTTATAATTTTCTACGAATGTTTCATCCATGAATAAATTCATAAACGCTTGAAGTAATCCTACTTGTTCTTTTGGTTCTTTGATTCCTAAAAAAAATAGATTTTCTACAGTCATTTCCTGATTATCCCCCATTTGATAAAAATAAATTGGGTTCTTCAGCTGCATAACAAAAACGAATGGCTTTTCGACATATTCACATTCCGAATGTGGCAGTGCAATATTTAAATACTTAGTAATCAATCCTGTAGGAAATTTTCTTTCTCTTGCAATTAGCCCATTCAAATAATTCTCATTGACGTACCCCATTTTTTCTAATCGTTGGGCAGCTATTAAAAAAGCTTCTTCTTTATTTTTTACGTCTACCGCTAATTGAATCAGACTAGGAACAAACATCTCTTTATATTCCATTTCTCCACCCTCTTTTTGATTAAGTTTGTTAATTTCGTGTTCTACTAAGTTCATCTTTGTTTACAAGAATATTATATTTCTGTTAGTTAGTTTTGTCAACGCTTTCAAAAGAAATTTATTTTGTTAAATTTGATCTACTTGAAAATAAAATCGTTTATCTATATAATTAAGAAGAACAAAGTCGAACAAAACTTGACTTTTATGTTAAAGGAGTAATTTATATGTTGAAAAAAGAAAGACAAGAACGAATCATTACGTTATTAGAGAAAGATTTTTATTTAACTAATTCAGAAATCGCTAACAAATTAGGCGTATCAGAAATGACCATACGCCGAGATGTCACTGAATTAGCAAAAAAAAATAAAGTAAAAAAGCTGTATGGCGGCGTTGAACGAAAGGAACCTTATAATCGAGAACTATCGACTCAAGAAAAGATTGATACGAATGTAGCCGAAAAAAAATATATTGGTCAAGTCATGAACAGTATAATTCCGGATAATTCTACTATTTATGTAGGCGCCGGTACAACAATCCTGTATGCACTCCCTTTCATTCAAAAGAAAAATCTATTTGTAATTACAAATAGTTTGATTGCTTTCAACTATTTGAAGAATCATACTAGTTATCGGATTTTACTTACTGGTGGCGAATTTTCTCCTATTACAGAAGAGTTCATTGGGGAAGTTGCAGAAAGATCTTTTGAAAGTTTGAATGTCGATATCTCTTTCGCTGCAACAAATGGAATATTTGAAAACAATGTCACAACTGCTCAATTTATTGAGGGAAATATTCAAAATGCAGCGCTCAATGCAGCCAAAATCAAATGTATTGTTGCAGATTATTCAAAATTAAATAAATCAGATGTCTATACTTTTAGAAAATTAACCGATTTTGATTATCTAATAACCGATAATCATTTATCAGAACAAGATTTCCATCATTATTCAAAATACTTAACCATATTAAAGGAGCCAAAAAATGATACTGACAATCACGATGAACCCATCCATTGATTCCATTTATTTTACAAAACACTTTGAATTAGGTACGATGACACGCTTTGCTTCTCCGGTACGCTATGTAGGCGGCAAGGGAATCAATTGCGGACGAGCTTCTGCTTTACTAGGTTCATCAGTTATTTTAACGGGGTTTTTGGGCGGTTATTTTGGCGGTATGATTCAAGATATGCTGCAAAATGAAAATTTGTTTGATTTGCATTTTTTACCTATTGCAGAAGAATCAAGAGGTGCCGTCACCATCATGCATGATGGTGAAACGCAGACAGAGCTAGTGGAAGCTGGTCCTGAAATAGCAGATACTACTATCAAAAAATTAATGAATGATATCAAACAAATCAGCACAAATAATTACCTTTCAGTCATTACAATAAATGGTTCTGTCAACAATCAAGACCCCTTTTTGTATGCTAAATTATTACAATATATCAAAGAACAAATAGATCCTTCCATCTATATATTAATGGATATATCTGGACAACATCTCCGTGAAGTCTTAGCAAGTAAGTATAAACCGATGTTTATCAAACCTAATATCCATGAGTTTTCAGATATCATCCATCAAAAAATTACTAAAAAAAGCGATATAAAATACCATTTAAAAACAAATCCTTTATTTAAAGATATCGATGTTATCATGATTTCTTGCGGCTCGTATGGTGCAGTAGTCAAAGTAAAAGAAGAATTTTGGAATGTTGAGATCCCTAAGATTCCTGTCATTAATACAACAGGCTCTGGGGATGCCACTGTTGGAGGTTTTGCTCATTCATTAGAACAGAATTATCCTTTAAAAGAATGTGTAAGGTACGCAATGGCTTGCGGCATGTCAAATGCACAGCAATCAGAAGTCGGGAAAGTTATTCCAGCTGATGTAAAAAATCTAGCAAAAAGTATTAAAATCACAGAAATGAAATAAATAGTACAAAGTAAATAATTGTTTATATGAAATGAGACAAAAAAGAGCGTGAGACAAAAGTAAAAAACACTAATGATACCCCACAGATATCAACCGATTCTATCTACTAAACGGAGTATATCGAATATTTTCTAAATGATGAATAAACAAACAATTTTTTCATTTATCTTATTTTCACTGCTCAATGGAATATCCAAAATAAGTACCCCTATCTATATGTTTATTCACAAAAAAACTCCAAAAGTCAGATTTTCAAGTCTAGCTTTTGGAGTTTGCTTTAAACTGATTATTAGAAGTGTTTATTTTTTCACTCAAGTATCCTGCACTTACAGAAATATCCTTTTTACCGCCAACCTAATTCTGGAGCGATATCTTTTACGATTGTTTCAAGCAAGTGCATGTTGTATTCTACCCCCAAAGTATTAGGAATCGTGACAAGTACTGTGTCTGCTTCTTTGATTGCTTCATCTTCAGCTAGCTCCTTGATTAATTGATCAGGTTCACCTGCAAAAGTTTTTCCAAAAATCGTCGGGTTCCGATGATAAGCAAGATAGCCGACAGCATCTTGTTGCGGACTACCGTCTTGTCCAAATAAGCGTCGATCCAAATCAGTGGTGATTGGCTGGATCGAGCGAGTGACCAATGTTCTTGGTTCAAAATCATGACTTGCTTGCTTCCACGCTTCTTTATACGCACGTAATTGGTTTGCTTGTTGGATATGGAACGGCTCATGGGATTCGTAATTGACTAATGTAGATGATTGCAGATTCATTCCATGTTGTGCTGCCCAGATTGCCGTTTGCTGTGAACCAGCTCCCCACCAGATTCTTTGTCGTAATCCTTCTGAATAAGGTTCGATCCGTAATTTTCCTGATCCTTGTGGGAACATTGGTTGAGGATTTGGTTCTGCAAATGATTTTCCTTCAAGTAATTCCAAGAATTCAAGGGTGCGTTCCCGTGTTACCTCTTTGATTTCTTCTTCACTGTAATCATAACCAAAGTATTTCCAGCCATCTAGGACTTGTTCAGGTGAACCACGCCCCACTCCTAGTTGCACTCTTCCTTGCGTGATGATATCTGTCAATCCGGCATTTTCTGCCATATAATAAGGGTTTTCATAGCGCATATCGATAAGTCCTGTACCGATTTCGATCTTATTCGTCTTTGCGCCGATTGCAGCTAACAAAGGAAACGGCGACCCAATCTGAGGGGCAAAATGATGTACGCGGAAAAACGCTCCGTCTACTCCAATTTTTTCTGCTTCCACTGCTAAATCGATTGATTGCAAATAAGCATCTTGAGCTGTTTTCACGAGTGATCCTTGCTCCATCCAATGTCCAAAGCTTAAAAAGCCGATTTTTTTCAAGGTAGTGACCTCCTCCAACCCTACAAAAATGGAAGGTTTTTTATTTTTAATATGAACTGATTCTACTACTTTTTTTCTTAAAAGACGAATAATTGTTCTCGCATCATATTCAAGAAATCTATTGGCTTACTATACCCCTACTTCCTTCATCATCTGCCATGTCTTAATCTCTTTTAATAGTCTTTTCCATCGTTGTTTTTTGACTCAAAATGATTGTTTCTAACCTGTATTTAAGGATGTGACACAACTTTGACCACATCCTCTTTTTTTGTATTTAGTTTTCTACTTCTAAATAAATAGTTAGAATTATTATAGATATAAAGGCAGTTTTTTAATATCTGCTTATTCATAACTAGACAACAAGGTTAAAATCTCTAGTGGATGATTGGATTGCATCAACTGTGCCATTTGTTCTGGTTGCTTTTCTAAATAGTGAATAACAGAAAAAATTTTTTTGAACTCTGCATGTTTCAAATCCTTTCTCTTTATTGCTAACAGCAGCACGATACGTATCTGTTCCCCATGCCATAGGATCGGTTCTTTCATTGTTGCAATAGAAATCATCGAATGTTTTACATACAGCGGATTACCGTGAGGAATCGTTACAAATGGTGCCACTCTAGTACTGGCGTGACGGTCTCGTTCCAAGACAGAATCGACGAATTCCGGCTCCACATAATGATGTTCTACTAAGACATTCCCCATAAAATTTAAAATATCTACTGGATCAGCCCATTCAAGATGAGGAAAGATCAAAAATGGATGAGTAAAGCTTGCTAGATCAAACGTTTTTTTCTTCTTGATAGGTACATGTTCCAGCATATATTTTGTCAGATAAGCCAGGTCAGTTTCTGTGATCATTGGTGAAATCTCGATTACTGGAATATTTGCATGTTTAAACGGTAATGTAGCTAAAATAAAATCAACAGGTGGAAAGTCTTCCCTCTCTAGTTCTGGCTTATATTCAATTAAATCTATAATCGTTAATTCCGGAAGTTCTCTGTTCAGCCGTGCTTCAAGAAAAGTAGCCATAGCTTTTGAATATTCACTAACTAAAACGGCTTGGTATCTTTTACTTTTCTGATGTTTGTGTCGCTCGATCGCCGCTTGGAAATGGATCGTTAAATAAGCTGTCTCATCTTGCGGAACATAAAAATTTTCTTTCTCAAAATAATCTTCTAGAATCAACTGTAAAACTAAAAAAAGTTGTGTGTACGTACTAAATACATTTTTCGTCAGTGGATTAGAAATCTGCAAGCCGTAATGGAGTCGAAAATAGGTCGAAGATAAATGAGACCTTAAGTTTTGTTTCAGTAACTGATCTTCTTTCAATGAATAACCTAAAAACTGCTCCACTTGTACAATCAAATGATCAGCAAGTGTACTAGATTCCTTTTGAAATCGTGTGGCTGCTTGTGAGTTTGTAAAAAGATTGGCGATACGTAAAGCCAGATAATTGATTTCATCAGGAGAAAATTCAATTGGGTAAATAGTAGCTAACTTTGCTAAGATCTGACTACTTAACTGCTGTGCTTGGGTATGCTCAACGACTTCATTTTCGTCTTTACTTAATTTCACTTTCTGGTACTGTTTCATTCGCTCAAGCATAAAATAGATATGAATCTCTACACTAGCCAGTCCTCCTGGTTGTTCTAGATGATTTTCATAGAAAACTTCTTTTAATGTATGTTGGATGACTTTTAACGTATCTTTGGCAAAAAATTCTTTCAACGAAGGACTTTGCGGATCTTCTTTCTGCATATTGCGTAGCGTCTTAACAAGCAGCTGTCTTTTTTCTTGTTCATCGCCTTTAAGAAAAGTGCCAAGTTTTGTTTTGGATACTAGCTGTAAATTATGGTACTCAAAAAAGCTTTTCAGCTCTGTCAATTCTTTACGAATCGTACGTTTTCCAACATATAGTTTTTCTGAAAGCTCTTCAAGACTAAATCCGTCTTTTGCTACTAGCAGATGGAAAATCAATAATTGACGAAGCTGGTTTTTATCCATTTCTGTTTGTGCCTCTTCATTAAGTGCTCGTTTCAATTGTTCCTTTTCGTGAGGCAGACCATTCAACAAGATTCCTGTACCCTTTTTTCTTTCAATCATCAAAGGCAGCTGTTTGTCCCTGAACCAAGTTTCGATGACATTCAAATCGCTATGAACCGTTCTTTCCGACACATGGAAATGCTCTGCTAGCTTTTTTATTGTGATATAATTATTCGTTTCAATTAATTGGTAAATCAAAGATTGCTGACGCTGATTCATAATAAGCAGAAACTCCCTTCCAAATAAAAAATCGATCATGATAACACATCTATTATGTCTCATCACGGTCGATTTTTCATCTTATGTTATTACATTTCACTTAATAATTGGTGAACCGCTGCTTTATCTGGCGCATCCATCAATGCTTGACGGAAATCATCATCCATCAATTTACGTGAAAGACGTTGCAGTATTTTCAAGTGCATATCTCCTTGGCTGTTTTCAGGTACAGCAATCATAAAGATCATATGTGCAAGTTTTCCATCTAAAGAATGCCACTCTACTCCATCTTGACTTCTGGCAAAAGCCACCGTTGGTTTACGAACATAAGCTGATTTTCCGTGTGGAATAGCGATTCCCATGCCGATTCCCGTTGTACTTTCCTTTTCTCTATCATAGATGACTTCTTTAAATCCGTTTTTATCTGTGATCGCCGCTGTTTTTTCTAAACGTTGGACTAAATCTTCGATTACTCCGTCTTTTGTTGTTGCTGTTTCTCCTAGAACGATTGCTTCATCTGACATAATATCCGTAATAGAATCAAACGTTTCAGGTTTTGTATAAACATCCCTTGTTTCAGATTCTGTTAAATCCGCTACCGCTACCCCATTTGCTGCAGCAACTGCAGTATGTTGTAATGTTGGTTTCAAGATTCTTAACATTAACACGGTGACAGCAATACCTGCAATCACTGCTACAAAAAACATGGCTACATGATCGACTGCTCCTAAAACTGCTACGATTGGACCGCCATGAGCGACATGATCTGTCACTCCTGAAAGCATTGCGATGACACTTCCTGTCATCGCTCCGACTACAATGCTTGGAATCACTCGTAATGGATCTGTTGAAGCAAACGGAATCGCACCTTCTGTGATCCCGAACAGCCTCATTGCTAAGGATGCCTTACCAGCTTCTCGTTCTGTTTTTGTAAATTTGGTTTTCAATGTCAATGATGCCAATCCTAATGCTAACGGAGGGATACAGATAGCTACAGCAATTGGACCCATAATGGAATAATTTCCTTCTGCAATCAAGCCAGATCCGAACAGAAAGGCTACTTTATTGAACGGTCCACCCATATCAAAAGCAATCATTGCTCCTAAGATCATAGCTAAAACAATTTCACTTCCTCCTTGCATCCCTGCTAAAAAGTGAGTCAACGAACTAAATAAAAGAGCTACTGGTTCTCCAATAACGTAGATAAACACAAAACCAACTGCCAATGATCCTAAAATTGGGATAACAATGATTGGCATAATCGATTGTAAAGCTTTCGGTACTCGTACTTTCTTGATTCCTAAAGCAATGAAACCTGCTAAAAATCCAGTGATGATTCCGCCTAAGAACCCTGCATTCGCATCACTACCATATAATGCGCCATTTGCTGCTAACATCCCCCCAACAAATCCAGGAACAAGTCCCGGACGATCTGCAATGCTTTGCGCAATAAATGCAGATAAGATTGGAACCATCAATCCCATAGCAATACTTCCGATACTATTCATCGTTGCCCAAATCGTTCCTTCTGGTATCTTGATTCCTTCAGGCGTCGCTGTTCCACCCAATGTTAATGAAATCGCGATCAATAATCCTCCTGTAACTACGAATGGCACCATATATGAAACACCATTCATCAAACTCTTATAGATTTTCTTACCTAAATTTTCTGATTCACTTTTATTTTCGGCAGAAATAGTGGTCTCTGTACTTTTATAGATTGGCGCTTTTCCTGCTAAAATCTCTCCTACCAATTCATCTGCATGATGAATTCCTTCTTGCACGCCTACGGTTATCAATGGTTTGCCGCCAAATCGTGTTTTATCTATTTTAGTATCCGCTGCGATGATTACACCAGCTGCTTCTTCGATATCTTTTGCAGTCAATTCATTTTCGATACCGATAGAACCATGTGTTTCGACTTTTACCTCGGCGCCAACTGCTTTCCCCGCCTTCTCTAAGTTTTCTGCTGCCATGTATGTATGGGCAATGCCAACTGGACAGGATGTGATTGCAATAATTTTTTTCATTTTCCTACCGCCTTTCTTTCTACACTTACAGTATATAAAAACGGTTTCTTTTTATTAAGCACAAAATGATTCCGTAATAACTGAAATTTTTGGAATAAATAGAAATTTCGCTAAAAAATTGATATACAATTTATTATGTTGAATAAAATACTATTGGAAAATCTTACATTTCTGTACTTCTGCTTACGTACATCTAAATTATTATCTACATTAACAATTTCCGTAATTAATTATAAAAAGCTTATTCCATTTCATTCTGGAATAAGCTTCTTATTTTCTAATGAGTTAGTGAATAATTTTTTTTACCATGCTTAATAGTATCCTTACGTCTCCTATACGCGTATCTCCTGTTTCTTTATCTATAATTGAACTGTAAACATGAGGAATCACTTTTTTTACACCTGCATCGATTGCAATTTTCAGAATTTCTTCAAAGTTTGAAAGATCAATTCCTCCTGTTGGCTCTAAATAGAAATCATATTTTGCGCAAGCTTCCGCAACTGCTTTAAATTCTTCCCTATGTGCTAAGCCTTTCATCGGGAAATACTTGATTGAAGTACCTCCCATGTCTTGCAGCATTTGAATGGCAGTTTCAATAGGCACTTCAGCTGCTGGCGCTTGTGAACTTAACGGACCTGTAGCAATATTGACATAGCCGATCTTACCTGTTGGTGAAACCAATCCATTGATGACCGTATCATTTTGGCCCAATAAAGCACGAGAAGTCCCCACGCCAGTAAATACTTGATTGACATGTTGTGGTTGTAAAACCCCAGATAAACGCGAAACCATCTGACTTTGGTTTGGATCTCCAGCGCCTAATCCAACTGACAACGCATTATTGGTTGCGTCTTGGTACCTTTTCATATCTTCGATTGCTGCTTCATCGCTAGCATAATTTTTCGATAGCACACCTAGTACGACATGCCCTTCCGCTGCTTCATAGCATGCTTTTGCATTTTCAACTGAATGAGCTAATACATTTAAACATACCCGATTTTTATAATAATTTGGGATAACTGACAATTTAAAAGCCTCCTACATGATTTCTCTCAATCTTTTTATGATTTTTTCCATTTCGTTTTGGCTGACGGAACGAATGTCGAACTCAATGATTCCGTTATTTGCTTGATATTCTCGAGTGTAGACTGCTGGATTTCGTGCTTTTAATTCCTGAATGACTTCTTTCGCACTTTTATCGCCATTAATCGTTACACTTGCTCGATAAATATCTCTGCCGGCACCATCTTGAACTATTTTCGCTGATAGGTCAGGAAGTTGATTGATTGCGTTAACAAAAGGCGTTAATCGTTGCTTCATGGAGTCACCGGATTCGCTCCCATTTTTTAAATAATCTTCTAGTGCCTGGGTAAGGCCTAAAATATTATCTTTACCGATTTTCATTGCTCGGCCAATACCTTTAGACTGTAGCCGAATCCATTGAATATACTTCTTTTTTCCTATGACCAGTCCGGCACTCGGACCTTCGATTGCTTTTGCCCCAGAGTAAATCACTAAGTCAACGCCCATTTCGCTATATTTGAATAAATCTTCTTCCGCAGCTGCATCAACGATCAATGGCAAACGATGAGCTTTGGCAACTTCTACCATTTCTGCCACTGTCAGCATACTTTTCTGAACTGCATGATGACTTTTAATATATAGAAGCGCAGCAGTTTTTTCCGTAATCATCATGGAAACATGTTCCGGTGTACACATATTTGCATAGCCAGCTTCTATGACTTTTCCTCCACCTTGAGCAACCATTACTTCAACCGGTGTCCCATAATCTACATTATGTCCCTTAGGTATGATGATTTCCCGTCTAGCGATTTTTTCTGTATAGGGATGATAGACATGGTACATGTTGCCCTGTCCGATTAAAGCAGCAACAGATTGAGCTATCCCTGCTGAAGCAGAAGAAACGATTTGCGCATCTTCCACTTTCAGTAATTGAGAAAGATAAGCGCCGGTTTTGATGGCAAGATCACTCATCTCAAAAAAATGCTCGCCTCCAAATCGTTGTGCTGCTAGGACACTTTCAGATACCTTAGAAACCCCTAGGATCGTCATTTTTCCCGATGCATTAATGACTTCTTTTAAATCAAACTTTCCATAGCTAATTGTCATATATGACGCCTCCAATAATTGTTTTAATCGGTAAAATTTGTTCTTTAGCTATACGTGTAAATCCGTTGGAATCTTTCAATTCCTTTTCATTTTCAACAATCTCAAATATCGTCAAATCTGCATCATAATTGACAGCTAACTGGCCCTTATTCTTCAAATGAAAATTCCGTGCAGGAACTGCTGTAACTTTTTCAATGATTTCTTCCCAAGAATAGCCGACTACCCTCAATTTTTCTAAAGTAGTTGCTAGATCAAAAACTGGGCCATTTGTACGATTGCGGATGTAGATATCCGTACTAATAGAGGTAGCTTTCATTCCTGCTTTTAGTGCGGTTTCTGCCACATGGAAATTAAAGCTATCCGTCCCATGTCCAATATCAAAGACAACACCATTATTGTAAGCATCCCAGACAAAGTTTTTAATTTGATCTGTCTTTGGATCTAAAATACCGTTTGGTTTTCCATTAAAACAATGGGTCAATACATCGCCTCTTTCCATTCTTGACAATACTTCTTCTAACTCAGGAGGTGCAGAACCGATATGAACCATCAATGGCAGATCATTGTTTTCTGACTGGATTTTTTTAGCTAATTCTAATGGCTTAATGCCATTTTCACCAACAACTGTCTTACTCATTCTCGCTTTGATCCCGACAATAAATTCCGGCAGTTCTGCTAACGCAGTACTTACTAGATCTTCTTGAATCTTTGTTAGATCAGCAAGTTCATCTTGTTTGACAATGCCCCATTTAGAGATATTCATTAGCGCATACACATTTGTCTTGACCGATTTCGTCAATTGATAAAATTCACGGATGTTTTCTGCTCCCGTAGTTCCAGCATCAATGACCGTCGTCACACCTTTTTCGACCCCTATCTGATCAGGATAGTCATAATAAAGATTCATCTTTTCATAGCAGTGGACATGATCATCGATCCACCCAGCGGATAAATAATACTTTCCCTCCAAGTCAACTACTTCTTGCGCCGGCTGATTTATTTCTGTTGCAACTGCTTTAATCATGCCTTTTTCTATAGCGACCTCTATCTTAGATCCATCAATCAACCTTCCATTTTTAATCAAAGTATCAAACATTTAATGACCCTCTTTCTATTAATTTACTGCCGGGAAGATTGCTCCTAAAATCATTGCTCCTAAAATAGCACCTCCAGCAATTGGTTTTTTCCAAGCATAGAATCCTAGTGCTCCTAATGTAGCGCCAATGCCGATTGGAATAGATGCTGCACACGCGCTTAATATAATTAATGGACCCAAAAAACGTCCAGATGAATTTCCTGCCCCCATCATGACGTCAGCACCAAAAGTGGAATTTGATTGATTGATCGTAAATTTACGAATCAAGACAATGATGCCACCAACAATCAAACCTAGAACCAAACCAGTCAATAAAGAGAGTGCAAAATTATCGATTGGTGCCGCTATTTTCATACTTAAGAGAATTGCTGGTACCCCAATTCCGATCCCAGTTAGGATCGAACCGCCTAAGTCCAAGATCCCAACTAAAGAGCCTTCTAAAATTCTGGCAAATAAGAAACTAGCACCAAACGCTGCCGCTGCGCCATAGGATCCGCCATCCAGCCCGGCTTTTAACATCGCCACGATCGAAACTTCATTGAATGCACCCACACCATACATCACATACATGTGTGTTCCTGCAAATACAGCAGCGGACATAATTCCTACGATTAGCGGAAAAGACCAGTCTGCAAACCAAAAGCTCTTTTGCCGCTTTACTTCTAATACTTTTGCTTGTTCTTCTGTTGTCTCCATGATTCTCCTCCTATTTCACACTAAAGATGTTGTGCAAGTTATCAAGCCAATTAGGCACTTGAAGCTGGAAGCTCTTGATCATTTCCATATCAAATCCACGGAAAAATCCACTGAAAATAAATAATAAAACAATAGCGATCATCATGCTCTTCGTGACGCGATTCCAACCGCTCTCATCGACGCCTTTACCAATCAAGATTCCTAGAACAACACCAGGTACCGCATTTCCCATGATCAATTGCGCGATACCACCAAAAAGAGTGCCCCAAAAACCAGTTCGTTTCCCTGCGTCTAAAGCTGCCAACCAAAAAATAACTGGCATTACTGTATTGATCAGAATCGTCGCTGCTGGTACCAAAACGGAAACCGCCGTCACTTGTAACGCCTCTGGAATTGCTGCAGCTGTTGTGTTTAAGAAGGCTACCACCCCTGCCCCGATAACCGCTCCAATGATCCCCATTTTTTTCGGATCATGCATGGTCTGGGTGACATCTTTGTTTTTTGCTAGAAGTGCTGCCGCTGCCCAATTGGGAATGATTCGATGCGTCACATCTTGTGTGAATGCACCAGCACCAACTGAAGAAGCCCATGCATTAAAGAAAAAGCCTAAACCAAATGAAAAATGAGAAGCTGGATCACCCATGCAGGCATTCATTTCGCCTAATGTTCTAAAAGCTCCTAAACCTTGTGTATTAGGTGCATGAAACATTCGGGCTGCCCCGACAGATGCTGCAAAACCAAGTAATCCCCCGATAATAACCGATTTGACTAGAATGATTACGAAATCCACGTTATTCTTTCCCCCTTATAATTCAAAATTAGATTTTTTTAGTTACAAATGGAATGGCAATCCCATTTGGATCTTCAGTCATTTGCTGGCTGAACGATATGTCTGCCAATTTTATTTCTGTTACAGCCACAGTAACAGAAAGTTCGACTTCATAGCTGATACGTTGCCGTGGGAAGAAGAAAAATAGAAAGCGTTCTGTGTATTTGTTTTCGACCGCCTTTAAAATATCCACATTGACTGGTTCGATTCGCAATAATACGTTTGATTGTTCCATTATTTTGTTTTGAATTTCTGCTAACGCTGATGCAAAAGCATGTTGCTTTGTTTCCCCTTTACCGGAGACGATAACTTTTTGCTGAATTGTCTTTTGAACGCTCATTTCATGTCCCTCTTTCTATTTTCCATGCTTTTTGATAAATTCTTCTGTCAGACGTTTCCCTAATTCCTCTTGATCCATAAAGCCGAAACCTAGAACAGTTTTGCCATCCTTGATAGCTGTGATCCCTTCTTCAATCGAACGCATACCATGTCGTTCTGGATAGCCATATTTTGTTGCTGCTGTTAATGCACCTGCACCACCACTACCACAAAAAGAGATACCCATATCTGCATGCTCTTGTTGCATCACATCGCCCAAACGCATATCTGCCCCCATTCCTGGTACGACAAATGCTTTGCCGCCAGCTGCTTCTACCCCTTTGGCCACATTTTGTCCTTTACCCATACGGTCTGCAATAACTACTGTAATCATGATTGTTCCCTCCTAAATATTAATTATTTTTTGCTGTTTCAAAATGAATCGACAAAACATATATTTCATCATCGGTTAAATTACCGATACTTCTAACTATTTCATCAGAAATAGTTATGGCTTCTTTGGATACTTCTTTGAACAAATCCCGATCGACTACGGGAATCGTTTCCTTTCTTTGAGAACGTTTCAGCATCTCATTCAAGTGATTAATTAGAATGGTCCACTGCAACTCGGTTGGTACAATAGCATGTTCTACTAATCGCTCTTCAATTAGATCAATCACTTGTTTTAACTTTTCCCGATTTTGACTTTCCTCGATAATTTTTAAAGCCTCGTCTGACATTTTCACTAACTTGACGCTCCTTCTTTTATATATGAGAATAATGCACTGATTTCTGACTGATTGATTCCTAAATTATTTTCTGCAAAAACTGCTTCGATTTTTCCTACCAGTGTTCCTTTGTCTAAAATAATCTGATCTACTTGACGACCTTCTGCCATATATTGTTGATCAAATGTGATACGATGAACCATTAAGAATACATGAAGCAAAAAAGCTTCTCGATATTCTTGGATCAATTCTGCTTCCAAAATGACAAGTAAACGTTCATAAATCGTATAAGCTTTCAAAATCAATTCCTTGCTAAAGTCTTCTAAAGTATCTTTATTGATGGACGTTTCTCTAAGATTCAAGTTATGCCTTTCCTGCTGATTGGAAGAAGCTAGTATTTTTTTTATTATTTGTTGAATTTTTTTCAAGTCCTGTTCAGTGGGTAATGGATGGACTTTGATGAAAGGACGATCGATGCCATTGATTGGAAAAATACTAATCACCAAATCAGGATCTTTGGTAGCAATCATTTCTTGCGCATTCAATACTGAAGCAAATGCCACGATAGTGATATTATTTAATTCTTCATTGATCTTTTGCTTGATCAGACTAGTCACACCCAACCCTGTTGAACAAATGTAGACGGCTCTAACGCTTCGTAGATCTTCTTCTCTTTCGTAGGAAACCAAAAAGTGTAAGGCGATATATGCCACGAAAGAATCATTGATCAGAATATTTTGTTCACTTATTTCTTGTCGAACTGCTTGCTTGATTGCATCAAATAATTCCGGGTATTTCTGCTTGATATCTTCTTTAAAAGGATTATATTCATTGACAAATTTTTTCTTTCTCGATAATCGCATAGATAAATGACCATACAGATTCGTCAACAATTGTGGATCTTGATAAAAAGAATGGTTGATTGCTTTACTTACTTTATAAATCACATTCTCAACTAGTTTCATAACGTCTTGCTGGTGAATCGTGTCGAATGTATCACTATAGATATAATGATATTCATCCTCGAACAGTGGCAACTGATAATAATCAAAGACCTGCTGCATGACGCGATAAGAAAGATCGTTTTTGTCTAATTCTTGTTCAGCAACCAATTGATAACGACCAATTGTAGCCTCTTTGCGTAAGCGAACGGTAGCAATTGTCACTCGAATCAGAATATTTAGTAATTCCGCGTAATTCAGTTTCTCTAGATTTTCAAATTCCAGTAAGTGCCGCATTCGAATGATTACTTGATTAAATACCTCTTGGATAGGTGTAGCAGTAGCAGAATACATTTCAAAGTATTCAGTCTCACCGCCGTTCAATAACAATGACATTAATTTATAAATGTCATAATCCGTGAACTCTTTTTGAAGAATCTCTTCAATCGTTAATCGAACTAGACGTTCTTCTCCTGTGATCCAAAAACCCTTTCGCGCCTGACGATTCAAGGTCAATCCTTCCTTAAGAAAATTATTTTCCAGCACATCTAAATCATTCATGATCGTATCTTTGCTGACATCTAATGCGTTGGCCATTTTCATTCCAGTAATAGCTTCTTTTGTTACTAAAAGCATAATTAGTAAACGTTTGATTCGGAGACTTTGATCTGCAAATATTTCAAAACGATTAACATCCATCAATTCGCTTTTTAATTTGATTCGATCAGAGCTACTAATATTCATCCAAATTCCCTGACTACGTTTGCTATATAGGACTTGCTTCCGTTCATTCAGCCACTCTCTTATATCATCTAGATCGTATTTTATCGTCCGAACACTAACATTTTCTTTTTCAGCCAACTTTTTGATTGTTACCGGTTCAGACATTTCCACCAAGTAAATCAAAAGCTGCCTTTCTCTTTTTGTTAGCTGCTGCATTATCATCTCTCCTTACATTGCTAATATAAGCGTTTTCTAAACTAACAACAATATGAAATGTTTGCACTTAACTAAGTGCAACTTATAGCTTTTTAACTAAACTTACA
Source organism: Enterococcus sp. E5-162 (assembly GCF_035725965.1). NCBI lineage: Bacteria > Bacillati > Bacillota > Bacilli > Lactobacillales > Enterococcaceae > Enterococcus > Enterococcus sp. E5-162. The sequence goes on along the minus strand of NZ_JAPRFV010000007.1, from coordinate 16,311 downwards.
GAGTTTATCTATTATAAAGACGACTACATGTACTGTTAAAATACGTTTTTTATTGCACTAAGTCGTAATATAAATAATCAAACGCTTTTTCAAATTTTTTAAATTAAAAAATTGAGAACAGCTTTCAATATCTTAAACCGTATATTCTCTAAAAATATCATGGCTTACACGTTCTATCCTAAATAAAGTTTGACTGGATCACCATACAAAAATTAAACTCCATGTAGAATAATACGCGGCTGACGAATTCCTACATGAAGCTTATCTATGACTATAAATATTTAAAAGTAATGAATAAAACTAATCAATGATACACGTTTATTGGTATTGATCATACTCAAATAAAAAATATTCAAACAGATGGATTCATACTTTCTATCCCACTAAAATTTCATAAAGTATATATAATTCCCATGTCGATATTTTGATTTTATAAAACTGTTCCAAAGTATAGAAAATCGTTTGTGTATTTTGATAAAACAATTTGTTGTTGATTTTCAGCTGGTTGATATCTTCTGGGACTGGATAGTCTTCTGCACCAAGTATCGTTCGTTCGACCATCAAAGCTAGATGCATCATTAAATTGAACTTCATTTTAGCATTCAACTGAAGACTGAATCTTTTCTCGCACTTTTCTACTACATCTTCTACTTGTCGGATAATCACATCAGGGTTTAAAAATTCGAGTTTTTCAGATAAACCTTCTTTTGAAAAGAAATGAATGAATTCGTTCGTTAATAATGGAACACTACTAGGATGAATTAGGTTTCTCAATTGTCTATTCAATTTATTCTCTGCATCTTCATCCAAAACATCAATTAGATTAATACTAGGAACCGGGGTTGTGTTATCCAGATAGGAAGTTGTCAAGATCAACGCCGTCTCTTTCAAATATCCTTCTTCCGAAGAAGCTCGTTCTAATGTGCTCACTAATTCTCCGTAGTTTAATACGATTAGCTTAATGTCAGGATTAAAGTATTTTTCACAGATCATTTTTATTTTCTTAGCAATATCACGACCAGATATACTAGAAATAATGACATTTTTTTCTACAGCAAAACCTTCAAAATACTGGATATTCGTTACAAAATCACTTTCTGCCGTTTTTGCAATCTCATAAAAAAGATTTCCATTGATTAGTTGCTGTCCAATCTCTAGTGCATAAGAGGTAGTTAAATTATTAATAACTAATAATTCTCCTAAAATTTGAGGCTTCAAGCTCTTATATAAATGAGTTAATGAGCCCATATCCACAAGCATGATCACTCCTTCAGATGTATCTCTTTCTGAAAGCCAATCATTAACTTTTGTGATAATATCTCTAGCAGAAGATGATAAAGGCATATTGATAGCATCAAAAACGTAATCTCCACACATTTTATTTGCCACAGCTTGAATACTACTAGCAGTCGCATTTCCATGAGCTACTAGTAATGCTTGGTAACGGATGTCTTCTGAGACCTTGCCAATCAGCATTACACCTAAGAAGAAAGTAACAAAGGGGCGAATTTCTAGAGGAAGCTCTCTTGTGAGATTAGTAGTTAAAAGTATAGTTCTAGGATACTGTTTTGATAGTAGATGTATTTTTTCTTTTAAATTTTTTTCTGGTAGTTTTCCTTTTAAAATTTGTAGTAACCTACAAACAATTTCAAGGGGTTCTAGCGTCATCGCTTCATTGTCGATGATTCTACGATTTTGTTTTTGGATGCTTGTTTTCATACTTAAAGACAAACTATCATTTGACAAAGTCACTACATTTTCTAAGTATTGACTATCAAATTTTTGTAATTTTTCTTTTAATTCAGCAAATTCATTTATATCTAATATAGGCATCAGTCTCTCTGCAAAAATCTGGTATTCCTCAATAGATGGACTAGATGTAGAGGGGTAAGTTATTTTAACTGTTGTTTTCTTATCTTGACCTATAAATAATGTTTGACTATGAGGTGTCAGCCTTAATGCATCAGCACAACTCATCCTTACCTGATTTGATAAGCTTCCAATATTACCTGAAAGTTCTTGTGTTGTTAAGGCAAAAAAATTCTCGTTTGAAATAACTATATTCTTTTTTATTCGCTTTGCTTCTCGTTCAAACAAATATTTGACTAGCTCTATACGCTCAAATATTGGTCGTTCATGAAAAGCTGGTAATTCAACAATAACGGAAATACGTCGATAAAATGTCGGTAATAGTGCTTCTTCAGGCTTTTCAGTCGTTGCAAATAATAATCGAACATTCGAAGAAATCATTTCTGCTTCTTCGCCGATAGGCCGAAAATTCCCTGTATCCATAAATTGAAATAGTTTTTCCTGATTCTCGTGAGATAATCGATGTACTTCGTCTAAAAATAAAACACTATCATCAGCTTGCGCTAAAAGACCAACCTTTTCTTTTTCTGCTCCTGTAAAAGCACCTTTTGTGTGTCCGAATAGAATAGAAGATAATAACTCAGGGTTATTAGCGTAATCTGCACAATTGAAGACAAAGAAATTTTTTGTTCCTTTACACTTTTTTTCTTTAAGATATTTAAAAATTAAGTGTGCTAAAAAACTTTTTCCAACTCCACTTGCTCCGTGCAAAAGAAGTGGTAATCCTAATGGTGGATACAATACTGCTGCCTTACACGTCTCAATTGCTCGTTTAGCACTACCATTATTTCCAATATACTGAGCAAACGCATCTTTCACGCCTTTATTTTCTGATTCAGCAATTGACCAGTACACTGGTTTTGTTCCGCTTTTTTGTATTTCATTTTTATCTAATAATTCATTCAAATATAAGCTTGTTGCTGAGCGGCTTAATGAGATAGAATCAGCAATCTCCTGTGTTGTCAAGGTAGTTGCTCCAGATAATAAATTCAGTAACTGCTCTCTCGTTTCTTGTCGCATACTCAAACCTCCTCATAAAAAATATAGTATATGATAAGAAATGGAAATGCCATATCCTCCAAAAAGACTTACAACAGATGGAATACTAAAAAATCAAAACTACTGCAGTCAGAGTGTATCAAATCATACTCTTAGCTACAGTAGTTTTTCCTATGGGACACGGCTCTACTTATTTCGAACGTAGTAATTGAGATAATATCAAGGTGGCTGCTTCATTGTCGGTTTTAGCTTGTAGAATCTCTGCTGCTTCATCATCAACAAAATGATTCAACCAGATCGGACACCAGCCGGCTAATCTAGATGGAATAACATCATTTTGATAACTATCCCCTAAATAATAAATTTTTGTTATCTTTTCTGGCAATTGTTTAGAAACTTTTCGAAAACAGCTTACACTTGGTTTTGCATCACCTAACTTTTCTGAAATAAATTGCCATCTCGGTTCGATAAAACGATCAAGTTCTAATTGATCTAGTTTACTTTGCTGTTGCTGAGTGAATCCATTTGTTATAATTCCGCATAGAATTCCACTTTTTTTCAAAACACTTAAAAGTAAAGACATTTCAACTGACAAAGTCTGTTTGCTTTGGCATAAATGATAGTAAGCATCTAATTCAGATAAATTGGTATTCTTCTTTGAATTTAATGTTTCCATCACTAGTAACCATCGTTCGTCTTTCTTTTTTTTTATCTAATTTTCCTTCTTGATAAAACTTATAAATCTTTTCGCTATGACAGCGGAATTCATGATAAAGACGCTTTAAAAAAGGTTCTTCGAGGAAAGAGTCAGGATAGTACTTTCGGATGGTACATTTGAAGGCACTATAATTGTCTAATAATGTATCATCAATATCGAAAAAAACAGCAGTGTTTTCTAGCATATCCCTAACAGTCCTAATATAATACCTAAAAACATAATACCAAACATTACTACATTTACGTTGACTTTTTTCCGTAATAACCAAAATGCAAATAACGTCACCGCTAATGGTACGATGCCTATAAATAATTGATCAAGGTAATCTTGAATTTTCATCACTTCTTTGCTGCCTTCCACGCTCACCTCTAAGATGGTCTTGAATTTGACATTCGATGCTGTCATTGATCCCATCATCATTAAGCCCAACATACTTGAAGCTTTTGTCAAAATTTTCATTCCACCTGATTCATACATTCGTTGAATAAAACTGGCACCCACAGAATAACCGCTATACAGTGCGTAATAGTGAATGAGAAAAGCCGGAATATTATAAATCAATAAAAATATGATTGCACCTAGCGGAGAACCAGTTGCTGCTAAAGAGATACCGATACCCGCTGCGATTACCCGTAAAATTCCCCAGAAAAATGAATCTCCAATACCTGATATTGGTCCCATTAATGATGCTTTAACAGCAGTGATTGAACTGGCGTCAAAATGTTCATCTTCACTATTTTGCTTTTCCATTGAAGCAACTAATCCCATAATGAAATTATTAATATGCATCGTTGCATTGAACCAGGTTGTATGGCGAACAATTGCCTCTGCACGTTCTTCTTTTGTTTGATAAAAACGATTGATAACTGGCAGCAGCGTGTAAATGACGCCTACTGCGTGGTATTGCGTTGCTCCAGTACGACTGGCATTCATCGTCCATGAACGCCAAAAGACAGAACGCATCATTTTCTTTTCTTCTTTTGTCAAGTTTTCTTGGAATCTCATGCGAAAAAGTCCTCCTCTTCTTCTGCTTTTGTCATTAGCCCTTTGTCATGCCTATTACCATTTTTACCAACCTCTCTAATTTCAATATCCCGCTGAGCGCTGACAACACAGATAACAACCCCAATCACAGCAACAGCCACTGCCGGCAGTTGTAAGTAAGCGGTTAGAACAAACCCAAGGATATAAAAAACAGCTAACTTATTGTCCCATAAGAGCTTCATCAACATGGCAAATCCAACAGCAGGCAACAACCCTCCAGCTGCACTAAGACCATTCATTAGACTTTGAGGGATATGTTCAACAAAGGAATTTACCGGACCACTCCCAGCTAAAATTCCAATGAAAGAAATAGATGCAATGATTAAATAATAGATCACCCATGTACCAAAATGTAGCGTAAGGATCATTTTTTGGTTATTTTCACGTGCAGCTTTATCTAAAGCTGGAGCAAAGATATTCATGAAAACATTTTTCAAAAACATAACGACAAATGCAGCTAACATACCAATTGGCACAGCGAGAGTCATTGCTGCTTTTTGTTCTACATTAGAAATGATGGCGAAAGTTGTAGCTAAAGTTGTGGCCGTTACTGGCTCTGCTGCTATCACTCCGCCAATATTTACATTTCCTAAAAATACGGCTTCCAAAGAGGCTCCCATCAAAATACCCGTTTTCATGTCCCCCATTAAAATACCTGTAACGAGACCTACTACTAATGGACGTTCCATCATACTTTGTCCAGTCAAATAGTTACCCGCAAAACAGATAAATACTGCTAAAGCTGCCATAGTTGCGTGCATTAACATATTTTATTCCTCCCTACTCTAATGCATCTTCTAAACTTAATTGCGGATTTGACGGCAACACCTGGTTGTAACTATTTACTCGATCTAATTTAGCTAATTCCTTTGCTGCAGCTAATTCATTAGGATTCAACTGCACACTAGGAAATATCATTTTTTTCGTTGATGGATCAGATTTATCAAATCTACCTGCGTTAGCAACATTGACTGTTTCTATGTTTTCTACATTTTGAGCTATTTTATTTGCATCGGATACGCTATTTACAATGACAAAAATTCGTTTGTCGGCTCCTCTTGGATCATTGAATATATTGATAGCATCATCCACCGAACGAATCAATAGTTTCATTCCATTTGGTACAGCCATCTTCAATGTCATTTGCATGACCTCATTTTTTGCTGCTTCATCATTAGCAACCACTAATAATGGCGCATTTAATTCTTTCGTCCAAACTACAGCTACTTGACCATGGATTAGTCGATCGTCCACACGTATTTGAGTTATCATTCTTTTTTCCTCCTTATTTTGTATCAAATTACTATAATAGTTTCTTCTTACACTTTTGATTTAAAAAAATGTCTCTTCTGTAGGCAAATCTGTTGATACTAAACGAACCTGGCTTATCTCAATTGCTTCGTTTATACTTTGTTTTGTAAAGACTTCACTTTCCGGTGTTAGGACTAAAGATAATATAATTGCTAAATTACTATTAGAAATGACAAACAATTGATCTTTTTTTTGTTTTATCATTTCTGCTACCACTGTTTGATTTACACTTCCGCCAAACAGATCGGTAAAGATAATTCCTTGTTCTCCTTCTTCGATAGAATCTATAAAGTTAGAAATGATGGGCGTATAGTCTTCATTTGTTAAATATGCATTAATGACTTCAAGTTCTGCTCCTTTATCAGCTAGAATCGCCATTGAATTTTGAAAGCCGCTTGCTAGTCGCCCATGTGTTGCAACTAAAAATTTTTTTTTCATATTTTTCACCTCACTTTATATTAAGCAAATACTATGCCAAAAAATAAAAGTATAAGAAAGCCCCATTCCTTGAGCTTTCTAATACTTTTCAAACTGTTTAAACAGTTTGATTTACTTCTAAACAGATGCTAATAGGTGATAGAAAGCTTGATAATAAATTTGTCTAAACCAGTACTTCGAACCTAATTAACTATACAGATGCGTTTTCGCTCATGTTAACTTTCATTCAATATATGAGAGAAAGCTCTATTTTCATAAAAAATTTTGAGGTAAAACTACTAATAAACCAAAATGTAAAAAATCATTTTTATTATCCTGAAAAATGAATCTTCTGATTAAAAAAAGCCACTTTTCTAAGTGGCTTTTGAACAGAAGGTCATTATCATAATCATAGGAGAATGGTTTAGTGCTAGCAGAATAATGATAATGAGAAGAGTACTATCACAAATACTCCTGAGAATAGTTTTCAAAAGGAAGATAGTTGTCAACGGTCTGTGATAGTGACTTAATTATGTCACGATAATAGAAATAAAAATAGTTTGAAAATTTTACTGTTTTTAGAATTTTTTTAAATATTTAAATAAAAAATATTCTCTTAACGGTTGTTGAGACAGCTTTTCATAATGATTTCGTACTATCATTTTTCTTCTTTATTTACTTTATAAACGGTCTTTATTTATCTGTCTTAGTTACCTGCTCTGAAAGTAATCAGCTTTCACTTAATTTTTAAGGATATACTTTAATCATTTCGCTTTCGGATATTACTAAGGAAGGAGAAAAAGTGATTTTTCATTAAAAAAAAAAACTCATTACAGGTTTAAACCAAGTTTCTCAGATGGATAATAAATTAAATTATCATTACATTCCATCATTTAAACTTTATACGTATGTTTATAAGATCATAAAACGTATATTAGAGAGATTGTTTTACTAAATAAGTTTATTTCAATTAGAATAAAATAAAAAAGGAGGTTGACTTATGAGAATCATGAAAAAAGCAATTGCTATTATAATCCCCCCTGTTCTGAGTTATTTTGTCGCTTTTTTAGGTTTGTTTATTTCCATTTATTTAAAATCCGTTTTTTTTGAACAACTATTTCCAAATCTGCAAGGAAACCAATTAGTTAGCTTGATACTTGATGTTTTCTTTTTTTAATGATTAGTTTCTTTTTTGTAGTATTAACTAAGTTAATATATAAAGATATCAGAATATTAGGTTTTTCTAAAAAAGATTTCTTAAAAAAGTTTATCTTAGGGTATTTAATTGGAGGTCTCTTAATTGCTTTTATTGTATTCGGCTATGTATTAATTGGCGGAGCTGATTTCCAAGAAGTTTTTGCGAAATCTTCTTGGTCTACATTACTAATAAGCATGGTGTTTTATCTAGCTCAAGGATCACAAGAAGAAGTAATTAGCCGAGGATTTGTATTAGGTGGGATCGCGAAAAAAACTAATCTTTTATGGGGAGTGGTAGTAAGTAGTTTATTTTTTATGTTAATGCATCTGAGCAATGCAGGAGGATTTACGCTAGAGTTGATAGATTATTTTTTAATTGGTATGGTATGGGCTTTATTAAGAATTCTATTTTCTAATACTTGGGTTGCAGCAGCTTCTCACGGCGCCTATAACTTTTTTATGTCTGACTTTTTTGGTTTGGCTAATTCTACTCAAGATAGCGAAGGTATACTTTTCCAAACTATCTACCATAGCTCAATTGATTATATGAGCATATTCGTTTCTTTATTTGTTTTAATCATACTAGTTATATTGATATGGCGCAAAAGAGATATCTTTAATAAGCCATTACAATTGGAGTGAAATATTTTCTCAAAAAGCAATCTATGAAATTAAGGTTACGGATCAATTTGATAACGTTAGGAAATGTTGATCGAAAAATCCAAGAAGTATTATATTGCAAAAATTCTCCCTCTCAATAGTTAAACTAACTTTTGAGAGGGAGAATTGTATAGATTACTTTTTGACAATATAAAAAAGAATAGTGATTTTTCTCTAACTATGAAATCCAAGGTTACGGATCACTGACCTTTTCAGTAACAATGTAAGTAAGATAAAGATTTATACTATTTTAAAACGTAAATGTAATCCATAATTAATTTCCCTTTATTTGTTTCTCCCATAACTGTTTTGCTACAGGGATATTGCCTAATTCCGTCATGTTAGAAGGTAATATAATGGTATTTGTTTGACTAGAAACTACCTCTTTAAATGCTTCTATTCCTAAATAAGATAAGGATACCTCATCGAGTTGACTATTTTTTATCGCTTCATTTAAGATTATTATTCTTTTTTTCTCTGCTTCAGTAATTTTTTCAATACGATCAGCTTCTGCCTCTGCGTCAATACGAATGCGCTTTGCTCTTGCTTCTGCGTCAATTTGGGTTTGTTGTGCCCTTGCTTGTGCATCAATGGTCATTTTAGATGCATTAGCTTCAGCATTAAGTACCGCAGATGATTTCTCACCTTCTGCACGAGTAATCATTGATTCTTTGTCTCTTGAAGCTGTTATCAATTTGTTCATTGATTCAACAATTTCTTTAGATACTTTTATTTCCCCAATATTAATTCGATCGATTGCCAAACCATAGCCAGAAGTAATATCTTTAATTGAAGCAAACAAAGAGGCATTAATTTCTTCAGTACCATTCAATACTTCATTTAGCTCCATTTTCCCGATAATTCCACGCAAATTCGATTGCGCATCTTGGATCATTGATACTACGGAATTTTCATTATCATAAACAAATGCTCGAACATCTGTAACGTGATATTTGATAGCTTCGTCGATCTCAACCATTACATTATCTTTTGTAATAGCACTTTGAGGTTCTATTTCTAAAGGAATCTGTTTTAGCGATACTCTTTCGCGCACAGTATATAATATTGGAATAAGGAAATGTAATCCTGGCTCCAACGTTTTTACATACTTACCAAAACTTTCTACTACTTTTACTTCCCCTTGACGTACAACAACTGCAGTACTAGTCAATAACCAGATAAGAAAAGCTACAACAAATACTCCAACGATTATTTTCACAACCAACATTCTATATACCCTCTTCCGTTTACAAATAAACTATTATTCACTCTTGTAAGAAGCACACCGGACTGAACATCTATGATTTCTAGCATAGCATCCTTTTCAGGGACTCCTTCTATTACACGGTATTCTGTATAAGTACCATAAACACGAATAATACCTAAAAATTGATCAGTAGGTGAACGAAAGTACTTTCCTATGACCTTATTTTCTAAATAATCTGCCATATTCTCCTCCTTTCCTCTTATTATATATTAAATATTAAAAAAAAAATCCCAAAAAATTTAATATGGTCAGGATTAGAATTAAAAAAGTTAGAAAATTAGAAAGAATTGTTTAACAGAGATGGTAATAGAATAATACTGCAAAGCACACTTGGCTACGAGACACCGGTTGGTTACCGTAACCAGAGATTGGCGCAGCGAATCCTTGATAATGAGCTCGGATGTGCTAACGCTAGCGAGGCAGTCTAACTTTAACTGTTAGCTCCTGCCGAAGATCGTCACATCCGAGGAGGCTCATTGTCAAGGACAATCGGAATAGCATACGGAAAGAAGTTCTGCACCTTATAAAATTTGTCAAAAAAACTGTTGCCATTCCACGTTCCTTTCCAGTTTAGTTTAATATCATATAGCAATACCGTATCATATAAACGTTTGTCATTTAAATTGTTTATCACTAAAGCGACATTACCGTTTGGTTCATTGCTTGTTTTAAACAAGTCTGTTAAATCATCACCATTGAGATTAGTTACTTTTGCTTCCTTAAAAGAATATTGATGGGTCGAATAAATTTTTTGTAAATTAAAACATAACTCCATTGATTTATTTTTTTCCCATTTTTCTATATTAGGAATCGTTTGCTGTGCTCTTAAATAAATGTCCTGATTTGCTTTCTCAAATGAAGAATCTACTCCGTAAGCTACAGGAAACTCTGGTTCAGCTAAGAAATCTGTTCTGTACTTTATCGAAGAAGTAGTTGAATCATTATTATGGATGACAAATTTTACGTTAGAAATTGGTTTTGTTGTTAGTTCCAAATCTTGTCTCGGATCAACTGCCCAAGCTCCTCCTCCTGTTGGGTTTTTAAAATATACCCAATAGTCATCTGGCCCTCCATCCCAAACATCATATAGAATATTCGTGGGATTATTAGCATACAGCCCTTTAATCAAAGTTGCAGGAGACAAAAAACCGATATATTTGTTTTGATTTAAGCCACTATAATTAAATGCAGTTTCCAATGTCAGAGGCTGATTATCCTCATCTAAAAAATCATAGGTTACAATCATTTCTCCGTAAATATAAATTCTTAAAAAATCATCTTTGGTTAAATAAATAGATCCCCCATTTAAGTTTCCTCTATTTCTTTCCAAAGTTATTAGTAAATTTACTTTTTTTCCTTTATAAAACCCTACATTTTTTACTAATGCTTTACTTTTATTAGTGTTACGATTAACTTCTATAAAGCTTGTATTAGCTATCCCTTCTATTGGCTCTACTGAAAGATCATCACTGTAGTGCATAATAAAAGTATTATCTGCTGGTGTTTTAGCCTGGTTTGCCCAGTGAAAGTACCCTAAATCTGTTAAAGGTCGCGGCGCTGCTTCTACTCTTTGAGATGTGAAAAACAAGAAGCCACTAAAAAATAGCAATAATAATATAACCTGCTTATTTTTTTTCATCTTGTTCACCTGCTAATAAAAATTTTTTTAGATAGTATAGTAGTATTAGGAGGCTTATACCAGTTATATTCATAAACCAGTTTTGTTTATCATTTGTTTTAGGTAACAATTGGTTATATTCTCTTGGCGCAATCTGATCTATCTTATCAGGTACAACTATTTTTTTCATAGGTACTGCCTTATTAGTAGACTGATAAAAAGTAATTCCTACCCTACTAGTTGTTTGATCATCAGCTGATGCAGACACTGGGATTGCCGCCCCAATCAGCAATCCCAGGCAAATAATTGTTAAAATTTTTTTCATTTTTGTCTCCTTTCTACATCTTTTATACAATCATTTTTATAGAAAGTTATCCAAATCATCTATTTTATATATGAATTATTCACACATTTTTTAAGATCGTTTCCCCACTTCACAATCTTAAAAAATGATTCGAATACTTTTATGGATTTTTTCGTCGTAACTTAGTAATATATCCAATTAAACTGATGATAATGATCAAACAAAGAACTAAAAGAATATAGAATAAAGAATGATCCTTATTTTCTTTATTTACTTCCACTGCATCTTTGTTGAGCTTTTCGTCGTCCCCTTTAATTTCGAACTCTTTATAGAGTGTCCATTTTTTATCTGAATCATCTTTTAACTGAATACTTAATTCATAGGTTCCTTTTTTCAGTGGCTCATTATTCAAATTAAAAGGAAACTGAAATTGTGTGCGTGGTGCAAAAGACACTTTTTGGTTGAATTCATGTAACGCTTCCTTTTCCCCTTTTTTCTTGATGACTGCATGTAGATCCATTTTGCTTTTAAGCACAGGCTCTGAATTTTCTAAATTGGCAAAAAGAGTCAAATAGCCATTCTCTAATCCGGGTTTAACCTTTGTTAAAGCAAATCCTGGTTCCACTTTTTTATCTGAACAAACTAGCTTTACACCGATTGTATATGCAAACTTATTCTTTAGACTAAAACCTTCATTTTTTTCTTCTTTTCCTTTTGTATCTTCATAGCAATAAAATCCTCCTAAAATGGTTCCTTCAAAACCTTTCTCTGGGATTTTCAATTGAAAGGTCACATCACGTTCCTCAGAAGGCTTCAATGTGATCGTCTGTGATTTAGAAATTAAATCTTGGAATACAGGTTTTCCCAATAACTTAGCCTCATGGTTAGAATAATCGATTGCTCCATTTTTATTGGTACAAGCATTATTGGCTTCTACCACTACTTTTATTTGTTTGGCAGTAGTGTTTTTCAATTTTAGTGATAAATCTTGTGTGGCGCCAGGTGTCACCTTTAGATCATAATAACTTGCTTCTGACTGCTGGTTATCTGGTAAAATGGCTTGTGCATCAAAAGATACCTTGTTTGAATCTGCGAATATGTTTGTAGACAAATAGAATAAAGCAAAGAATACTATACCAACAAAAAAGAGGGGAAAGCTTCTCCCCCACCCTTTTCGGACATTATGCTGGAGCATCAGACAACACCCAAGTCAAATCAGCTGTATAGCTTTGTGCTTCTACTCCAGCTCGTGGTACATGAAGCTTCACGTTTTCATTATGCCCATCTTTTCCTTCAAAAACTGCAGCAAAAGCTCCGGCTCCCTGTCCTTCTTTAGCAAGCATCACGTCTTGATAAGCTTCATTTAAATCAAAAGTTTGATTGGCTAATTTAGGAGCTTCAGAAGTATTATCTTTAGTTACTATCCGACCATTTGTCAAAGACATCTTCGCTCCAGTTAACTCTTTCCCATTTTCTCCAATAAATGGAGAAATGGTAACTCCCAATGTCCAGCCTTTTGCTCCTCCACGAGTATCGTTTACTTGTACATGCGGTTTTTTATTCAATGCATAGTAATCCGTATCTCCCTGTTGGATTTCTTGTTTACCAAATGTGATATTAGATGCAAATGGAATCGATAAAGAACCAACGTCTCCTGTACTTGGATCATCATCGTGCGTGTCATCTGGCACAACTGGTGTGACATCTGTTCCAGATCCTTCCGTCAAAGTAACGTCTGTCTTATTAGTTGTCCCTGATATCATATCTGCAGAAACCATACTTCCCGAAGCAGTTACTGCTAACAAACCTAACGCAGCAGTTGTGATCATTGTTTTCTTCATTTTATAATTCCTCCTAAATAATAATAGATATAATTTGATCCAAAATAATTTTGACACGTCCAGTACTTTTTATCTAGTTCAACTATTTTCCAAAATAAAGAAAAAATTAGAAAGCAAACTAGATGATTCATTCAAATAAGCTAGCTGTTCTTCATAAGAAAGCTAGCTTTTTTCTTTTTTTAATTGATAAATCGTTTTCTCGAACAAACGCCAGTTTCTTTCGGTAGGTATATTTTTCATTAATAGTAGTGGCGTTTTTCCAGTATTGATGTAGTAATTAGAAATAACCAAATCTACTTCAGTTATATTTGTCCTGTAATCATAAAAAGCAAAAACATAAGAATGCCCAAAATACAGATTAATTTTATTCATTAACCATAACCGATGCGTATGGTGTAAATCATCTTGTATTAAAATCTTAATCGGTTTAACATTTGTTAAAAATAAATCATAATAATCTAACACATAATAATAATCCAAAAATAATTGTGCCCAGTTTTCTAATTTCTTTGATACGTCCAAATCCGCATTTGCTTGTAATTCTTTTTTGAGTTTTTCCATTATGTGATAAGTTCGAGGTTCTTCTTCTTTCATTTCTTCGATATACGTACGATTAAAAAAAAGATCTGGATTACCATAAAATAGATAACTTCTTTCATGAAACGCAATAAAATTGAATATGAGTTCTGGATCCTTTATATCTAAAGAAAAACGGAACATGCTTTGTAAAACTTTCTCCAAATTCTCAACTGCTCGATAAGAACAAGTATTTTGTCGCTGATGTGCATATGCATGACTATTTTCATATATTGCATTTCCATCAATTACTCCAAAAGAATAAATTATTCGATAAAGGAAACACAGTTCATCGCTGTTAAAAGAAAGATTAATTTGTTTTGACCACTTCTTCAAAAGATTAAAATGCGGATCATCTGAGATAACTGATTTATATTCATTATCTACTCGTACTTTTCTAAATGAACTTCTTTCTATATTAATGGCTAACCAAAAAGAAAATACACGTTTTTGAAAAATAGTTAACGTAATATCATAAATCCTCTCAAAAGCAACTATATACTTCTCTATTTCCTTTTGTTCGATATGAAATGGCCACTTATCACTACTTTCACGTGTAGAATTCCAATAGAAATAATAAAAAAAGCTACGAATGTTTGCCTCTGATGCATTCAATTCTAACTGAAATGGATGAAATGTTATATGATAACGCCTAAAATATGGAATTAAGAGCTTCGCATATCTGAAAACAGTAGATACACTAGTAAATTGCTCTTTAGCAAAATCTTTTAGAACACTTCTAGGATATTTATACATAAAATCAATCAAATGATAATTATAGGAAGCTTTATAAAAATGAAGATAAATATTATAAATAGGAAAATCTTTCTCTTTTTTTATGAAAAAGCGTTTATTATCTTCATTTTTCAGAAGGATATTCCCATTATATTGCTTAAATAAATCCTCTAGTTCTTCTATATAGTGTAAGACTGACTTCTCCGTAACATTAAGTAAATTTCTAAGTTCTTCCATTGCACACCAATTGTCTTTTTCTAACAAATAATCTAATAAAACTACTTTTTTGAAAGATGTTTTAGTTAAAAAAGTTTGCATCATTTCACCTCAATAAGTTACTTTTGTTTATTTTAATCAAAGAATAAACTTCTCTCGCTCGACTATAACTGATCGAACAAAAGAAGCCTTTTAATAAATATAATCTCACTTACATACATAGGCTAGTTATTTGCTTCTAGCTTATGACAAGTATATAAACGGATATCGATTTCATAATTGTTTTATCTTAAACATTATAGCAGTAATTGTTTTTATTTTTACATGAAGAATTATTATAATCTAGTTTAATTTTTTTCTGAAATATAGAATAAAAATAAAAACATCTTTTCATTTTGAGTTATTAACGGAGATGTAAATGATTAACAATATGTAATTTAATTTTTTATTCCTGCATTAAGATAATTTGATTGTTAATTAAAAACAAACGTAAATTCGTTATTTTAATTCCTATTTATTGTGAACATATCCAATTTTTAACACATAGATATTTGTATAAACATTCTATGAATGCGCTTGTATTTAATTTAGAAAGTGTTACTATCTATTTAGGCAAATTTTTGCTAATATTTTGTTTTTTCATTTACCATCTGTAGAAATCATTTAATGATTTCTATCTTCTCCTTCCAACTTTTTTGATGATGCATCATAAATTAACAGTGCATTATCCATCTTTTCCATGTTAAAAGAACTAAGAGTCAAGACATCATCTTGATTCTTAGTTCTTTTATTTCTTCTAGAAAATAATTGTTAGCAATATAGTTTATATTTTTAAATACTAAACCAGTAGCTTCTAGTTGCTTTCCTGCTTAATAGTCCATATTACTCAACGTAAAAAATAATTGATTGTGGACATTGCTCATCCACTTTATATCCACAACTTTCTTTATAATAGGTATGATAATCACTCTCTATCATATTAATTAACTCTTTTCCCCCGCAAAATTCTTCAATATCTAAATTAATAAATTCCTCCAAAAGGGAAAGCTTAGAGTCAATCGAAAGCATTTTAGGTAATATAGTCCAAAAATCATTATCATCATTTTTACGTAGTGTATAATATGTTTGCTTTTCTAGATTTAATACATAATTATATGCATCATAATCTCCCTTTTTTTCAAAAAAATTTTTCATATTTAAAAATCTACTCACAAATTTTTTCTTGAAATTATTCATTTTCTCACCTCTATTTATTCTTTTACTTGTCCACAGCATAACTGTTGAATAGAGTAACTAAATTCAAAAGCTATTATAGTATAAAAATACACTTTTTGTTGTTCAAATTTTTCATCTAATCTGTGCAGTAATTTTGAACTCTATATTTTTTGATATTTAATGCTTAAGCAATCATTTAAAAACATACTAAGATTAGAGGGGAACATCATTGACGAATGATGTTCTCCTCTATTTTCTATTTTTAGATTATAGTGAAGAGTGAAAGAAAGTTCGAACAAAGCCTTGAGGACTACGAGTCCCTAT
>NZ_JAPRFV010000006.1:0-186198 GCF_035725965.1 Enterococcus sp. E5-162 | reverse complement strand
TGTCTTGAATTGAATCAAGACGCCCTACACATTTGGTTTGTCTTACTTTGTTCAGTTTTCAAAGGTCTACTTCATCGGAAATGTTTTTCCGATTTGTTTTGGCTGCCGTAGCAACTTTTATATCATACCAGAGCGGCAAGTGATTGTCAACTCTTTTTTAAAAGTTTTTTTCGATTTCGTTTTTTGAAATCTTTCAGCAACTCATTTATCATAACTCATCGTTTGTTATTTGTCAACAACTTTTTTGAAGTTTTTTTCGATAGAATCAAGCTTCGCAAGCTGTTCTTTTTTAACGACTCAGTTATCTTATCATGCCGTTAGCAACATGTCAACAACTTTTTTGTTATGTTTTTGAAGAAATATTTCCTTCTGTCTTTTGGACAAGTAATAATATACCAACTAAATTTATCTTGGTCAACGAATTTTTTGTATTTTTTCAAGTTTTTTTCAATAAGCGATTATTCATTACTTTTCTTTCTTTATCGTTCGCTTTCGGCTCCATTAATGTCTGCAATATTTGATAACAGCTTTTGAACATTCGTTATTGTTTGTTGCTTTCTACATAGCAAAAGCTGCCTAAGGAGTCCCCTAGACAGCTTTTATTTGATTATCTCATTGTTGGGAATAGTAGAACGTCCCGAATGGATTGAGCGTCAGTTAGCAGCATCACTAATCTGTCAATCCCGATACCTAGACCACCTGTTGGCGGCATACCGTATTCTAATGCTTCCAAGAAGTCTTCGTCTACACCGTGAGCTTCATCGTTCCCTAGTTCACGTTCTTTTTCTTGTGCTTCAAATCGTTCTCTTTGATCAATTGGATCGTTTAGTTCTGTAAAGGCATTAGCAAATTCGCGTCCTACGATAAACAGTTCGAATCGGTCTGTGAATCGAGGATCTTCTGGATTTTTCTTCGCTAAAGGCGAAACTTCGACTGGATGTCCGTAAACAAATGTCGGTTGTGTCAACGTTTCTTCAACAAACGTTTCAAAGAATTCATTGATAACATGTCCGACTCCCATCGCTTCTGTTACTTCTACGTTATGCTTTTCAGCTAAGGCTAATGCTTCTTCCAATGTCATTTCTTTCCAGAAATCTACACCAGTTTGTTCTTTGATCGCATCTACCATATGGATACGTTTAAAGTCGCTTTCTAAGTCAACAGCTTGTCCATCATATGTGATTTTCGCTGTCCCTAGTACTTTTTCAGCTGCGTTACGGATAATACCTTCTGTCAGATTCATTACATCATTGAAATCAGTATATGCTGTGTATGCTTCTAACATCGTAAATTCTGGATTATGCGTAGTGTCAATCCCTTCATTACGGAAAACACGACCGATTTCATAAACTTTTTCCATTCCGCCGACAATTAGTCGTTTCAAATGAAGTTCCAACGCAATACGCAAATATAAATCAATATCCAGTGCATTATGGTGTGTGATGAATGGACGAGCAGCGGCTCCACCTGCCTCATTATGCAATACTGGCGTTTCTACTTCAATATAGCCATTGCCATCTAAATAACGACGGATCTCGCTGATAATTTGGCTTCGTTTCATAAATCGGTCAAAGCTTTCGCGATTACTGATCAAATCCAAGTAGCGTTGTCTGTAGCGTTGTTCAATATTCGTCAAGCCATGGTATTTATCTGGCAGTGGACGAAGTGCTTTTGACAAAATCGTGATTTCTGAAGCTTTGATAGAAACTTCGCCTGTGTCTGTTTTCATGATTTGTCCAGTTACACCAAAGAAATCTCCAAGGTCTGCATGTTTAAATACTTCATAGGCTTCATCACCTACTTGGTCTTTTCTTACATAAATTTGAATTTGGCCTTCTCGATCTTGTAGATGCGCAAATCCAGCTTTTCCTTTTCCTCGGCGAGTCATCATACGACCAGCTACACTAGCGGTCAATCCCATCTCTGCTAGTTCTTCTTTTGTTCTTGGATCAAATAGTTCATGCAATTCTTCTGAGTTATGTGTGCGTTCAAATCTTTTTCCAAATGGATCGATTCCATCTTCACGCAATTGTTCCATTTTTTGACGACGTACAAGCATTTGATCATTTAAATCTTCTACTTGATGTTGTTGTTCCTGTGTCACAAAAGTTCCTCCATTCTCATGTTAATCTCTTTCCTATAATGCCAATGAAACACAAAAAAAGCAAGCCGAACTTGGAATTTCAGCTTGAAAATTCACGAAAAACTTAGAAATCACAACGTTTGTTTCAATAGTACTTTTTCTGCTTTTTCTACAAATTGATCCAGCAGACCATTGATTTCTTGCTGATTTTCTGTCTGATTGATTGCTACTTTCACTTTTGCTGCTCGAGGAATCCCTTTTAAATAATAAGCCGCATGTGTTCTGAATTCTCTACATGCTACTTTTTCTCCTTTAAGATCTGCTAAGCGTTGTAAATGAAGTTTAGCTGTAGCAATCTTTTCGGCTGGTGTTGGCTCAGGAATCAGTTCTCCTGTTTCTAGATAATGCTGTGTACGATGAATCATCCATGGGTTTCCCAAAGCTGCCCGGCCAATCATCACACCGTCTGCACCAACATAATCAAGCATCCGTTTTGCATCTTCGGGTGTTTTGACATCCCCGTTCCCCATAAATGGGATGGTGAGATGTTTTTTTACTTCTTTTAATATTTCCCAATCTGCTTTTCCCTCATACATCTGAACCCGTGTACGCCCGTGCATAGCGATGGCACTTGCTCCAGCTGATTGTGCTGCTAATGCATTTTCTACAGCAAAGACGTGTTCTTCATCCCAACCGATACGCATCTTGACCGTTACAGGGATATCCACTGCTGAAGAAACAGCTTGGACCATTTCGTATACTTTCTCAGGATCTAAAAGCCACTTTGCCCCTGCTTCTGCTTTGATCACTTTGTTTACTGGACAGCCCATATTGATGTCTATTATATCTGCAGCTGTGTTTTCTTCGACAAATTGAGCAGCTTCAACTAGGCTGTCTTTGTTCCCGCCAAATATCTGTAAACTTAATGGATGTTCTGTTTCTTCAATGTGGAGCATCTCTAAAGTTTTTTTGTTTCTGAAATGGATACCTTGGTCACTGATCATTTCACATACGACTAAGCCTGCACCAAATTCTTTGACAGTGACTCGAAATGCTGAATTTGTTATTCCAGCCATCGGCGCAACAACGACACGATTAGGGATTTCAACATTGCCGATTTTCCATTTGTGTTCCACTTAAATTCCTCCTAAGGCTTCTTTCTTCAATCCAGCTAATTCTTCTTCACTATACTTGTATTTATTGTTACAGAAAGAGCATACCGCTTCTGCTCCATGATCTTCATCTATCATTGCTTGGATTTCTTCTGCACCTAGCGCAATAATTGCTTCTGCAAATTTTTCTTTCGAACAGTCACATTTGAATTGAACAGGCATTTTTTCTAAAACGTTCAGCTCTTCTGTATCAAGCAATCCCTTCAATATTTCTTCTGGTGTCTGTCCTTCATCTAAGAGAGTAGAGATTCTTGGTGTTGTTTTTAATTGTTCCTCAATCTTGCTGATTGTTTCTTCATCGGCACCTGGCATGATTTGAATCATGAATCCACCTGCTGTCTTGATACTGTCATCAGTATTGACCAGTACACTTAGTCCAACAGCTGAAGGAATTTGTTCTGAGATAGCGAGATAGTAAGTAAAATCTTCAGCGATTTCTCCAGAAACAATTGGCGTTTGTCCAGAAAAAGGCTCTTTTAATCCTAAATCTTTTGTGACAGTAAACATCCCTTGTGTCCCAACTGCTCCTCGCACATCGATTTTACCTTCACTATTCAAAGGAAGGCTGAGATGCGGATTTTTGATGTAGCCTTTCACATCTCCCTTCCCATTTGCATCTACTACGATTCCTGCTGCTGGACCATCGCCTTGGATTCGAACAGTTAGTTTATCTTCTCCTTTAAGTGTTGCACCAAGCAGCAGACTGCCCACTAATGTTCGTCCTAAAGCAGCTGAGGACGTATGCCAAGTATCATGACGTCTTTGTGCCTCCGCTACGGTATTTGTTGCTTGAACGGCGTATGCTCGTACGAATCCGTCGTGAGCAAGTGCCTTAACCAGATAATCTTTCATTTGTTATGTACTCCTTTTTCCGTTTTTAAACTCATAGTGAATCATACTAGCAACTCCTGCTTTTTTCAACTTTGGAATGCTTCTTTTAAAAATAATTCAGAATCATCTAGATAACAGGACATCATCCTATTTACATCTTAAATAAAGAAATCTCCCGAAAACCGGTTTTTGTTCCGGTTTTCGGGAGTCCTATCAGATCAATTGACCTATATTTTTTTATTTGTATTGATCGTCTGAATGATTATCTTCTGATCGTTGAGAATCTGAATCATGTTCTGCTTTATTTTCCTCATGCAGCTCATGTTTTGCTTCTTCAAAATCACGTTTTTCTTCTGCTTGTTTTTCAGCGTCTTTTTCTTCCAAAGCACGTTTTGCTTCCTCAAATGTTTTCGCTTCTTTTTCGCTTGGATAATCATTTGACTCAGTACCTTCAGGCATCATACCGTGTTCGAATAACGATTTGATTGCTTTGGCATCCAATGTTTCGAATTCCAGAAGTTTTTCAGCAATCAATTTATGCTGCGCACGATGAGCTTCGATGATTTCATGAGCTTTGGCATGAGCTTCCATCAAAATCTTGCGTACTTCTTGATCAATTTCGAAAGCAACTTGTTCAGAGTAAGCTTTTGTTTGACCGTAGTCGCGGCCAACGAACACTTGATGATTTCCTTCATATTGAACGGGACCTAAACGATCGCTCATTCCATATTCTGTTACCATGCTTCGTGCTAAAGCTGTCGCTTGTTCAAAGTCATTGGAAGCCCCAGTTGATTGGACATTGAAGATGATTTCTTCAGCTGTACGTCCACCAAGCAAGCCTACGATTTGTTCAAACATATCTTCTTTTGTCATCAAGAACTGATCTTCTTTTGGTAAAGCGATCATATATCCACCGGCGCGTCCGCGAGGGATAATCGTTACTTTGTGGACGACCCGAGCGCGACTTAACACTAATCCTACAATCGTATGACCAGCTTCGTGATAAGCAACCATTTCGCGTTCTTTTTTGCTGATTACACGATCTTTTTTAGCTGGGCCTGCAATCACGCGATCTTCCGCTTCATCGATATCAGAAGCATCGATTTTCTTTTTATTTCTTCTAGCAGCTACTAGCGCCGCTTCATTCAAGACGTTTTCCAAATCTGCTCCGGCAAACCCTGGAGTCTGTTGAGCAACAACTTTCAAGTCAACATCATCGGCCATCGGTTTATTCCGTGCATGGACGCGCAAGATTGCTTCACGTCCTTTTACATCTGGACGGCCAACTAAAATTTGACGGTCAAAACGGCCGGGACGTAGTAACGCTGGATCTAGTACGTCAGAACGGTTAGTTGCAGCAATGACGATTACTCCTTCATTTCCGTCGAAACCATCCATTTCTACAAGCAATTGGTTCAATGTTTGTTCGCGTTCATCATGTCCGCCGCCCATACCGGCACCACGTTGACGACCTACCGCATCAATTTCATCGATGAAAATGATAGCCGGAGCGTTTTTCTTCGCTGTTTCAAACAAATCACGAACACGGCTTGCTCCGACGCCGACAAACATTTCTACGAAATCAGAACCTGAGATCGAATAAAATGGTACGCCAGCTTCTCCGGCAACAGCTTTTGCTAACAAGGTTTTACCTGTTCCTGGAGGTCCTTCTAAAAGTACACCTGCCGGGATACGGGCACCTAATTCAACAAATCGGCGAGGATCTTTCAGAAATTCAACAACTTCAACTAGTTCTTGTTTTTCTTCTTCCGCACCCGCTACATCAGAAAAACGTACGCGATTAGCTTTTTTGTCTGCTTCTTTGGCTTTTGATTTACCAAAGTTCATGACACGGCCGCCACCGCCACCACCGCCGCCTTGTTGTCCCATCATCATGTAGAAGAAAAAGATGATGATCACGATCGGCAAGAAGCTAAGCAATAACGAAACCCATACGCCGCTGCTTGATTCTTCTTTTACTGTTGTAGCAACTTTGTTTTCTTTTGCCAGTTCTGTTACTTGGCTCAATGTTGTATCATTTGGCAAAATGATTGTTGTGAAATGGGTAGTAGTCGTATCTGTTGAACCCAAGATAGCTAACCCGCCGCTGTTAGCGACTGTCTGCTGTTCCTTGTATTCACCAGTGATCTTATATACACCATTTGCAGGCTGCACTTCAAACTCTTTGATTTTGCCTGCTTGTAGTTGTTCTGTGAATTTTGAGTACTCGATATCTGACGATCGCTGGCCGTTATTACCAAAAATGAAATAAACGACCATTACCATCGCTAAGATTACGAGGACATAATACAAGGCATTTTTCATCATGCCATTGTTCTTTTTGTTCATAGTTGCCCTCCCTAAGCGTCAATTTAATTTAACAGTTTTTTATCAATCCTGACCATTCTATTGTACCATAATTTAATTGAGATACAGCATTAATTTGATTGATAAACAGTAGGTTTCAATACACCGATGTACGGAAGGTTACGATATGCTTCTGCATAATCCAAGCCATAACCGACAACAAATTCATTTGGTACGTTGAACCCAACATAATCTGCTTCGATGTTTACTACTCTTCCTTCGGGTTTGTCAAGCAGTGTAACGATTTTGACTGATTTTGCTTTGCGGTATTTGAAAAGATCCACTAAATAAGCAAGTGTTCTTCCGCTGTCAATGATATCTTCAACGATCAACAGATCGCGACCTTCTACATTTGTATCCAAGTCTTTGACGATTTTTACTTCCCCTGACGAGACTGTTGCATTCCCGTAGCTTGAAACATCCATGAAATCCAATTCCAAATACGTATCGATAGAACGAACGATATCTGCCATGAATGGTACCGCTCCTTTTAAGACACCTACTACTAGGGGATTGGTGTTTTGGTAAATTTCTGTTAACTCTTTGCCTAGTTCTTTGCAACGAACTTGTATCTCTTCTTGTGAGATCAAAATTCTCTCAATATCCTTTTCCAACATCAGGTTCTCCTTCCAATTGCTTCTTTTTGATATTTGTAAAGAAGTATGTAGTGTATTTTATCAGTTTCTTCACGAATACTCAAATATGAAAAGGCAAAAGGTATCAGGCTATATATATTTCTTTTGGCATCTGTAATGATCCAAGCATGCTGCCTTTGTGAATTAGGTACTTTCTGATCGATAAAATATCTAGATACTTTTTTTGTAAGTTTCTCCGTTAATTGAATACGGTCTCCTGCTTTTCTTTTTTCGACATATAGTTGCACATCGGCGGGAACCCAAATGTCATGAGAAAACAGAGACCATGAATCTGTTGTTTTGATGTCCTCTGAATGTTCAGGTTTGACCAGACCAATCCATTCTGTTTCGTTCAACTGTATCCCTTGTTCTGGAATAAGCAACAAGCGCTGATCTTCTGTCTGAGCAGTGGCTTGTTTTTCTTTTTTAGCGAGTATAACAAAATGATACTCTCTTTTCAGTACCCAGTTGTTGCCGATGCTAAGCTGCCATTGACTTTTTTTCTGTTGCCACTGATCTAAAATCGATGTCATTTGCTGCTCTTTCAAAATGACCCCTGTTTCTGAGAATACTTTGTCGAAGAAGGAGTGGAAAAAATAGTATCGTTCCGCTTCTTCCATTTTTTCTATCATTTCTGCTGAAAATTGAAATCGATCCTTTAACTGTTCGACTTCCTTTTCGATTAACTGCCCCATACATTTTTGAATGACTTGGTCTGCCCATTGAATCTGTTGCGAAAACTGTTGAAAATGTCTCATCACCTGGGTGTTTTCTTGTTTTAATTGAGGAACAACCAAATGGCGAAGCCGATTTCTTTGGACATCTAATAATTGGTTCGTCTGATCCTCAAAGTAAACAAGCTGTGATTCTGCTGCATAAGCATATAATTCTTCTTTACTGAAACTCAGCAATGGACGAACAAGTCTGCCCGTAGCAAATGGTTGTACTCCTTTGATTCCAGAAAAAGTACTTAACTGTCCTCCACGAATGATTTTCATCAACACCGTCTCGATTTGATCATCTCCATGATGAGCAGTCATCAACGTATCATATTGTCCTTCTTCCATCACTCGAGTGAATGCTTGATAACGAAAGTTACGAGCTGCTGTTTCTATGGCCGTTTTGGCCGGATTTTCCCAAACACTTACATATAAAGGTAGATTCTTCTTTTCACAATATGAGCGAAGATAAGCAGCTTCTTCTGCTGATTCTTCTCTCAATTGGTGATTGATATGGACGACGCCCAAAGAAAAACCGATTTGGCGTTGCGCTTGCAAAAGCAAATGGAGCAAAACCATCGAATCAACCCCACCTGATACCGCTGCTAAAATCCTTGATTCTTTTTGCCAGAATCCTTGTTCATTTCCGTGCCGAATAAATGACTGCTGCAATAGCGGTACTTTTTTACCGTCTTTTTCAACGTTCATTCTTTCCACACCCTTTCTTCCTAAAAAAAGAGAGCGGGAAAACGTCTAAAACGACAATTAACCTGCCCTCTGTTGATACTCTGACTAAAATAGTCGCATCATCATTATTTTCAGCTTTATTAGCTGCGGCGTCCGCCACGGCCACCGCGTTTTCCTTCTGTGTTTCGCTTCAATGAAGATAAGCGGTCATCGCTATCTTTCAAAAATGAACTCATCAATGAATCGAAGTCTTCTTTTTGAGCTGAAGGCTGACTGCGAGAAAAAGATTTTTTCTGTGCTGGACGATTGCGGTTGTCACGGGAATCTTTTTGTTGAAATTTTTTAGGACGGCTTTCTTCTCCAGATTCTACAGGTTGTTCCTGCGCTTTGCGGATAGATAGTCCGATTTTCCCATCATCATTTACTGAAATAACTTTGACTGTTACTTCATCTCCTACACTTAAAACATCATGGATGTCTTTTACATATCCATTTGACACTTCGCTAATATGAACTAGACCCGTTTTTCCAGCACCTAGATCAATAAACGCACCAAAATTTGTAATTCCTGATACTTTTCCTTGCAGTTTTGCTCCTACCTCGATTGACATAAAAAAAATGTTCCTCCTAATTATTTCCCTTTTTTATATTCCTGCTTATTTTGCAGTTGTAGAACTAGTTGATTGATCTGTTTCATTTGTCGAGCTGTCTGTGTTTGATTCTAATATAGGATAAACTTTTTCACCGTCTTTTGAGTAAAAGAATTTGCTTCTGGCAAGTTTAGCTACATATTCATCATCTTTCAGCAATGAAACATCTTGGTGCAGCTGATCAACGTCTGCGTTGACTTCTTTCATTTCAGTATTTGCTTCGACTCTCAATTCGTTCAATTGATGCATCCTTTGCATATCATGGAAAATCTGCACACCTATTATCGCGAAAATGACCAAAGCACCAACAAAAATTGCAGCCAGTCTGCGTCTTCGAAAAATCAGTTGTCGTTGTTGTTGCTGAAATTCAGCATACTTTTTCTTTGCATATTCCGTATCTAGCGCAGCGATTTTATTGCTTTTTTTCGTCACTTGGATTCGCTCCAATCTTTTTTGATTGTCTTTCTCATTATACCAATATCATGAAAGCTTGTCTAATCTATTTCTCTAGTGTTTCTGTGCGATTTTCAGAAATAATTTCGTACATTTTTTGTGCATCTTCTTTTTTGGTCGATTCATGTAATTCCGTAATTTTTACTTCCAACGTTTTATTGCCGAACTGGACTTTCAAAATGTCGCCTACTTTGACGTCACTGGAAGATTTCGCCAATTTTCCGTTGATTTGGATCCTTCCTTTATCAGCCACTTCTTTTGCTACTGATCGTCTTTTGATGATTCGGGATATTTTTAAAAATTTGTCTAATCGCATATCTTATTCCTCACTTTTTGATTTTTTTGTTTAATCGTAGAATTTTCTTACCAAATGGCAACATGAGCCACTCTCTTACTGTAAACAGACGGAGACGAATCACTGCATAAATGAACACAGATGCGCCAATCCCAACGCCTATCACACTGACAAAAAAAGCAGTGGAACGATGAGTTACAGGACCAAACACTATATTCAACACACCATAATACAGAAGCAAGACTGCTGTCATACAAAGAAGGCTGATAATCAACTTCCGCCCAAAATGTCGTTCTTTCCAAAAAGCATTTAGCTCTTTTGTTTCGATTCGGACAAAATACCAAAGCGTCACACCTAATCCTAAAAGGGTAGACAGGCTTGCTCCGGCTGTTCCTAATAAACCAGTTAGAAAAGAAGTAGTCAATCCTTTTACCAAGAGCCCCCATCCTGCTCCTTTTAAAGAAGGGCGAAAAGAGTTCTTGCTTTGAGCAATACTTTGATAGGCTTGGATGACTGCAGTAAAAGCAATGGAAAAAACAAACAATACAAGCGCTGCATTTCCTGCATAATCTTTAAACAACGCATAATTGATATAAGGAAGCAGTAAGGCTAATCCCAAAGATGCAGCTAATGCCAAAGCGGTCGTCAATCTAAGATAGATTTTGGCTGTCTGTAAAAACTGACGATAGATCCGGTTGGTCAAATGACGGGTCAATGCAGGCAGAAATGTCGCACTTAATGCGGTGGCGATCACTAAACCTAATTGAACCAAAGGCTGCCCTCGATCATAGACCCCTTTTGCTATCTTCGCACCATATTCCGATAGACCGTAAACTTCCAAAGCATTTTTTACAAAGAAAGAGTCGATCAGCTGAAAAAAGATGAGTAATCCGCTATAAATCGAAACCAGACCGCCTTCTACTAGAAAGCGCCGGATCAAAGATTTTGGTGGCTGTTTGAATAATGGGAACCGGCGGAAGCTTAATACTCCTCCATGAATCTTTTGTTCATAGTAGTGAAGGATCCCATATGCGCATAACCCGCCAAAAACGGCTCCACTCATCGCTGCCGTCCCCGTTTGGTACACCGTCCATCCGAGCTTTCTAAAAGCAAACGCACTACAGACGATTACAGAAACACGAACGAGCTGTTCAACAACTTGAGAAACTGCCGTTGGTTCCATCAAAAATCTTCCTTGAAAATTCCCTCGATAAAAAGATAAACCAGGCATCAGCAAAAAGGTAAAAGAAACTACTTGGATCAGTGGTTTCAATTGTATATCCCCCATCATCCAAGCAATCCAACTGCTAAATGAAAAGACAAACAACCACAGAAAGACACCTGTCCAAAACACCAAGGGATAAAGACTTTGCAAAGCTTGCTTTCGCTCGAAAGGATTCTTTCTTTCTGCAACGTACTTTGATATGAACTGCGGAAGACCTGATAAAGCTAAAGTCATTGCTATCCCATAAATTGGATAAACTTGCTGATAAACATAAAAACCTTCGTCGCCGACTAAGTTTTGGAGAGGAATTCGGTAAAGGGCACTTAATACTTTTGCTATGAAAGAAGCAATCGTCAGTACAAATGCTCCTTGCATGACGCGCCGCATTTCTTTATGATCCAAATCGTTGCTCCTTCCTACGCTGACAGATATTTTTGCTCACGCAATGCTTTGACAAACTTTTGGATTTCCTGAAGCCACACTGCTTCTTCCATTTGGTTTGGAATCGTCAAGCGTATTACCATCTGTTCTTTTTCAACGCCTAGACTGGCTTTTAGTTTCGTCGCCGTTAGTGCTTCGAATAATTGTTCCACGCTGTAGCGTTTCGTTCCAACTTTGCTTAGAGTAAAGACGATATGCGGCTCTTGTTTCCTTATCGTTTCCAAGAGCGCTCGATCGCCATCCATTTTAATCTGTCCGATTGTCAGGAGGTGTGCTACTTCTTCTGGGTATTCTCCAAAACGGTCGAGCAGATCATCTTCCAGTTCATCTAGCATTTCTTGCGAATCAAGTTCACGAATTCGTTTATAGATCTCGATTTTCTGCCGCTGATCTGCCACGTATGTTTCAGGTAGATACGCGTCAACACCGAGGTCGATCTCAACAGTGGTCTTCTCCACTTGACTATTCTTTCCTTGTTTACGAGACACTGCTTCGCTCAGCATTTGAGAATACATATCAAAACCGACTGCATCAATAAATCCATGTTGCTGAGCACCTAAGAGATTACCTGCACCGCGAATGGAAAGATCACGCATCGCAATTTTGAATCCAGATCCCAGTTCTGTAAAATCTTTGATTGCCTGAAGACGCTTTTCACTGACTTCATTAAGGATCTTCTGCTGCTCATACATAAAGTAAGCATATGCGACGCGGCTACTTCTTCCTACCCGTCCGCGTAATTGATATAACGTGGATAAACCCATATAATCAGCGTTCTCAACAAACAATGTATTTGCGTTCGGGATATCTACTCCTGTTTCAATGATGGTCGTAGTGACAAGAACATCATACTGACCTTCAATAAATTCAAAGAGCGTATTTTCTAATTGCGCCTCTGTCATTTGTCCATGAGCATAGCCGATCCGCGCTTCCGGAACGAGTTCTTGGATTTCTTCTACTTTTTGTTCGATCGTTTCTACTCGATTATATAAATAGAATACTTGTCCACCACGTCCCATTTCTCGATGGATTGCTTCGCGGATAGCCCCAGGATTTTTTTCCATAACATATGTTTGGATCGGATAACGATTCGCAGGCGGTGTTTCGATTACTGAAAGATCCCGCACGCCTAGCATCGACATATGCAAAGTTCTCGGAATCGGTGTTGCTGTCAGAGTCAAAACATCCACTTGTGCACGTAACTGTTTCAATCGTTCTTTATGTTTTACACCAAAACGTTGTTCTTCGTCAATAATCAATAAACCCAAATCGCTAAATTCAATATCTTTTGACAAGATTCGATGGGTTCCCACAACAATATCAACTTGACCTGTGCGCAGTTGTTCGATGGTTTCTTTTTGTTGCTTTCTTGTTCTGAAACGACTTAATAGCCCGATATTTACGGGGAAACCTTCAAATCTTTCCAGCATCGTTTCATAGTGCTGCTGTGCCAAGATCGTTGTTGGAACTAAAAAGGCTACTTGTTTGCTTTCCTTTATCGCTTTAAAGGCCGCTCGAAGCGCTACTTCTGTTTTCCCATAACCAACATCACCTACGAGTAGTCGATCCATTGGTTTTTCTTTTTCCATATCCCGCTTGATCTCCGCTGCACTTCTCAACTGGTCGTCTGTTTCAGAATAAGGGAAAGCATTTTCGAATTCTTTTTGGTAGGCGTCATCAGGACCAAAAGCATATCCTTTTTCTGATTCTCTTACTGCGTATAATTTGATTAAATCGTCAGCGATATCTTCGATTTTCGAAGATACTTTTCGTTTAGTTTTCGTCCATTCACTTCCGCCTAGCTTATTGATGCGAGGTGCTTTGGCTTCCGAGGCGACATATTTTTGGATCAGATTCAGTTGAGTAACAGGAATAAACAGTTTGTCGTCGTTTTGATACAAAATAGTCATATAGTCTTGGTGAACGCCATCTACTTCTAGCGTTTCCATCCCAATGTATTTCCCGATACCATGATTGGCATGGACAACGTAATCTCCTGCTTTTAACTCATTGTAGCTTTTCAATCGCTCTGCGTTTGTTACTGTTTGACGTCTCGTTTGTTTTTTCGTCGTTTTTTGGAAAATTTCTTTTTCTGTGATAGCTACTATTTTTTCTTGAGGAAGTTCAAAACCAGCCTGCAAAGCTCCTTCAACTAATTGTACCTGTCCTCTGATCAATGCATTTTTTTCTGTTTCTACTACTAATATATCTTCATCTCGAAGCATTTGTTCTGCTTTACGTATTCTGTCCTTTGTCGGAATAAAGATCACAACAGTCTGTTTTTGCTTGCGCCAACGATCCATTTCTGTTTTCAGCAATGGCATTTGTCCGAAGAACTGTTGCATCGTCCGATATTGAAAATTATGGATTGCTTGGAAACGAAGATTTCCCATCCCTTTTTGGAAGAGTGAGAAAAAGGTTGTAGTAAATTTTTCCTTTTGAACGATTCTTTGTACATCTGCTGAAAATGACTGCTCAGAAAAAACCCGCAATTCGCTGATTTTTTGAGTATGCCATTCTGCCGCTTCCCTTTCGATTTCCCGATTTGTTTCCATGATCCGCTGGTAATCATCAACGACTAGTAAACTATTTGAAGGAAAATAATCCAAGATCGTTACAAATTCTTGGTAAAGAAGATCTGAGTAGAATTTTGCTTCTTCTGTCGGGATACCTACTTGCCAGCTTGAAGTCATCTGACCGAAGTAATCTTGTAAAAACTCGCGGTCTGCTTCTTCTGTGGTCGCAGCAAGCCGTTTTTCTAGCATTTTTTGCATTTGCTCTATTCCATGTTCCAGATCCTCTGGTCCATAGACTTGTTCACTCGTTGGAGAAACCCAGATTTCTTCCGTTTTTTCGATTGAACGTTGTGTTTCTGCTTCAAAATACCGCATAGAATCTATCTCTACATCAAATAATTCTACACGAATAGGATAGTTTGTTGTTAATGGGTAAATATCGACGATGCTTCCTCGAATACTGAATTCTCCGGGTTTTGCGACCATTTCTTCTCGTACATAGCCCATCAAAGTCAATTGGCGAGGAAGATTTTCCACATCTATCTCATCACCAACATGCCAATTCAATTGCGCCTGTAGCCAAGTTTTCTTATTCGGCAGTCGCTTGTGCAAAGCTGCGACTGGCAACAAATAGATACCTGCTTTTTTTTCTTGAAGTGCGTTGAGCGTTGCGACTCTCTCGCCTCGCGCTTCTGGAGAAGAAAAGGCCATTTCAGCAGAAAGCACTTCATCCACTGGAAATAAATGGATCTGATCCTGCGGAATCACATGTTGCAGATCTTCTGCTAACTGATTGGCATAATACAAATTTGGCATCAGAATGATCATATTTTTATTTGTTTTCTTAAATGCTCGAGCAAATAGAAGCGTCTTCGCTGAGCCAGCTAATCCTGTGATTAGTTGTCTAGGCATTTTTTCTTCTAAATTGCTGATCCATTCTTTTACTTGCGGATCTTTTCCGACTAATTGAATGATATCCATTCCTTTTCCTCCTTTCTCAATTGAATTGATTCATCGCATCCACGAACGAATGCCCTTCTATGAGATATTCGACTGCTTTAACAGATTGAAATATGCTTTCTTCTATCAAAGGCTGGTTTTCTTTGCTGAAAGGACTAAGCACATGTTGGACCACTGTTTTTTTTCCTTCTGGTCTGCCGATTCCCACCTTGATTCGATCAAAGACATTCGTATTCAAATGGGAAATGATACTTTTGATACCATTATGCCCGCCGGCACTCCCCTTTTGACGGAGCCGGATCTTTCCTACTGCCAGATCCAAATCATCGTAGATGACGACTAATTCTTCTGGATAAATCCCAAAATAAGTCATTAACGGTCCGACTGCACGACCAGATTCATTCATAAATGTCTGTGGTTTGACTAGAAGGATCTTTTCTCCATTATGAAAAAATTCGGCAACTTCTGCTTCGAATGGATTTTTTTTGAAAGCAGCTTGATGTTCGCGTGCAATTTGATCCACGACCATAAAGCCGATATTGTGTTTAGTATATTGGTATTTGGTACCTGGGTTTCCTAACCCGACAATCATTTTCATTTTTGTTTTTCCACCTAATTCTAAAAACAGCACAAAAGGCTGGACTGCTAATTAGCGGTCCAGTCCATCGAGCTTTTTTTCTTTTTTATACTGTCAATGTATAGTATAACACAAAACAAAGCGTTTCGGCTAAAAGAGAATCGTTAATAAATGATAAAGAAATTAAAAATTTCTTCAAAGTTTAATGAAATAATTGAATTATAAAAATAGTGAAATAACACACATGTAAGCTTTTACATATGATACAACCTTGTTATCTGTTATATTTTATAGCCAAATAGCGTGACATGGGGCTTGAGAAATGTTAGCATAAGCATGGGAAAAAACAAATCAATGGAAGGATTGATACTAAATGACTGCAGCTGCAGAAAAAAAAGATCATCAAAAAGTTATTCTTGTTGGAGACGGCGCCGTAGGTTCTAGCTATGCCTTTGCTCTAGTTACTCAAAATATTGCTCAAGAAGTAGGTATCGTGGATATCAATACTGCTAAAACTGAAGGAGACGCAATTGACTTGTCTCACGCTTTGGCATTTACTTCACCTAAAAAAATCTACTCTGCTACTTACGCAGACGCACATGATGCTGACTTAGTTGTTATTACAGCTGGCGCACCACAAAAACCAGGTGAAACTCGTTTAGACTTAGTAAACAAAAACCTAAAAATCAACCGCGATGTTGTCACACAAATCGTTGAATCAGGATTTAACGGTATCTTTTTAGTTGCCGCTAACCCAGTAGATATTTTGACTTACTCAACTTGGAAATTCTCAGGTTTCCCTAAAGAACGCGTTATCGGTTCAGGTACGTCTCTTGACTCTGCTCGTTTCCGTCAAGCACTTGCGGAATTAGTTGACGTTGATGCGCGTAACGTCCATGCTTACATCTTAGGTGAACACGGAGATTCAGAATTCCCAGTTTGGTCACATGCAAATGTTGCCGGCTTGCAAATCTATGAATGGGTGAAAAACAACCCAGAAATCGATGAAGAAGCTATGGTTAACCTATTCTTCGGCGTACGTGACGCTGCTTACACAATTATCGAGAAAAAAGGTGCTACTTTCTATGGTATCGCAGTAGCATTAGCACGTATCACTCGTGCCATCTTAGATGATGAAAATGCTGTTCTTCCTTTATCAGTCTTCATGAATGGCGAATATGGATTGAACGACATCTACATTGGTGCACCTGCTGTTATCAACCGTCAAGGTATCCAAAAAGTAATCGAAATTCCTTTAAGCGACAGCGAACAAGACCGTATGGCTGCTTCTGCTAAACAATTAAAAGAAATTCTAGATGAAGCTTTTGCTAAACTAGACGCTGAATAATCTTTGAATATGACGGAAAACATCTAAACGGTGTTTTCCGTTTTTTTATTTTATCACTCTTATGGTTTCTAAATTTTTTCATAAAGAAGAGATAACCTTCGTCTTTTCGTCTAAATTATGCTATCATGAGACCGTTCCACCCTAAACTTTTACTTAAGGAGTTGTCGATATGACAAGATCTTCGCATCGAAAAAAATCGAAACATGTTGCTTTGCTTTCAGCTCTTGGTGTTCTCTTGGTGCTGATTAGCTTTTATACCTATCGCAGTACATACTACACAAAGCATTTTTTGCCGAATACGGAAATCAACGGAATAAATGTCAGCAATCTAACAGTCGAAAAAGCAAATGAAAAATTAAAAGAAGCTTATTCCGATAAAAAATTAGCTATTAAAGAAGATGGAAAAGTCTGGCAGGAAGTACCAAAATCTGAGCTCGGCTATAAAGATGATTTCACTTCTGAGCTTTCTCCGATCCTAAATGAACAAAACGGATGGACTTGGGGAATGACTTATGTTTCAGCAGCTGAAAAACAAGAAATCGATCCTATCAGTCAAGACCACCAGAAACTGGATACTACCGTTCAGACATTGACAACTAAACTGACTGATCTGAATAAAGACCGGACACCTACAACTGATGCAACAATTGAAAAATCAGGCGACTCTTTTGTTATCAAGCCTGAAGTCAATGGAAATACCATCAACGTCGATGCTGCGGTCAAACAAGTAAAAAGTGCAGTAAATTCCGGTAAAGATACGATTGAATTAACTGAGTTCAAAGAAAAACCAAAAGTAACCTCCGGAGACAGTTCACTGAAAGAACAGCTCGAATCCATGAATGCTATCGCAAAAGTAAAAGCTACTTACAGTATAAACGGGGAGACTTTCCAGATCCCATCAAGTGATATCATGAGCTGGCTGACCTACGACGGAAAAGTCGATTTAGATACAGAACAAGTACGTCAATATGTAACAGATTTAGGCACAAAGTATAACACAAGTACGAATGACACAAAATTTAAAAGTACAAAAAGAGGAGAAGTTACAGTCCCAGTTGGCACTTACAGCTGGACGATCCAAACAGATAGCGAGACAGAAGCGCTGAAAAAAGCTATTCTGACAGGCCAAGACTTTACTCGTTCTCCGATTGTGCAAGGTGGCACAACCGCTGATCATCCATTGATCGAAGATACGTATATCGAAGTTGATCTAGAGAACCAGCATATGTGGTATTATAAAGACGGAAAAGTAGCCCTTGAAACAGATATCGTTTCCGGAAAGCCATCTACACCTACACCTGCTGGGGTCTTCTATGTTTGGAATAAAGAAGAAGATGCAACTTTAAAAGGAACAAATGACGACGGAACACCTTACGAGAGTCCAGTAAATTACTGGATGCCGATTGACTGGACAGGTGTTGGTATCCACGATTCTGACTGGCAACCTGAATACGGCGGAGATTTATGGAAAACCCGCGGTTCACATGGCTGTATCAACACTCCGCCAAGTGTAATGAAGGAATTATTCGGGATGGTCGAAAAAGGAACACCTGTATTGGTCTTCTAACAAAAAAGAATTTATAAAAAGAACGCACCTGTACGAATCGTACAGGTGCGTTCTTACTTATTATATCAACTATGCACTTGCTTACATTTCAGCAGCAGTAAAGACTTCTGAGACATCATCATCGTCTTCTAGCTTATCTACTAGACGTTCCAATTGCTCCCGTTGTTCCTCATTTAAATCGATCGTCGTTTGTGGGATCATCGTCAATTCTGCTTGCGCTAAAGTGAACTCTTTTTCCAGCTCATCTCGTACAGCAGCAAAATCTTCTGGTGCAGTATAAATCTCGAACACTTCAGGAGAAGTTTGCAGATCTTCTGCCCCCGCCTCTAATACATCTTCAAACATCGTCTCTTCATCAACAGCCAACCCATCGCGTTCAATGACGATATACCCTTTACGATCAAACAAGTAACTGACTGAACCCGTTTCTCCCAGTGACCCACCGTTTCGAGTAAAAGCTACTCGGACATTTGTCGCTGTCCGATTACGGTTATCCGTCAATGCATGGACTAAGATTCCTACTCCACCCGGGCCATATCCTTCATACGTGATTTCATCGTAATTCGTTTCATCTACGGCGCTGGTAGCCTTTTTAATTGCCCGTTCTACATTGTCGTTTGGCATATTTGCAGCTTTGGCTTTGTCCACAACAAGCCGCAGAGCTGGGTTCATGGATGGATCAGGACCGCCTGCTTTAGCTGCCATATAGATTTCACGAGAAAGTTTCTGAAAAACTTTTCCTCGTTTCGCATCTTGGGCATTTTTTCTTCCTTGGATATTATGCCACTTACTATGTCCTGACATGATTTTTCCTCCCTTGTTCTTTTGAGAATACACTTCTATTCTAGTACTATTTCACAAAAAAACAAAGCCACAGCCAATCTATAAACGCTTCTTGAATGTCGCAAAAAGCACACATAATACCACAGCAGTCAGAGCACCGATCGAATCCAGCATGACATCTTGGAACATAGGTGTTCGTCCACCGGTCAACATCTGATGGAATTCGTCCAAACCTGCGTACCCTGTTGCTGAAAGCCAAGCAAGGATCGCTGTCAGCCACCAAATCTTTAGTTTAGGGAAAACACCTAAAAACAAGCTGCCACCCAAAACAAAATAAGTACCAAAATGTGCGCCCTTTCTTAAAAAGAACTCTACAAATTTGGCGTAGCCCAGATGGTCGATACTCACGATACTTCCACCATAATTAAAACGTATACCTGCTAATGTGTCCTTAAATGGCTGATTAGGAAGCCAGCTTTCTAATCGCGAAACTTGTGATTGCTGTCCGTAAGTTTGAGAAGAACTGTAAAATAAGATGGCAACGACTATAAGTGCGATCACTAAATAAATATTTCCGTTTTTCAGTTGTTTTTTTGAAGAATTCATAAGTCACCTCTGTATTTATCTTAGACTTTTTTTGAGGAAACAACAATCATTTTCATAGAGACTTCTTCTATAAAAAAGTGCTATACTTAATTTTGTATTACAATATGAAGGGAGTTTTTTCATGAGTTATTCATTAAATTGGGATCTAGATTCTATTTTCCCCGGAGGAAGTCATTCTGATGCTTTGAACCAACGGATGAAGCAATTGGAAGACCAAACGAACGAATATTATCAACGTGTAACAAAATGGTCACCTAGTTCTGACAATGCAGAGCAGCTAAACGCGATTCTTCAATTGCAAGAAACGATTACGAACGGCTTTACCCAATGCAACAGCTATATTACTGCATTGCTTTCTGCCAATGTCAATGATTCAGATGCAAAGATCTTATCAGGGAAGCTTTACGCCATACTTCCTCGTCTACAATCAGCCGAAACAGTATTGTCGAAGAAATTTGCAGAAATATCTGACAATGATTGGAATCAGATGCTTTCCCAGGGTTCGTTTGAAACAATTGCGTTTCGTTTAAACGAGATCCGTCGTGACGGTTCACAATTATTATCAGAAGCTGAAGAGAACATTATCAACACGCTCTCATTAGATGGTCTAAATGCTTGGAGCAGTCATTATGATACGATTGTAGCCAGCATATCGATTCCCTTCGAACAAGATGGTCAAGTAGTCGAATTATCTGCTGGCCAAGCCTTCAATAAGATGATGGGCGATCGAGATCCAAAAATCAGAGAAGCACTTTTCGCAGCATGGGAAAAAGCATGGAAAGAAAAGGCCCCCCTCTTCACAGATACTTTGAATCATTTAGATGGTTTCAGACTTTCTAACTATGAACTCCATGGCATCACGGATTTTCTGCAAAAACCATTAGAATACAACCGTTTAAAAAAAGAAACATTGTCTGTCATGTGGGAGACGATCCAAAAAAACAAACAACCCCTTGTTGATTACTTGACTAGAAAAGCCAATCTTTTCGGTAAAGAAAAAATGGAATGGCAGGATCAAGATGCACCTATTATTTTAGGCGATTTGAAAGAAAAAACCTTTAGTTTTGACGAAGCAGCTACATTTATTATCGAAAACTTTAATAAATTCAGTCCAAAAATGGCTAAATTCGCACAATCTGCTTTTGAAAAGAGCTGGATTGAAGCAGAAGATCGTCCTGGAAAACGTCCTGGTGGTTATTGTACTGAGTTACCAGAAACAAAAGAATCGAGGATCTTTATGACCTACAGCAATTCTGTTAATGAGGTTGCGACACTTGCTCATGAATTGGGTCATGCTTTCCATAGCAGCACGATGTGGGACTTACCTTCTTTAAATCGTGAATACGCAATGAATGTCGCAGAAACAGCAAGTACATTCGCAGAACTGATCGTAGCCGATGCTACATTAAAAGCCGCAAAAACAAAAGAAGAAAAAATCAATTTGCTAGATACAAAACTGCAAAATGCTTTAGCTATGTTCATGAATATCCATTCTCGATTCATTTTTGAGAATCGATTCTATGAAGCACGGCAAGAAGGGTTAGTCTCAGAAGATAAGATCACAGAGATGATGGTTGAAGCACAAAAAGAAGGCTACCAAGGAGCTTTAGCCACTTATCATCCATATTTCTGGGCTGCAAAATTACATTTCTTTATTGATGACGTACCGTTTTATAACTTCCCATACACCTTTGGCTACCTGTTTAGTTTAGGCATTTATGCTTACGCTAATCAAAAAGGGGCAAATTTCGAAGAAGAATATATCCATTTACTACGTGATACTGCTTCAATGACGACGGAAGATCTTGCAAAGAAACATTTGAATGTTGATCTCACTCAACCAGATTTTTGGCAAGCAGGTATCGATATGGTGATGGAAGATATCCAAACGTTCATGGAATTGACAGAAGAATTCATCTGATTTCTATTTTCTCTCAATAAAAAAGAGTTAGTCCAGAAAAGGGCTAACTCTTTTTGATTAATCATTCTTACATGCTGACAGCAAAGTCAGGTGCAAACCATTGAACTGAACCAACTTTTACGCTTTCGCCTGGTTGAGGAGCATGGATATATTGTCCTCCGCCTAAAGCAATCGCTACGTGGTAAGTTCCGCCTGGTGAACCCCAGAATAATAAGTCTCCAGCTTTTGCTTGAGAAACTGAGATTTTTGTTCCAGCTGATTCTTGAGGAACTGTCCAACCACCAATGTCACGACCAGTTACTTGCAAGTAAACATAGCGTGTGAATCCTGAGCAGTCAAATCCACTTGGATCTTTACCGCCCCAAACATATGGAGTACCAATATATTTGTAAGCTTCTGCTACGATTGCTGCACCATTCACACTTCCAGAAGGCGTTGGTGTTGGTGTTGTATTAGTTGTGTTATTAGTTGCATTACTACCAGTACTGTTCCCAGGATCAACACTTTGATCTGTTGATGGTGTTGTAGGCGCAGGTGTTGTTGATTCTTCTGTTGAAGTTTCAGGTACAGTTGTTGACTCTTCTGTTGTTGAAGATTCTGGTACAGTTGTTGACTCTTCTGTTGTTGAAGATTCAGGCACTGTTGTTGATTCTTCTGTTGTTGAAGATTCAGGCGCTGTTGTTGATTCTTCTGTTGTTGAAGATTCAGGCGCTGTTGTTGATTCTTCTGTTGTTGAAGATTGAGCAGCTGATGATGATTCTTCAGTCGTTGAAGATTGAGCAGCTGATGATTCTTCTGATGCTGAGCTTTGTGCAGTTGATGAAGCTTGAGTAGCTTGTGCTTCAGCTTCTGCTTGTTCGCGTGCTTCTTTTTCAGCTTTTTCTTGTGCTGCTTGTTGACGTGCTTGTTCTGCTAGACGTTGTTGTTCACGAATGCGTGCTTGTTCTGCTTCAGCTTCTGCTTTTTGGCGGTTCAAGTCAGCTTTCTTGTCTTCAGCAGTTGCTTGTTCAGCAGCTAATGAAGTTTTCAGTACGTTCAAATCAGCTTGTTTAGATAAAAGATCGCCCTTTTGAGATTCCAAAGCAGCTTGGTTTTCAGCTAATTCTTTTAGTTTAGCATCGTTTTCAGCTTTTTTGTCTTCTACAGCTTTTTTATCTTGTTTTTGTTGTTCCATCAAGTCGTTGTTTGCTTTTACCATCGTTGTCATTGCTTGAACGCGTCCGATAGCATCTGCTAATGAATCAGCATTCAATACAGCATCAATATAGTTTGAGCTTGTATTGCTTACTTGTGCTTCACGTGCTTGTTTTTGGATTGTATCTTCACGTTTTTCAATACGTTCTTGTAAATCTGCAATATCTTTTACTAATTGTGCAGATTCTTGACGCAATGTGTCTTGTTTTGCTAATAGATCTTGTGCTTGTGTGTTGATTTCAGAAACTTGGCTTTCTAGGGCATCGATTTGTGATTGTGCATCTGCTTGTTGGTTTTTCAAGTCTGCAATCTTTTGATCTTGTTGTTGTATCTGAGAATCAAAATCGTCCGCCGCGGCAGCGATCGGTGATGCTACGGCAGTCAAGGTCATTGAACATACCATTACTGCTGATATTAAACTCTTTTTCACTCTTCATTCCTCCGACTGGCTTAATTTAATAAATATCTAAATATATTTAAGTCTTTCTTAACGATATAAAAATTGTACCATAGCAGTATGTCAGCGATATAATAGTTATGTTACAAAAATGTTTCAAAACAACCTCTAAAAATGACAAAACTGTTCGTTTCAGAAAATGATCATGAAAAAGGCATGCTAAGACGGGCTTTTTTTAAGATAACAATAATTCTTTTTTACTTTCAGACGAAAAACAAAAAAAGAAATTATTCATCACTGAATAATTTCTTAAATGGAAAAATGAATAATACAAAAATAATCATGTTCAACAGTAGTGTAGGCCCTAAGAACCTTGTAATAAAATACGTGTTATTTACTACTGCTAGTTTAAAAATCAATTGGACCACCATCGTAAACAGTTCATAACCCGTGACAAAGATAATCATACTGAAAAATTCAGTAAAGATGTTGACGTGGATGACATCTTTCATTACGTACATCAACCATACGATTAAAGGGAGAGCTACTGCATAGATACCGATAACACCGATATAGTAAGCATCATAGACTGCACCGAGAACAATCGTGGTGATTAGCAAATAGCGTTTTTCAAATGCCATACTACAACATAACAATGCCAAGATCAGAAAGTGGGCATTTGACATATAACTGCCTTTCGACCACTCTCCTAGCATTCTTGTTAAATGGCCATCTAGCAACATCAAAAAGAAAAGAACGATTGGCAGATAGTACTTCATTGTTTCTTTTTTCAACATGGACTAATCCTCCGCTAGCCGTTGGACAATCGTCACAACTGACACATCATACATTTCTGCATAAGGTTTCACATACACTTCCCGATCCAGACCATAACTGTCTGGTTTCGTTTTGATAACCGTACCGATCGGCAAGTTAGCTGGAGAATTTCCTCCAAGACCGGATGTCTGAACAACATCCCCTTCTTTGATATCCGTATCACCAGTCAATTGGGTCACCACTAATGCATGGAGTTTTTCATCATAGTTTTTAAGCAAACCGAATGCTTCGCCATTAGCCGAAGATACCCGTACTGGAAAATGATTGGAGCTTTCGTTAGAGGATGACAGTAATTCGATTTTAGACGAAGCTGTATTGACTTCGATCACTCGGCCAATCAATCCTTTTTGCGACATGACTGCCATATTTGCTTCGATACCGTCTTTAGAACCCTTGTCTACGATCAGCATGTCCTGCCAACTATCTGGTGAACGAGTAATGACATTTGCCGTTACTTTTTCGTAACTCGTCAGCGTTTGGTTCAAATCAAGTTCTTTTTTCAAAGATTCGATTTCTCTCTCGTAATTCTTGTTTTGCTGTGCAACGTCATCATAACTATCGATTTTTTCTTTTAGCCGCTCATTTTCGGCATAAGTTGAAAAAAGACTATGGACAGAATCTACTCCGTTTCTCACCCACCGTACTGGGGCAGAAATTGTTTTATCAACCATTGCAACACTGTCATTAACGATGGATTGGAAGAAATTAGGCTTTCCTTCATTCGCTCGCTGTGCAGCGGTCACACTTAGTATCGTCACCACGATGATAACAATAACCAAGGTAATAATAATATTTTTATTAGGATTGAACTTCTTCACAAAGACACCTCGAATTAATTAGACTCTTGTGTTCAATTTTATCACTAAATGCCGGGAAACAAAAGGCAAGTTGCTCCTCTTAAGCTTTTTTTTAGTAAATAATAGATTCTGTCATTTTTAGCCTGAAAGACAAAATTTTTCCTTTTGTTCATTGGTCAGTCTTTGCTTTGAATAACTGCAATCATACCATCTGAAAAAGAAAATTCAGCGGTATCTGAAAGAAACTCGTTACTTGCATAAGATGTCGGGTATTCAACTGCTTTATTTTCCAATACATACTTACTGCCTTTCAATGTAAGATCCGAGACGGGCGTCAAACAGCAATAAGCTAGATACTTCATACTTGGAACCTGTCTTACTATATGCTTTCCAGGCAAATAATAAGCCAAATAATTTTGACGATCTCTAATAATAAGCTGATGGGCAAACGGTTTGAAGCGAGGTTCCAGACCTAACCAGAGATTGGCTAAAAGATGATCCAATCTTCCGCCTGTGGCGCCGATCAAAGTGACTTCAGCTTGCGGATAACGTTCAAATGTCTTTAAGATCCCCAATTGTGTATCTGTATCGTCTTTTTCTGCGGGTGAACGGGCATACTCTTTGGCTTTTGCAAATACTTCCTCCTGCTCTTCGTTCAACAATGAATCAAAATCACCTACTGCCAGATCTACTGGGTAGCCTGCTTGAAGCAGATACAGCGCACCACGATCTATTCCGACATAGGCATCGTATTTGGTCAGTAAAGGCTGCGGCCAGTTTTCCGGATTACCTCCAGCAGCTAATAAAATTTTCATTTAATCTAATGCCTCTTTTAACCGTTCGATTTGTCCGACTGGATTTTCGGCTCCATAGATATATGATCCTGCAACAAAGACATCCGCCCCTGCATCTTTACAGACTTTTGCTGTTTCTGGAACGATTCCTCCATCTACTTCGATTGCATAAGACCAATTGTTCTCTTTACGTAGATCAGCGAGTTCTGCGATTTTTTCTACCGTTTCTTCAATAAAGCTTTGTCCGCCAAACCCCGGATTGACAGTCATGACTAGCACTTGATCAGCCAAAGGCAAAACATGTTTGATCATGGAGACTGGTGTCCCTGGATTAATAACTAATCCAGCTTTGACACCTAAGCTTTTTGTCATTTGGAGTGCCCGATGGATATGAGGAGTTGCTTCTACATGGACAGTAATGATATCTGCTCCAGCTTTCGCAAATGCTGGAATGTAATTTTCCGGATCAACGATCATCAGATGAACGTCTAGCGGTAATTTAGTGACAGGTCGGATTGCCTGAACAATATTTGGCCCTAACGTGATATTTGGGACAAATTGGCCATCCATGACATCTACGTGGATGTAATCTGCGCCTCCTTTTTCTACTAACTCAATATCTCTTTGTAAATTGGCAAAATCTGCGCTCAAAATGGATGGTGCTATTTTCATTCTTGGTTCCTCCTATTTTCGTTTACCTTCTTTTTTCGTATACATGGGTTTTCTTTTCTCGATTTCTTGTAAGAATTGCAAATAATTATCGTAACGTGTCTGTGCGATATCACCTGTTTCTACTCTTTGTTTCACTTCACAGCCAGGTTCTTTGGCATGCATGCACTCTCTAAATTTGCAATGGGCAGAAGCTTCCACAAATTCCGGAAATTGTCTTGGCAATTCTCCTGCTTCGATAGTCAAAAAGTCAATCGAGCTGAATCCTGGTGTGTCTGCTACTAATCCATCATAGATAGGGAGTAGCTCCACATGCCGTGTTGTATGCCGCCCTCTTCCAAGTGCATCAGAAATCTCTCCTGTTGCTAAATTCAGTTCTGGAGATATTTGATTCAGTAGTGTTGATTTTCCTGCTCCAGACTGTCCCATGAAGACCGATAGCCGTTCTGGAAAGTAACGAATCAATTCTGTCGTGTCACCCGCATGATTGGGTACAATCACTGGGTAGCCTATCTTAGTATAGGTTTGTTTGATTTCTTCGATTTTTTTCGGGTCGTCTGACAAGTCGGTCTTCGTCAAAAAAATGAGCGGTTCGATTGATTCATATTCCAAGGTAACTAGAAAGCGGTCAAGCAGATTATAAGAAAATGCAGGTTCCACGATACTTGTGACAATGATTCCAAGATCAACATTTGTGACTGGCGGGCGAACTAATTGATTTTTTCTCGGCAAAATTTCCAGAAGATAGCCGTCTGTTTGATTTTCACTCTCAAAGATTACCTGATCTCCGACAAGCGGCGTGATTTTCCGATTCCGGAAATTCCCTCTTCCTCTTGTTTGATAGGTCTCTCCGTCTGCGTATACATAGTAAAAACCGCTGATTGCTTTTCTGATTTGTCCTTTGATAAGTGCCACCTCCGTTTTTGTTTATTTTACCATATGAAAAGGAAAGTAGGTGTCGTTCCACGCAAACTTCTCAAAGTAAAAGGCTTGAAAACTAATCAAAAGGGATAGAAAACACAAAAAAAGGAACTGTGACACAGTCCCTTTTTCCGAGTAAACGGTGTTCCAGAAGTAGCTTCTTCGAAAAATAAGCCGAAATTTCACAAAAATTTGAGAATCAATTTTCGTAAATTCCTTCTTATTTCTTGAAGCTGATCACTTCTGTCACAACCTCTTTGTTCTATTTTATTAAAAACTTACTTTGAGCTTTCTGAGGTACTATCTGATGAACTTGCAGTGCTGGAAGATTCTTCTTTGGAAGAGCTACTCGTACTGCTAGAGCTACTTGAGCTGCTAGAACTGTCTGAAGAATCTTTCTCAGAACTAGAAGACACTGGGTCTGATCCTTTAGAGTAAATCACGTTTACAACCATTCCTTTGGTAATCGTCGTACCT
The DNA here is from genome assembly GCF_035725965.1 of Enterococcus sp. E5-162. Taxonomy (NCBI): domain Bacteria; kingdom Bacillati; phylum Bacillota; class Bacilli; order Lactobacillales; family Enterococcaceae; genus Enterococcus; species Enterococcus sp. E5-162. The sequence continues at coordinate 158,276 of NZ_JAPRFV010000006.1, read as the reverse complement.
GCCCCTGGCACTGTACGGATTACTTTGTCCTTATCCACCGTACTTGAATATTCAGAAGTCTCATGACCGATATATTCTGCACCAATACTAGCCAAATAACTTTGTGCTTCGCTTTTTGTATAGCCGGAGATGTCATTCAGTTTAGGTTCTGTTCCTTGGCTTACGACAAAACTGATGTAAGTTTCTTCTGCTACAACTTCACCTGAGGCTGGATCCTGACTAATGATCGAACCCGATGGCACAGTGTCGCTATAGTCATAAGTAGCACTAATGTTATTGATATTGAATCCTTGTGTAACAAGCCAATTACGGACAGTTTCGTAGTTTTCTCCTACATGACTACTCAAAGTCACTGTTTCTGGTCCTTTGCTGACTGTGAAAGTAATCGTGTCTGTTTTAGGATCGACTTCTGTATCTTCTGATGGAGATTGCGAAATGATCATTCCGCTTTCTACCTCTGAACTGAATTCCTCTTCTTTTTGAATCAAATCAGCAGAAAATCCTAATTCTTTCAAACTTGCTTCAGCATCTTCATAACTTTTACCACTGTAATCATCTAATTTGATTTTTTTCGTGCCACTGCTGATATAAAGAGTGACTTCGCGTTTTTGCTTGACTGTGGTTCCCGCTGCAGGGTCTGTCTTCACCACATTGCCTTCTTCGATTTTGTCATCTGCAATTTCTTCTGTTTTTGTTGCTACTTCTAATTTCGCTTTTGCGAGTGTTTCTCTGGCAGAAGCTTCAGAAAGATCAGAAACATCAGGAACAACAACTTCTCCTCGTCCGCCAGAAGCAAAGAATACAGCTGTTCCGATTCCTAAAACAGCGAGGACAGCTAACAGGATCAGCCACCATTTTTTCTGTCCTTTCTTTTTAGGGTCAGGCAGATCTTCTTCCTCTTCCGGCAATGTTTCGTTTCTCGGTTCGTCTTTTGGCAGAGGCATAGATTTGAATGAATCCGGCATTGGTGTATCTGCTGCAAGCGGTGTGATAACTTTTGTTTCGTTATCCATCGCATGAGGTTGCCATTTTTCTTCGTTTGCACGAGCTGGTGATAATACTGTAGAAAGATCATCAGACATTTCTTCGGCTGACTTGTAACGGTCTGCAGGTTCTTTAGCCGTCGCCCGTAAAATCACATTTTCCAGTGCTTGCGGTACATTTGGATCAAGTGCCTTTATGGATGGAAGATCATCTTGGAAATGTTTTAAAGCAATCGTCACAGCAGATTCGCCGTCAAACGGCACGCTACCTGTCAGCATCTCATAAAGAATGATCCCTAAAGCATAAATATCTGACTGCTTCGTTGCCATACTCCCTCTTGCTTGCTCAGGAGATAGGTAATGAACAGATCCCAACATCGTATTCGTCTGTGTGATCGATGTTTCAGATAAAGCAATAGCAATCCCGAAATCCGTGATTTTTACTACACCTTCGTTATCGATCAATACGTTTTGGGGTTTCAAATCTCGGTGGATGATTTGATGGTTATGAGCTAAAGAAATAGCAGAAAGAATCTGCTGCATAATATTTACTGCTGTTTCATAAGGAACAGGATAATGTGTTTGGATATATCGTTTCAAGTCCATTCCTTTGACGTATTCCATCACTAGATACTGCATATTGTCTTCTTCACCAACATCGTAAACACTGACAATATTTGGATGAACGAGTTCTGTTGCTGCTAAAGCTTCTCGCTGAAATCGTCGAATCGCGGTTTGATCATTTTGAAAGTCGAATCGTAAGACTTTGACTGCTACATCTCGATCCAAGATCAAATCGTGCGCCAAAAATACATTAGCCATCCCACCACTACCGATATTCCCCGTGATTTGATAACGGCCATTTAATTTTTTTCCCAACTCGATCATACACAGTCCTCCTTATATTCGATAAGAAGAACGGTGATATTATCCGCTCCGCCTGCTTCATTGGCACGATCAATCAGCTCAGTTACTTTATGGGATAACGGGCCTTCTTGATTAATGATCGTTCCTATTTCTTCTTCAGATAGCATATTCGTCAAGCCATCTGAACATAACAGCAAGCGATCTTTTAGCTGCCAAAGATGAGTAGAAACATCTACTTCGACTGTTCCTGGCATGCCGACAGAACGTGTTAAAATATTCTTTCTTGGATGGTTCACTGCCATTTCTTCGCTGATTTCCCCTGATTTGACTAGTTCGTTAACTAAAGAATGATCCTCTGTCAATTGCATGATTTTATCTTCGCGAATCAAATACGCTCTGCTGTCGCCAACATTCGCAATCGTGAACCAGTCATCTGACAGAGCTGCCGCTACGATTGTTGTTCCCATACCGTTATATTCCGGCTGTTCTTGTCCTCGCTGATAAATCAGCATATTTTCCTCTTGAATCGATTGAATGAACCACTGGGCGATTTTTTCATCGTCGGCAGCTTCTTGTTCTTCCCAAGCTTCGCCTAGATTTGTTACCGCCATTTGACTAGCAATGTCTCCAGCACGGTGCCCACCCATCCCATCTGCTAATACAGCAAGCTTGAGACCTGAACGGCTAGTAAATACACTGGCATAGTCTTGATTGGTGTTACGTCGTCTTCCTACATCTGATTGATATTCAATCTGCATTTTTTCACCTCATTACTTTTTGCGCAAACAACAAATGAAAAATCCATCTGTGTAAAACTGATGCGGATACAAAGTCAACATTTTCTCTACGATTGATGATTGTAGCATAGGATTGGTCAAAACATCAATCCTCTCAAAATCAGGGTGTCTTTCCAAGAAAGCAGAAACAACGTCTTGGTTTTCTTCTTTTAAGATCGTACAAGTACTATAAGTCAGAATACCGGAAGACTTTAAAGCTGGTGCGCAGCTTTCTAAAATTTCCAATTGGATTTTTGGTAAATTCGCTAATTCATCCGGCTGTTTTTTATAACGGATATCTGGTTTTCGCCGAAGGAGCCCGAGACCTGAACAAGGCGCGTCTACTAAAATCCGATCGAACTGCTCTGGTTCAAACTGCTTGCTGACTTCTCTAGCATCCATCTTTTGAGCGTAAACAGCAGAAGAGACACCCAGACGTGTTGCATTTTCTTCAATGAGTTTGACTTTGTGTTCATGTACATCTAAAGCAATCACTTCCCCACCGCATGAAGGATCCAAAAAAGAAGCAATATGTGTCGTCTTACCTCCGGGTGCTGCACAGGCATCTAAGACATGATGTTCAGGCTCGATTTGCATAGACGGCGCTACAAGCATCGAACTTTCATCTTGGATCGTCATGACGCCATCGTGGAACAATGAGCTAGAAGCTAAATGCCCTTTTTTCGCTACTATACCGTATGGACTGACTTGGCTTTTTTCAGCTGAGATCTCTTCTTCTTGCAAAACAGTGATGGCCTGATCTCTGGAAAGTCGGCGTGTATCTACTCGGGCACTAGCATGGCTAGGCTGATATAGCGATAAACCGAGCTTTTCAGTTTCTTCGTAACCGATTTGATCCACCAACCGTTTCGTCATCCATAGAGGCAGGCTGATTTTGACAGAAAGTCTTTCGATAGGATCAGCAATGCCTTGCAGATCTGGTGCTCCTTGACGCTGATAATTCCTCAAAACACCATTTACAAATTTTCCTGTTCCAGGATTTCCTTTTACTTTCGCGATTTCGACCGCCTCGTTTAAAATAGCATGTGCAGGGACTTTATCTAAAAATTCTAATTGATATACAGAAAGATACAGAAGCGTCTTGACCCAGTCATCCACTTTTTTTGCTTTAGCGATCAATGATGCAACGTAAAATTCCAATAGTCGCTGATGGCTAATCGTACCGTAGATCAATTCTGTAAATAGACCCACGTCTTTTTGATTTAGCTCGCTTTGTTTGATCATCTCATTCAGCAAAAGATTCGAGTAGGCGCCGCCCTTGTTCACTCGCTCTAATGTCAGTAATGCCATATATCGTACAGATTTTTTCATTTTTTTAGGGATTTTTTTCATTATTTCACCTGCTGACCAATCTGAACTTGCTGACCGCTTCCGTTAAGAAAATCGTGTACGGCTTGTTTTCCTTTACCAGCTGGCTGTAATTCATTGATGGCTAATACGGTCTGTTTGCCGCAAGCAATCCATAGATTTTTTTTGTCTTTTCGGATGATCGTGCCTGGTGCTTCGTCTGTACTTTCTGCCAGTACTTCAACCGATAATAATTTCCAGCGTGTACCTTCATAGGTCGTGAATGCAATCGGCCAAGGACGCATCCCGCGTACTTGGTTGTCGATTTCTTCTGCAGTTTTATGCCAATCGACCGCTTCTTGTTCACGTGTGATGTTTGGCGAAAAAGTGGCTTTTGACTCGTCTTGAGGGACTGGTTTTTGTCCATTCAAAATATTAGGCAATGTTTCTAATAATAGCTTTCTTCCTAAAAGGCTGAGCTTTTCAAACATCGTCCCCACATCATCTTGTTTAGTGATTGGCATGCTTTCTTGCGCATAGATTCCGCCTGCATCCATTTTTTTGATCATTTCCATGATCGTTACACCAGTTTCTTCCTCCCCATTCATGATGGCATAATGAACAGGCGCACCTCCCCGATATTTAGGAAGTAAAGAAGCATGGACATTGATTGCCCCTAATTTTGGCACTTGCAATAACTTTTCAGGCAAGAACTGGCCAAACGCCGCAGTGACGATCAAATCAGGTGCCAATTCAATGATTTCTTCCATTTCTGGCGAACCGGAGATTTTCTCTGGTTGCAACACACGGATACCGTGCTTTAGAGCAGCTTCTTTTACCGGTGTCGGCGTAATTACTCGTTTCCGCCCAACTGGACGGTCGGGCTGTGTGACTACTGCCTGGATCTCGTAGCCTGATTCTATCAGCCCTTCAAGAATTGGCACAGAAAAAGCAGGTGTGCCCATAAATACTAACTTAGTCATCAAGATGTTCCTCCATATATTCTTCAAGTTCTTCTTCCGGGATCTGCTGTACCATTTTCTCAATGAACAGAATACCGTCTAAGTGATCGATTTCATGCTGGAAGGCACGGGCTAAATAGCCGAAAGCTGTCACTTCTATCTCTTCTCCATCGCAGTCATAATAGCGTACAGTCACTTCATCTGCTCGCTTAACTGTTCCATAGACATGCGGGATACTGAGACAGCCTTCTACGTCCATGCTTTCACCTTTTGCTTCAATGATTTCTGGGTTTATCAGTTCGAATTTTTCGCCTTCATCTACTTCGATCACAGCGATTCTTTTGTTTTGTCCTACTTGAGGAGCAGCAATCCCTATTCCGTCATTCGCAATCATCGTCTCATATAAGTTGTCTAACAAAGCAATCGTTTCGTCCGTGATCACGTCGATTGGCTGAGCAGGTATTTTTAATTTATCATTAGGGTGGATCAATATAGGATAGCGCATAAGTTGGTCCTTTCTTAAATAAAGTTTAATGGTTCGTTGTCAATTGCCACAAAAAGACCTTGCCGCTGTTCTTTCTGGCTTCCATTCAAGATTTCATCCAAAACATGGGGCAGATTCGGTTCATGTTTATATTTGATGATCAGTTGATAATAGTATCGATTTTTCACTCTCAAAATCATGCTGGGTGTTGGTCCTAGTAACAAACTTTGAGGACTTAATACTTCTTTTAGTTGATTGGCAATCTGAAAGATTTTCTTTGCCGCCACTTGTTCTTCAGGATGGCTGGCAGTTATTTTCACAGTAAAGTAATAAGGAGGGTAGCCTCCTCGATGCCGTACATGCATTTCCTGCTGATAAAACTGTTCATAGTTTTGTTTTTTAGCCAATTCTATGGCGTAATGCTGAGGATTGAACGTTTGGATCACGACTTCGCCTGGTTTTTCCGCTCGTCCTGCTCGTCCTGAAACTTGGGTCAGCAATTGGAATGTATGCTCGCTAGAACGAAAATCCGGTAAATTCAGGGAGGTATCGGCATTCAACACGCCAACTAATGTGACTTCTGGAAAATCCAAGCCTTTAGCGATCATTTGTGTCCCTAATAAAATATCTGCTTCTTTTGCACCGAATTTTTGTAAAATCTGTTCGTGTGCCCCTTTTCTTCGGGTGGTATCTACATCCATACGCAAAATCCTAGCTTGCGGATAAAGTTCTCGGAGTTCCTCTTCTACTTTTTGGGTGCCTGTCCCATAGTAACGGATTTTGTTGCCCCTACAATTGGGACAGCGATTAGGAATAGGTTCTTCGTGTCCGCAATAATGACAGCGCATCGAACGTGTATCCATATGCAAGGTAAGAGAGATATCGCAATTAGGGCATGGGAGAACAAATCCGCAGTCTCTGCACATCACAAAAGACGAATATCCTCGACGATTGAGCAGTAGGACAGTTTGTTCTTTTTTGTCTAACCGATCTTGTATCTTTTCCTGCAAATTAGCAGAAAAAGTAGAGGTCCGATGATTCTGAAACTCTTCACGCATGTCTACGATCTCAATAGCTGGAAGTTGTGCAGCTACTTTGGCTCGGTGATTCAATTGCAATAACTGATAAACGCCTTTTTGAGCTCGTGCTCTTGATTCCAAAGAGGGCGTCGCACTTCCAAGGACTATTGGGCAATGATGGTACTTACTGCGCCAAATAGCTAAATCTCTCGCATGATAACGCGGCGTCTCATCTTGTTTATAACTTGATTCATGTTCTTCATCGATAATGATCAATCCTATATTTTTCAGCGGAGCAAAAATAGCAGAGCGTGCGCCTACTACTACTTGTGCTTCTTCACGCTCGATCTTGCGCCATTCATCATATTTTTCACCTTGGGAAAGTCCGCTATGTAAGACCGCAACAGATTCACCGAAGCGTCCTTTGAATCGCTCGACCATTTGCGGAGTCAATGCGATTTCAGGCACTAACATTATAGCCGTTTTATTTTCTGACAAAACATCAGCGATTGATTGAAGATATACTTCTGTTTTTCCACTACCGGTGATTCCCTCTAGCAAAAAGACCTGATCTTTTTGTTGCTGACCTGCTGTGATGATTTGTTCGACAGCATTTTTTTGTTCTGTATTCAGTTCCAATGCCGTCGTTTGGTCAAATACTCGGTCTTGATAAGGGTCGCGATAACGTTCTGATTCTACAAACTCCAGCCAGCCCTTTTCTTTTCCTTGATTCAAGACAGCAGTACTGATTTCTTTATCTTTGAAATAAGCGATTGGTTCTTCTTGGCTCAGTTCAGATAAACACAAAAGAAGCTCTTTTTGTTTCTTGGCATTTTGCCGTAATTTTGCCCATTCTTCTTCGATTTGCTTTTCAGTTAATAGGGAACGGACCAAACGAATTGTTTTTACTTTATTTCGTGTATGGACTTCGTATTTGATATCTACTAATTGCTCTTGGCGCCAACGAATCAATTGAGAAAGGCTGCCTTCTTCTTCTGCTTCTTTCCAGGAAATCACTTCCCGTTGACCAAACAATGCCTGAATTTCTGGTGTATCTGCCAAAGGATAGATCAATTTATCATATTCTGCTTTCATCACACTCGGAAGCATCGTTTGTAGACAAGTGATTTTGAATGCATAAGTGATTTTTTTCATGTAATCAGCTAATGAAAGTAATTCTTCATTGACCACCGGAGCAAGGTCCAGCAAACGGATCACTGCCTTCAACGATGGGTTAGCTGATTCTTCTGATTTTTGGATAGCCATAACAAATCCTTGGACATGACGATTGCCATTACCAAAAGGGACCTCTACCCGCATCCCGACTTGCAAAGCTGTTTCCATTTCAGAGGGAACCAGATAGGTGAATGGCTGATCGGTCTGCATAGTAGGTACGTCCACAATGACTTCAGCTGTTAATGTCATGGTTCGTTTCCTCCTTTTTTTGTCTTTTCATATCAAGCGACAAAAAGTTCCTTGCCTATTTTACTAGAGATCGCTGGATTTGTCTTATTTTCTGCCAAATCCTAACAAAAAATTAACAGCAGATAAGAAAAAAAAGAACTGTGTCAAAAAGTTCAGACACAGCCTTTTCTACCAGACAATAAGTGGCGAATGTTTGAAAAGGAAACAGCTGGGTTTGCTTTTCTTTTTAGATGTTCGCTCTACTTTTCTTTATTACATTTTTTGCTCTTCGCGGATACGTGATTCCAATTCATGTTGTTCACGCTCTTTTTGAGCTTGACGTTCCTCTTCTTCCATCTTCAAACGTTCACGTTTTAATTCAGGATGAGGATCATTGACTACATTCCCTGCATCGATTTCTTCTAAAGCTTGACCAACGCTTTTTACTGAATCAAAAGAATCTAGTGTAGGTTGTGCACTTGCATCCAACTCATGTGCGCGTTTGCTTGCTAAAATTACTAGAGAATATTTTGAATTTACACGATCTAATAGTGAGTCAATTGAAGGTTTTAACATCATAAGACTACATCTCCTTTAACATTTTAATATATTTACCGATTACGCGATCTACTCGAAAATGTTCACTGGCAATAATGTGTTTGATTCGTTCAACTGCTAGCGGCACTTCATCATTTACAACAGCATAGTCGTAAAGAGCCATCATTTCGATTTCTTCTTTTGCAACTTTCATTCGTTCTTCGATTACTTCGTCTGCATCTGTTCCTCGGCCTACGATTCGTGATTTTAATTCCGCTAAATCTGGCGGAGTCAAAAAAATGAATACACCATCGGGCACTTTTTCTTTGACTTGTTTTGCTCCTTGGACTTCAATCTCCAAGAAAACATCTTTTCCTTCATCCAATGTCTTGTTGACATATGACAAAGGCGTTCCATAATAATTCCCGACATATTCTGCGTATTCCAGCATCTCTCCAGCTTCGATCATTGATTCAAACTCCTCTTTGCTTCGGAAGAAATAATCAATGCCTTCGACCTCCCCTTCACGCATTTTACGGGTAGTCATTGAGATTGAATACTGAAAATCATTATCCTCACTCTCAAAAATTGCTTTTCGTACTGTGCCTTTTCCTACACCGGATGGACCAGACAACACGATTAATAATCCACGCTCTGACATGACGACGTCCTTTCAACTAGTCTTTTTGTACTTATCGTTTATTTTGCACTTTTTTTCTGCAACTTTCAAGGTTATCTTTAATTATAGCTAGAAATTGGTAAAAAAGCTACCCTGTACCAAGAGGTCGTGAAAAAGCTGTCCTGCATCAAGTAATAAGAACGACCAAACATAAACAGCTTCTCATGTTTTTCGTTTGGTTGGGCTTATTACCGTAGATGCAAGCTTTTGAACGCCGTGTATGAGAGGTCGTGAAAAAGCTGCCCTGCATCAAGTAATAAGAACGACCAAACATAAACAGCTTGTCATGCTTTTCGTTTGGTTGGGCTTATTACCGCAGATGCAAGCTTTTGAACGCCGTGTATGAGAGGTCGTGAAAAAGCTGTCCTGCATCAAGTAATAAGAACAGCCAAACAAAAATGGCTTCTCATATTTTTGCATAAATTTGGCTCCATACCGAGAAAATGGTTTTTGAACATCACTTATTCAAAATAAAAAAAGGTTGTGACTCGAATTTTGTCACAACCTTTAAATGTATTCCTAGAGCAAATAAGCTAAGCGAAGAAATTCAATTCTGATTATTTATTGTATTTCTTTGTTCAGCATCCTTGCTAAAAGCCCATATTGGACAAAGTATTCACTACACCCATGATCTCATCTTTTCGAGAACGTGCTTTTTCTGTCGGATCTTCTACCTCTTCTGTGTCGATTCGAACAATAAATTTCCGATTCATCGTCACGTAAGCACCGTCGTTGATCAAAATAAACAGTTCGTTCTCATTATAGTCTGCACAGGCATCTTTCCATACGTCAAAGCCGTTTTTTTCAGAAGGGATATCCCGTTTAACAACAGTTTTTCCACTTAATTCGTGGAACGTTACGTCATAGTATTTCATTGTCTCAACCTCTTTCGTCATTCAATATTTTGGACCTGTTCTCTGATTTTTTCTAAGATCGTCTTGGATTGGACGACTTGATTTTTAATTTCGATTGCGTTTGATTTGGAACCGATCGTGTTGATTTCCCGATTCATTTCCTGGATCAGAAAATCTAATTCCCGACCTACAGGACATTGGGCCTCGATAAGTTCATCTAGTTTTTGGACATGGATTGCCAAACGATCCAGTTCCTCGTGGATATCTCCACGTTCCAGCAAGATAGCCAACTCCGTCAGCAACCGTTGCTCATCCACTTTCGCTCCAAGAAATTCCTCCAGCTTTTTTTGATACCTTAATTGAAACTCCTGTTCATAGACGTCTACAAAACTATTGAGTTTTTTTAGTACTTGTTTGAATTCTTCCGTGTTCTTTTTCAGCACCGAAGCTAAGGCTTGTCCTTCTTTTTCTCGACTGGCTTCAATAGAATCAAGTGCACTTTTCAATGTATCTAGAGCTAACTGTGCCAATTCTTCCATGCTCTCTTCCGGTTTTTCTTCTACCGTTACGAAGTTTTCATCCAGCGCGAAGCGTTCCGCCAGCCGACGAATTGACACTTGATTTTGACTCCCGTATCGTTGTTGAATCCCGTCTGTCAATTGGGTGATAAGTGAATCAATCAATTCCCAATTGATGACGATCTGCTTTTCGTTTTTGCCAATATAAGCTAGATTCACAAATACCTCGATCCGTCCGCGGCTTAACTGCTGTTTGATAAGCTGCCGAAAATCGTTTTCAATAAAATTCAGGATTTTAGGACTTCGTATTTGGACATCTAGAAAACGCTGATTGACACTTTTTATTTCGATATCTAGCTGATATGCTTTTGTTTCGCGGATGGCCTTGCCAAAACCAGTCATACTTTTCATTCGACAGGGTCCTTCCTCATTACATATTTTCTATTGCTTTTTGCAGTTGTTCAAACTCTTCGTTCGTCAGTGTCAGCCCTTTCCCCATCTTTTCATGGTCGGGTGCCCAATCTCGAAGATCGAATTTCGGCGGACGACCATTCCAGCTGACTAAGTTCAGCTCTTTACGCCATCCTTTGTTGTTTTCTGATAAAACAGCGATTTCTTCTACGATTTCATATGAAAATTCTTGTGCCATGGTTGTTCCTCCTTGAGATAATATAAATATAGGATCAGTAATGTGTCAACTGGCTGTTCAAGCAGTTCACGCTGCAAACGATTCTTACATTTTTCTTGCAGCAGTTTTTCAAAATAAACGGCTTTCGTGCGTTCATTTTGTATTTTCTGCTGATATTTTCTATACCTCCGCCATTCTTCTGTACTTAATTGACCAACTTGTGCCAATAAATCGTCTGGCATACTTTTTCTATCTTGTTGGCAGATCATTTGAAACATCCAATCTACCTCATAGACTTTGTTTGGCAATAAAAAATGTTTTTTTGCTAAAAGTTCCAGCATCGCCAGTCCGCCTGTTTCTGGTTCGACCCTGTTCTTATATACATTACGCAGTTTTTGCCAAAATTTTATGGTTTTGAAAAAAGATAGCTCTAACTGAAGTTCTTTTATTAAGTAAGATAAAAATCCACGCCAGCATGTTCCTGCTTGTTTGACAGAATCAAATGTATACCAATTCCCGTAATAACAGCCTAATCGTTTTTTCATTTCCAGATAGCCTAATTGTAAATTTAATTGGTTTCTTTGGCTATCAAAAAGCAGAAAGCTGCCAAGCGTCCACAATGTTTGACATCTCCAATGGATAAACGTATCTGGCACACGGATTCTTTTCACTGGCCCTGGTCCTTGCACATCCACGACAAACGCCTCTGTTGCGCCTTCGTTAATCGCGATGTCAATAGGGATTTTGTTACGAAATCCACCGTCTGCGTATTTATTTTTTCCGATCTTTCGGTAAGCCATAGCAGGATAAAATGAAGCAGAGGCAAGTATCCAATCTGGTATTTCTTCTGTTTCTGTCTGTTGGATAGCAGTCACTACTTCCGCTAGTTCCGGCAATTTAGTAGACACCGTGTATAAACGTATTTTGGAATTGTATTTGAGCAAAGACAAATCTAAATTTTCCTTGACCAGCTTTTCCAATGGCGCAGACGAAACCCCACCTTCAACTAGTGCCGTTTTCGTCATTTGGCGTCTTTCTTGATAGAAACGTTCACGCAAGTCTTCAACGGCAGCCATTTCTGGCAACGCAAGCACTTGTCTTGTTGATAGCTTTTTCCATAAACCCACAGCTTTTTCCATGTCTCCTTGTAAAATCAATGCGCCGTTCAGCGCACCTACCGAGGTCCCAGTAATGATTTCAAAGCGGATGTTATGTTCCTTCAGCGCCTGCCATACACCAATCTGATAGGCACCGTGTGCTCCCCCTCCTCCTAATACAAGTGCTGTGTGATAGACCAGCTTTTTATTTAGTTTCATGGTTCCTTGATAGCCGTTTTTATGAAAAATACGCAACCATTCTTCTGATAGAGGAGATTGAAATAAAAAACAACAGTTTTCTTTAATAAAAAAACGAGCACAAGCTTCCATATGCTGAAAAAGTTTTTGCCATTTAAAAGTTTCGCCTTCGATCAGCAAGTTGTTAAAAATAACATCTTCTCTACTTTTATCAATAGCAAAATAGATGGTATATTTTTTTGATACTGCTTCAAAGGCACATTGCTTTTTTGCAGAACGCCAAAATGCTTCTCTACTTTCTTGATGGCTTTGAAAAAACGGAAGAGGTTGTTTTGCTTGGTTGATACGCGAATACAGCGACATTTTCTGTGAAAAGTAAACTTTTTTTATCTCCATCGCTTTCTCCTTTTTCTTCAAGTATACCAGTACGTCGAAAAAAGGTCATGAGTATCGTATTCGACTTTGGATATTCCATAAGAAAACAATTCATAAAACCTCCTTTAAATAAAAAATACAAAAATTAATTGAAAATGAGAGTATTTTCAATGAAAACGTGATTTTGTAATGGAATTTTAAAATAAAAGAAACAAGCTTTTTTTATGCAAATGTTGTAAAATAAAAGAGATTAAGAGGAAATAAGAGGAGGAACATGATGACTGAGTCAGTTTATGTACATATTGATACCACAAGTAATGCTGTTTTAACAAAAGGACTGACTGCTACTGATTTTGCAAACAGTATCGTGCATTTTCCTCAAAACTTGCTCTTACTCGATCCATCTGCTTCTGCTGGAGAATACGAATCTCATACAGGGCTGAAAGTAATCCGTGGTACAGAAAATATCCAGCGTTTCTTTTCCTCTTCTCGAAACAGGCGTGGATTCGATGAATTGAAGTGGATTGACTTTACTGATTTAACGATGCTGAAAGAATTGACACCTTTAGAAATTTCAGAATTGTTATATTTTGGCCATATGAAAACACATCTCCACTCACCATTTTTTTATAAGCTACAAAATAATTTCGTGTACTTCGACCTGAACGATCAATTGAACCGAATTTATTATCGCTATTTAGATGAATTTTACAGGATTTTTGCTAGTAAATTAAGTTCTATCCTGTCAGATAAGATCAATGTAAAAAAATCCTTTTTCAAAAAGGAAACACCTGTTGAAAAAATCAGTGTGGAATTATTGAAAGAAATGCGTAATTTAATGCAGGAAGGGATCATTTTTTCTTTTGATCAAGTTGGTTTGATCGATGACGAATACCGTATTCCTATTTATGTGATTGAGGACTATATTTGGAAATTGAAAGGTACTCGGTATCGGGAAGAAGAAGTCGTCGCTACTTTAATCTACTCTGTCAACGATCGGCGCTGGCAATTGGTAGAAGATGCCGGTCTTTCTTATCTGCCATTGAAGTGAATCTATTTCTTGCCGAAAAACAAAAAGGAAACAAGAAACTAGGACATGATTCTGTCTCAAGTTTTTTGTTTCCTTTTTATTTAAAGATTCTGTCGTTTATCTGGCACAAAAAGTGATGGAATCGTTTGTTGGATCCCTAATAAAACGATCATCGTCACAATCGCTGTGCTCAACCCGCTAGCACCATTCATTACGAAAGAAAAGAGCCAAGGATTCATTCCCCATAGTGCATAGGCTCCCCAGAAAACAACTCCCGCAATAAAATGCCAAAAATATCTGGAAAGTGCGCCAATCAATGCACCAAACACTATGTTTTTTCTGATTTGTTTCGTATTTCCATCTGCATAGCTTTTTTGGACATTTGAAGCCATGAGCCCTGCTGCACCTGCAAAAGTATAAGCAATCGGATACTCAATCAACACTTGAACGACACTTAAATAATAAACTTGTCCCAACGGAAAGTGTAAGATCCCCCAAATGAAACCTGCTAGCATACCTGCCTTTGTCCCTCTTCTTAATGCAAAAAGCGTCAACGGAATCTGCCCCAATGAAATAGAAAAACTGCTGCCAATCTGGATTGGTATCAATGACAGCACCATCGCTAACGCTGCAACAATCGTTCCTTCTACCCAAACTCTATTTTTTCCCATAAAAAAACTTCCTCCTTTGAATAAAAAAGTCACAAAGGAGGAAGCAGCTTTCGAAAAATTTCAAATAGCTGTTTTTTCACAATTCCTACGCTCGCATAACCGAAACAGGTACGAAGGGTTTAGAAATAGATTCAATCTCAGCCCAATTGGACTCCCCTTTGTGAGTTTATTTATTATTTATTTTTTGTTTCAAATAATGGACTAACTGGTTTGTTTTCATGGATACGTTTGATTGCATCTCCCATTAATCCGCCAACACTTACTTCATCGATTTTATCGATTTTACGATCTTCTGGAAGATAGATCGAGTCTGTGACAACTAGTCGCTCGATAGCTGAATCTTCTATTCTTTGTAAAGCAGGACCAGATAATACTGGATGGGTACATGAAGCATACACACTTGTTGCACCAGCTTCTTTCAAAGCATTGGCAGCCAACGTGATCGTACCTGCTGTATCGATCATATCGTCGATCAGTACACAAGTTTTACCTTTGACTTGTCCAATGATGTTCATTACTTCTGCAACATTTGCTTTTGGACGGCGTTTGTCGATGATCGCAATCGGAGATTTCAAGAATTCCGCTAATTTACGTGCTCGTGTAACGCCACCGTGGTCTGGTGAAACAACGACAACATCATCACCTTTGATTCCTTTTTCCAAGAAATAATTAGCAATAAGTGGTGCACCCATCAAATGATCGACTGGAATATCAAAGAAACCTTGGATTTGGACTGCATGAAGGTCCAAAGTCAGCATTCGTGTTGCACCGGCTTTTTGGATCATGTTTGCTACTAATTTCGCTGTGATTGGTTCCCGTGCACGTGCTTTACGATCTTGACGCGCATAACCATAATAAGGCATGACTACGTTGATTGTTTTCGCACTTGCTCGTTTCAGTGCATCAATCATAATCAGCAACTCCATCAAGTTATCATTGACTGGGCTGCTCGTTGATTGGATCACATAGACATGCGATCCACGAATACTTTCTTCAATGTTTACTTGAATTTCTCCATCACTAAATTGAGTAACAGATGATTTTCCTAACTCGACACCGACTGCTGCTGCAATTTTCTCTGCTAATGGGCGATTGGAATTTAACGCAAAAATTTTTAATCTTGGGTCAAAGTAATGTTTTGACATGGGGACCTCCACTTTCTTTTTCACAACTCTAGAATTCTACCTAATAAATAGTAGTCATATTTTTTAAATAAATCAAGTGATTTTGCAAAAGTCTTAGTTTAGATAAGGGAGTTTTTTTGCATATCCTTCTTTATTGACTTGTCTTGCTCTCGCAATTGCCAACGCATATTCTGGAATATTGTCTGTAATTGTTGACCCGGCAGCAATCGAACTGTTTTTAGCTACCTCGACAGGTCCGATGATATTCGTGCTAGAACCAATAAAGCTGTGGTCACCGACAGTCGTATGATGTTTGTTCTTTCCATCATAGTTGACGAAGACAACACCACATCCGACATTGATCTCTTCTCCCAACGTAGCATCACCAACATAAGTCAAGTGACCGACTTTCGTTCCTTTGCCGATTTGAGCATTTTTCACTTCCACAAAGTTTCCGATATGGACGTTTTCGCCAATTTCAGCTTTTGGTCGTAAATGTGCATAAGGTCCCACATCTGCATGTTTCTTGACATGGCTGCTTTCAATGACTGAGTTTTCAATGACGACGTGATCCTCAATCCTACTGTCTACGATTTTTGAATGTGCCCCGATGACACAATCAGAACCGATGACTGTATTGCCTTGGATTTGTACACCTGCTTCGATCAATGTGTCTGGACCAATCTCTACGCCTGCATCGATGTATGTCGTTGCTGAATCGACAAAGCTTACGCCATTGACCATATGCATCTGGTTGATCCGCTTTCTCATGATCTCATTTGCTTTAGCTAACGCGATTCGATCATTGACTCCCATTGATTCTTCGAAATCATCTGTTTGATAAGCAGCAACTGTATTGCCTTCTTCTTTTAAGATTTCGATGATATCGGTCAGATAGTATTCACCTTGAGCATTGTTTGTTCCGACTTTGCTTAACGCATCGAACAAAGCTTCGTTGTCAAAACAGTATGTTCCTGTATTGATTTCTTGTACAAGTGCTTCTTCTGGTGTTGCGTCTTTTTGTTCCACGATTTTTTCTACGATCCCAATATGATCACGAATGATCCGACCATATCCTGTTGGGTTTTCTGCTTGTGCCGTCAAGATTGTCGCACTTGCATTTTTTCCTTGGTGATATTCAAAAAGATTGTTCAGCGTTTCAGTAGTCAATAACGGTGTATCGCCACTGATAACTAACGTCGTTCCTTTTTTTCCTTCCAAGAAAGAAGCGGCTTGCAAAACAGCATGTCCTGTTCCCAATTGCTCCGCCTGTAACGCATATTTACTGCGCTCTCCTAGTTGTGCTTTGACTTGTTCTGCTCCGTGTCCAACGATGGTAATCACTTCATCTGGTTTCGTTTCACTGACCCGATTGATGATATGTTCTACCATAGGTTTACCAGAGACGGGATGTAAAACTTTATATAATTTTGACTTCATGCGGGTACCTTTACCTGCCGCCAAAATAATTGCATAACGTGCGTCCAACTGCGTCACTCCTAAATATAGTTTGCTGATTTCAGTTTATCCCAGTATACCCATTTTTTCAACAAAACAAGTGATTTTCTTTCATCACGGTGTTCTTTGGATAAAAAAATAGATAGACCATAAAGGGCCTATCTATTGGGTAACCGGTGCTCTCCTGCCAGCTCCTCGGTCACAAGTCACACTACTCATAAAACAAGAAAAGCTGTTTTTTGAAATTGCTCCTTGTGACTTAGAGTTAAACGGTAGGCTTATATCTGCGGTAATAAGCTCAACCAAACAAAAAATAGGAGGAGCTATTTTTTCGTTTTGTTTCTCTTATACTCAGGTCAGGACGCTGATTTCACAACCTCTCGATAAACGGTGTTCAAAAGCCAGTTTCTCGGTATTAAGCCAAATTTATGAAAAAATGTGGAAAGCCCTTTTCACAAAATTTTTCTTACTACTCGAAACTAAGCGGCTTTTTCACAACCTCTTATTCTGAAAAATAATTTCCCGGCACAACCGTGATGTTTTTCGTTTGAGTATCTACATCTTTGACATAAAGCAGTGACGTATAATCATCGATAGCGCGATGTCCGTTGAATTTCGATTCGGCAAATACAGTGATGCCAACAAGTTCTGATTCGAATTCTTCGATCAAGCTCTTCATTCCGTTGACTGTTCCGCCGCCTTTCATGAAATCATCCACTACAAGGACACGTGAACCACGTTTCAAGCTTCTCTTAGACAATTCCATTTTTTCAATTCTTTCAGAAGAACCGGACACATAGTTGACACTTACTGTTGACCCTTCTGTTATTTTTGAGTCTCGGCGTACAATAACGAATGGTGCATTCAGATAATAGGACACAGCTTGGGCAATAGGTACGCCTTTTGTGGCTACAGTCATTACAGCATCGATTTTTTCACCAAGGTATTTAGAAGCAATGATTCTTCCAACTTGACGCAGCAGTTCAGGTTCTCCTAACAAATCAGAGAGATAAACATATCCTCCTGGAAGCAGACGATCTTGTTCTGATAGACGTTCTGCTAGAGATTCAATATATTTTTTCGCCTCTTCATATGAAATTTCAGGGATGAACAATACACCACCTGCAGCACCTGGGATTGTTTCCAAGGTCCCATACCCTCGTTCTTTAAATGTTTTCTTGATGATTCCCAAATCTTCACTGATGGAAGATTTAGCAGATTCATAACGTTCGGCAAAGCTTGTTAAGGAAATCAATTCATGCGGGTGATTCAATAAATACTGTGTCATGTCAACCAGACGTTCACTGCGACGTACTTTCACCTATTCCAACTCCTTTTAAGAAATTTTATCGTTTTACATTATATAAGTTTTTCTTCAAAAATTCGAGCATTTTATGAAAAAATAAGAAAATAGTTCGGTATTTATTAAAATAAAAAGAAGCCTATAAAAAATTTTTCGTTTTTATCAGGCTTCTTTTCTTTATAATTTAGTTATTTTTTCTTCTGAAGGCAACCAATATTCGTTTGATGATATTGACAATCAGGAACAAAGCAATAAAGACTAATGTGATTGTTGCTCCTGGAGGTGTATCTAGATAAAACGAGCTAGTTAGTCCTGACAGCATTCCTAGAAACCCGACACAAACACTGATAGCAATCACGACATTGAAACTTTTGCCTAATCGCATACCGATTGCTGCGGGAAGAACCATGATTGCGGATATCAAAAGTGCACCGGCAATCGGGATCATCACAGCAATAGCCACACCAGTAATCACATTGAACATCATCGACATCAAATGAACGGGTAGCCCATCCACGTGGGCAGTATCTTCATCAAAAGTCAGAACATACATCGGCCGTTTGAATAAAAAGAACAATATACCGATGGCAACGAATAAGATTCCTAAAAAGATGACTTGCTCCCATGTAATGGTCACGATCGAACCAAACAGATAAGATTGGATACTTGTTGCTGAATTCCCTCCGCTCAAATTCATCAATACTAATGCTAGCGCCAAACCACCAGCCATTAAAATGGCAATGGAGATTTCTGAATAGGTTCGGTAGATCGTTCGCAGATACTCTAATATCACAGCTGCTAATACAACGACTAGCATGGTCGTAAGTGTAGGATTAAGGTTCAAAAAGAATCCTAACGCTACCCCTGCTAAAGAGACATGAGAAAGTGTATCAGCCATCAGCGATTGTCTTCTGATCACTAAAAACACACCTAGCATCGGGGCGATCCCCGCTATGAAGATAGCCGCAAGAAAAGCTCTTCTCATGAATTCATATGAAAGCAACGCCATTGAGAATCCTCCTTTCTCACCAGTCGGATCTGTCTGTCCGCATACTGTTTGATATCTTCATGATCATGAGTGATCATTAGAACTGATTTCCCATGGACATGCGCACTATGTCGGAGAAGACGATAAAATTCATTTCTGGATTCTTCATCCATTCCTGTTGTTGGTTCATCAAGAACAAATAAGTCAGGGTCAGTAGCAAAAATACGCGCTAAACTGATTCGCTGCTTTTGTCCGCCAGACAATTCACCTATTCGCCGATTTCGCATATCCCACATCCCTACAGCTTCTAAAGCACGCTGTACATGTTGATGATCTTTTTCAGAGAGACGCTTGAACCAGCGGCCTCTTGGATATCTTCCTGAACGGACTAATTCGATCACCGTACTAGGAAAACCTGCATTGAAAGATGCAACTTGTTGAGGAATATAGCCGATACTTAATTTTTTTCCTTCTTGATTTTTCTCAGCAATCTTTATCATTCCTTTTGAAGGTTTCAGTAATCCTAACGATGCTTTCACCAAGGTTGACTTGGCTGCTCCATTTTCTCCAGTTAAAATGACAAATTCACCCGCATCTACATGATAAGAGACATCTTCTAGTACAGGCTCATCATCATAATAAAAGGTCAAATCAGATATTTCGATATAACGCACCATACAACCTCCATTCTAAAACTTAATTGATACTTTCTTTTAAAGCTTCCAGATTTTTTTCCATGACAGAAATATAATTTTCGCCTGCTTTGATTTGTTCATTAGTCAAGCTTTCTAAAGGATTCAACACTTCTAGCTTCACTCCTGTTTCATTCGACAATGTCTCAGCTACCTTCGAAGAGGCATTTTCTTCAAAATAAATCACTTTGATGTTGTTTTTCTTCACAAATTCTTTTAGTTCAGCTAAGCGGCTTGGTGTGGGTTCCTGATCTGGTGAAACGCCCGAAATCGCTACTTGTTTTAAGTCGTATTGATTCGCTAAATAAGCAAAAGCAGCATGCTGAGTGACAAATGTGCGGTTTGTTGCATCTTTTAGCCCATCGGAGTATTTTTGATCCAGTGCTTCAAGCTTTTTGATATAAGCATCGGCATTCTTCGTAAAAGTTTCCTTTTTATCTGGATATTTTTCGCCTAATTCTTCAGCAATCGTTCTGACTTCTTTTATAGCTAATACCGGATCGAGCCAAACATGTGGATCGTATTCATGTGAATGACCATGCCCTTCTTCTGATTCTTCATGTTCGTCTGCTTCTTGCGATTCTAAACGGTCGATTCCTTTAGCTGCTTCGATCATCAAGGTCTGTTTGCTATCCACTGAATCCTTTAATGAATCCACGAAAAATTCCATGTCTGAACTATTATACACGAAAACATCTGCATCGGAAATTTCTGCTCTTTCTTTTGCACTTGGTTCGAAATCATGCGGCTCCGTTCCAGCAGGGATCAAAAGTTTCACGTTTCCTTCATCCCCTACGATTTCTTTTGTAAAATCATACATCGGATAAAAAGTCGTAACGATCGTCAAATCCTCTTTTTTGTCTGCTTCCTTGTTCATATTTCCACATGCTGCAAACAGTAAAGCACCTATCATTACCGTAGCTGTCAAAAGATATTTTTTCATTTATATGCTCCTTTCAATGAACAAATCGGAATTTTACGATTTATTAACGAAAACTAATGTATCAAAATAAAAAAACACAGTCAATAGAAATCCATCAATTTCTGATTTAAACATGTATATTCTTGATTAAATCGTAAAATGGATGAGTTGCTGCTCATATCTAGTCATTTCACTACAATAAAAAACTGAAGAATACCACTTTAGGATTCCTCAGTTTTTCATCACCTATTTTACTTTTTATGTTTTATTGCAGGGTTCGTACTAAATAAACTTCCTCACAAAAACCTTTTAACCCATTATATACTCTCTGCGCTCTTGAATAATGTTGACACAAGGCAAAAACGGTTGGTCCACTTCCACTCATTAATGCAGCATCTGCTCCGTACTTGATCATACGCTCTTTGATTTGATGGATGACTGGATGCCGCTTTCCCGTTATATCTTCTAAACTATTTCCCATTTTTTTGATCATCTGCTGATAATCTTGCTCTCGGATGGCTTCAACAAGTCCGTGGATGTCTTGATGTTGGATGGCTTGCGTATCTACTTCTCTAAACACTGTACGTGTAGAGACACTCATTCTTGGTTTGACCAACACAACCCAGCACTGTGGCATAGAAGGTAATACTTGGATTTCTTCCCCTTTGCCACCGACAAATGCCGTACTTCCGTAGACACAATAAGGAACATCTGTACCGACTTCCAAACCGATTTCTGCCAGTTCTTCTAACGAACAGCCCAAATTCCATAATTGGTTGATCCCTCTTAGAGCAGCTGCACAGTCTGTACTTCCTCCGCCTAATCCAGCTGCTACTGGAATATTCTTCTTAACAAAGATCTTGACACCGGTTTTGATATTGTATTTATTTTTTAACAATAAAGCAGCTTGATAAACATTGTTCCGTTCATCTACCGGTAAAAATGCTTTATTTGTTTCTACAATGATTTTGTCTTCTGTTATTTCTTCAAAAAATAGATGATCTGCCAAGTCTACGCTCGACATTACCATTTCCAACTCATGATACCCATCTTGCCGTCTATATAATACATCCAGTCCTAAATTTATCTTGGCTGGCGCTTTTTCAATCAATTCCATCCTCTCACCCATTCGAAAAGTCTAAGTCGCAAGTATTCTATCATAGGGAAAAATAAAAGTATAGCTTATGTCTGCCTAGTGGTTGATTTTGTCATCGTTTCAACAGCTTTCATAGAATTTTCTCTTCATAATCCAAATAAACTCTAGTGATTCTTATAATTCTGTGAGCACTTCTTCTGCCAAACTCGGCACATTTCCTTTTTCTTTCCCTATCAGACTGAGCAGCTGCATGGTAGCAAATCCGAAATTACTTCCTTTCCGATATGCAAAGTAGCGACCTTCCCAATGATCGACATATTTTAATTTCTTTTCATAAGCAGACTGGAAGGAATAGAAAAAATTACCATAATTATATACGATATGCATGACTTTTTCTTGAAAGAAAGAAAAATCTGTTTCTCCAACATTTGCTAAAGGGGCTAATCCTAGATTTGCTTCCAGATAGCCCATTTTCTCGTATACAATGAACAAATTAGCTAATAGATAATCCGCTAATTCTTCAGGCTCTTCAGGCAAGATTCGCAGTAAATCATACCCCGCTTGCTCCTTCGTCATCGGTTGAGCGGTGATGAAGCCCACGACTTTTTGCTCTTTACGGACAATACCGACGCCACTAGACAATACATAGGATTCATCGAATCGTCCCACAGAAAAGTATTTTTCTCGTGCACCGTGAAGCCATTTTTGTGAAACTTCATTTACAGCTTGATGTAATTCTTCTGGTAGTTGGTCATACCAAGTGAAATGGTATCCTTCTTTCATCAAACGTTGATATTCAAGTTGCTGACTCAGCCGAGACAAGTCTTCTGTCGCTAGATCAACAATTCCTGCTTCACCTACTTTCGTGAAATGAAAGCCCAATTCGTGAAGCATCACTACGTAGCTTTCTGATATCTTATAAAAAGCAAGCTGATAACCTAAACAATCTGCTCGTTTCATGAACTGATTCGTTGCTGCCTGCATCATTTTGGGATTACCAATTGGATCTCCTAAAACAAAGCATTTATTCCCTTTGATTTGATAGCCAAAAACGACTTGGTCATGGTCGTCTTTTTGGTAATAAAAATAACTGTATCCTGGCAAGCGAAGCTGATGGCTTGTAGCTGTGCCTCCATATGTTTCCAATAAACGGTCAAAACGTTCTTTTTCGTACTCACTGCCAAGCGTCGTAGTATCTTCTGCTAAGTATTGATAAAGCGCCACTAAAGCTAGCAATGAGATGCCCAAACCAATGAGCCCTGAGAACCACACATCATCTGAAGGAAACAAAATAAAATGGTTACCTGTTATCCGTCCAACTAAAAAGCGTCCACTATGATAACCTGCAATTGCGTAAACAATAAACAAGAAACCGAACAAGCTAGCATCAAATAGTATAGCTCCCCAAGAATAAACGAATTTTGTTCGATAAAATTCTTTTCTAGATAACCACACAGCTAATAGAATCAAGACATATACCAATAACAATTGCCAAGATAGTGTACGTGTGATTGTATTTAAAATACCAAAAGCTAGTAAAGCAATCGTAGGCAGAAATGCCTTTTTGACTTTTACTGAAAGCGCTCGAGCAAGACCGAGCAATAAAAAGCCCACTAATAGGTTCAATGTCTGGTCTAAAAAGTTGAACGAGAACGGCAATAACACCTGAAACAGCCGACTAATTGCAGACAGATTAGTGATCGTTGACAGGAGTACCATCATGATTCCTGCAAAATATACAGCACTTACGAGCACGATATGCGCAACCTTTTGGAAAAATAATCGCGGTATATTATCTAAAAATCGATTGATTTTGACTCCTGTATGTGTGATGAACAATAGAAGTCCCGTCAAAAAAGGCAGGATATAATAAAACAACCGATAATATAACAACCAAACTACTGCTACGTCTTGCCGAACAGACAATTGACTCATTCCTAAAATCATCAAAACATCAAAAGTCCCCATTCCACCTGGGACCATTGTCAACATTCCTATCAGCGTCGCAATCATGAACATAGGATAGATCGAAAACATGGAAATATCTATTCTCATCAACTTGCCGATAGTCAGAAATACCGCAAGTGCCCCTGTCCATTGTCCAAAAGATGCCAGTAGCAGACCAAACAAGCCTTTTGGATAAAACTCAGAGAACAAGGACTTTCTCTTTAGATAAGCAAAAAAGAAAATGACTGGCGCTAAAAAACTACCGCCGAAAAGCCAGATCCAATAGCTCCGAAAAATACTTTCTGACTGAATAAAAAAGACATCAATAAATGTAAGAAACGACCATACAGACAAACCAGTCAGCATAAATAGCGCGACTTTTGAAACAGTCACTAACACCATTTTCCTATTTGTCTGCTTTCCATAAAAACTAGCCCGAAGACTGGCTCCTACCACACCACCAAAACCGGCGAGATTGTTGATCGTGTTTGTTACCCACGCAGCAAGAAGGAACTCTTTTCTTTCCATTTTTGGTTTTCCTTGTTTTTCTAAGACTCTGATCGTCACCCAATCATACAACAACATCGGAGTGACACCCAGCAGTCCAGCCAGAATCATGAGCAGAATCGTCATGTGGCTTTGTTGTCCCATCCTTTGCCAAATATCTTGCCAACTCATGCCATTAGCAATATTTGCGACTTGATTTGCCACAAAGACTAACACGGAGCCGAAAAAAATCAATTTTAAAATCAGACTATGTTCCTTTATCCATTGCAGCATCAAGTATCGTTTATTTTTCACATTTTCCCATTCCTAACTTGTATACTTTTGTGTTATACCCCAATGTTATCTTATTTATTTTAATTTTTCCACTTTAGACCTGTTCTTTGCTTGCGATCATAGAAAAAGAAAGATATCCTAATGCTAAAGGAGAGGATAACATGAAAGTAGGATTTATCGGTACAGGGAATATGGCACAAGCTATTATTGATGGTTTATTGAAAACAGGAACAGTCTCGAAAGAAGAAGTGTTCGTTTCCAGTGGTCATTTTGAAAATGCACAAACATTCGCTGCTGAAACTGGCGTCCATGCGTGCAAAAGCAACCAAGAAGTTGCATCAAAATCAGATATCGTTCTTTTAGCCGTGAAACCAAAAATCATTGAAAAAGTATTGAAAGAACTAAAAGAATACAGCCAGAAGGTCTTATTCATTTCTATTGCTTCAGGAAAATCATTAACAGATTTAGAAACAGCGCTTGAAGATCCTCAGGCCTCCATCGTACGTGTGATGCCGAATGTCAATGTCAGCGTAGGAGCAGGCGTTTCTGCGATTTGCAAAAATGAAGCTGCCACGGAGGAACAGCTTCAACAAGCCACGATAATTTTTGAAGCAATTGGTAGCGTCTATCCCTTAGCAGAAGCAGATTTCAGTACATTCATCGGCCTTGCTGGCAGCTCGCCCGCATTCATTTATATGCTGATCGATGCGATGGGACGGACTGGTGTATTAAATGGTTTGTCCAAACAGACGGCCACTGAAATTGCTGCAAAAGCAATCATGGGTTCTTGTCAAAAATTCCTTTCAAGTGATAAAAATCCATGGGAACTTGTAGACCAAGTTTCTTCTCCTGGTGGTACGACCGTTGCCGGTGTAGTTGCCCTAGAAGAAGCAGGATTCATCCCAGCAATCATCAAAGGAATCAATACGACGATCGAGAAAGATCTTGAGATGTTGAATAAAAAATAATAATAGCAATGTTTTTTCGTACCTTACAAAAAAAGAAGAGCTGCGGCTTTTGCCGCGACTCTTCTTTTGTGTTTACTCTTATTTAGCATAATCAGTTGCGCGAGTTTCCCGAATAACGATTACTTTGATATGTCCAGGATAATCCAACTCTTCTTCGATTCGTTTACGGATATCGCGTACTAAACGAACAGCGTCCAGATCCGAGATTTCTTCTGGTTTGACCATTACCCGAACTTCGCGTCCAGCTTGAACTGCGTAACTTGATTCTACACCGGCGAAGCTGTTCGAAATATTTTCCAGACTTCTTAAACGACGGATGTAGTTTTCCAATGATTCACTTCGCGCACCAGGTCTTGCTGCTGAAAGCGCGTCTGCTGCAGCTACAAGGACAGAGATAACAGAAGTCGCTTCCACATCGCCATGGTGAGAAGCGATTGCGTTGATTACTACTGGGTTTTCTTTGTACTTGGCAGCTAATTCCGCACCGATCTCAACGTGAGATCCTTCAATCTCATGGTCAAGTGCTTTTCCAATATCATGAAGCAACCCGGCACGTTTTGCTAATTGGATATCTTCGCCAAGTTCTGCTGCTAAGATACCAGCTAATTTTGCAACTTCGACCGAATGCTTCAAGACGTTTTGTCCGTAACTAGTTCTGAATCTCAGACGTCCGATGATCTTGATTAGATCTGGATGAAGTGTATGGGCACCGACTTCAAATGCTGCTTCTTCCCCATATTCACGAATACGTTCATCCATTTCTTTACGAGATTTCTCGACCATTTCTTCGATTCGTGCTGGATGGATTCGTCCATCTTGTATCAGTTTTTCCAAGGTCATTCGTGCGATTTCTCTTCGGATTGGATCAAATCCGGAAAGAACAACTGCTTCAGGTGTGTCATCGATGATCAAATCGATACCAGTCAGCGTCTCAAGCGTTCGAATATTACGACCTTCTCGTCCAATGATACGACCTTTCATTTCATCATTCGGAAGGGTAACGACTGAAACAGTCGTTTCTGAAACTTGATCTGCTGCGCAGCGTTGAATCGCTAATGATAATAAGTTTTTCGCTTTGCGATCTGCTTCTTCTTTGGCACGCTGTTCAGATTCTTTTACCATTAGAGTTAACTCATGATTCAGCTCTTCTTCAGTCGATTTCATGATGACATCTCGTGCGTCCTCTTTTGATAAACCAGCAATTTTTTCTAGTTCTTTTTGTTGATCTTCAATCATTTTTTCAACGTCTTTTTCTCGCTCTTCAATTAATTGCTGTTTTGAACTAAGTGCTTCTTCTTTACTTTCAAGTGAGTTCTCGCGTTTTTCTAACGAGTCATCTTTACGATTCAGCGTTTGTTCGCGTTGAATCAAACGATTCTCTTGAGATTTTAATTCTAACTTACTTTCTCTCAGCTCACTTTCAACTTCAGAACGGTATTTCTGATTTTCTTCCTTAGCTTCTAACAATGCTTCTTTTTTTAGAGTTTCTGCTTCTTTCTTTGCACTATCGATGATCCCAGCAGCTGATGATTGTGCACCAGCTATTTCTTTCTCGTGACGTGACTTTGCGACCATAAACCCTAAACCAAGACCGACAATTAAACCGATGATAGCGAGGAGAATGTTGAATACCATAAAATCCACCTCCATACTATCTTTTTCATTTTTATCATCTATACAGCTTCTATGATAAATTATTCTAAACTTGTCAATATGCATCTTCGCATATATGTGTACAAAAAACATGCACAACTTTATTCTAATGTTTGTACCCCGTAGTGTCAACTTTAAATAAACAAAGAAACGGCTTTCTGTTCATTCATTAAACGGTGGTTTTTAGAATAAATGACACTAGTTTCATATAAGTAAACCTTTAAGTTGAGAAACTTTTTCACTAAATTACTTTTTGTAGTCGAATAGATATTTTTTATTTTATGTAGCTACTCGTATGATTAAATAACTCAAGATTTCTTTGTTCTTTATTCAATAAAAAAACGGCAGATCAAGGAGAGTATCTACTCTTCAGACCAGCCGTTTTTGTTTATCATGATTTTTATTCTTCTAAAGGCAATTCTTCTTGTCCTTTTGTATCTTCTGGGACAGCCACTTCTTCACCAATGCCATAAGCTGCTCTAACTAGAGCAGAAACTTCTGCCATCATTTCAGGATGATTAGCCATATAGATTTTAGCATTTTCCCGTCCTTGACCAATCCGATCTTCTTTATAAGAATACCAAGCACCGCTTTTATCAACGATGTCTTTTTCTACTGCCATATCTAGAAGTTCTCCTTCTTGTGAGATCCCTAAACCATACATGACATCTACTTCAGCGATTTTGAAAGGAGGTGCTACTTTGTTTTTTACGACTTTGATCTTTGTACGGTTACCAACAATATCTGTACCTTGTTTCAATTGTTCTGCACGACGTACTTCTAAACGGATCGTTGCGTAGAATTTCAATGCGCGTCCTCCAGGAGTGATTTCTGGATTCCCAAACATTACGCCTACTTTTTCACGGATTTGGTTGATGAAAATAGCGATTGTTTTTGTTTTGTTGATCGAACCAGAGAGTTTACGCAATGCTTGAGACATCAAACGTGCTTGTAACCCGACATGTGAGTCACCCATTTCGCCGTCGATTTCTGCTCGTGGAACTAAAGCGGCAACTGAATCGACTACTACGATGTCTACAGCTCCACTTGATACTAAAGCATCAGCGATCTCCAGACCTTGTTCTCCTGTATCAGGCTGTGAAAGAAGTAGTTCATCGATATTCACACCTAATTTTTGTGCATATTGCGGATCTAACGCATGCTCAGCATCAATGAAAGCGGCCGTTCCGCCATTTTTTTGTACTTCTGCAATAGCGTGTAGCGCCACTGTTGTTTTACCTGAACTTTCAGGACCGTATACTTCGATAATACGTCCACGGGGATAACCGCCGACACCTAAAGCGACATCTAACGCAAGAGAGCCACTTGGAATTGTAGAGATTTGTTGGTCGATTTTTTCGCCCAATTTCATAATAGAGCCTTTACCATAGCTCTTTTCAATTTTTTTCAGTGCAGCATCTAAGGCTGCTTTACGATCATCTGCCAATACGATAATCCTCCTTATATTTACAAATCAGAGCAACATTTCATTATCCTTATCATATCGTTTTTAGTAATAAAAAGCAAGAAAAAACCGAACAAATATTCGCATTTATCATTTTCTTAAAAGCTGTTTTCTCAAAAGATCAAATCCTTGCATAACCGTATTATATCTGATAGCCGCACGGTCTCTGGCAAAATGATATTTTTCTGAAACCACGCCATCTTTAGATGAAATAGCGATCCATACTGTTCCTGCAGGGTGACCTTCTAATGTGTCCGGTCCAGCCACTCCGGTGAAAGCTACACTGTAATCTGTTCTTGCTATCTCACGTGCTTGAATGGCCATCTGCTCCACACATTCTTTGCTGACTGTTCCATATTCTGCTAATAGCTCCGGATCAATCTCCAGAAAACCAGCTTTTGTTTGGAGCGAGTAGGTAACAAAGCCGCCTGGAAATACTTCAGATACACCAGCAATATCGCCCAATGCGGCTTGGAAGGCACCGGCTGTCAAGCTTTCCGCCGCTGTTACAGTCTGCTTGTTTTCTTTCAGCAGTTCCACTACGACTTTTGCTAACGAATTATCATCGCCATATCCATAAAAATATTCTCCTACTCGTTCTTGAATCTTTTCTTCCAATGCTAAAAGAGCTTGATTTCCTGCCTGAACATCCTTTGTTTTTACTGTTAGACGCAATGTCACTTCATTTGGTTTGGCATAAGGAGCGATCGTTGGATTAATCTGTGTCTCGATTAGATCTTTTAGTTCAGTGACCAGTCGCGATTCACCAATCCCATAAAAGCGCAAAACTTTAGAAATCAGTTTTTCTTCAGAAGGAAAACGTTCCTCTAGTAAAGGACGTACTTGTTCCACAAACATTGGTTTCAACTCATTAGGCGGACCGGGAAGAAGGATATATGCATGTGTATCTGTTTGATAAAAAGTCCCTAAAGCAAGCCCTGTACGATTTGGTAGAGGAACCCCACCTTCGATGATTTGAGACTGTTGCAGATTGTTTTTGGTCATTTTTCGATGGGTTGTTTCAAAATATGCCAATAATTTTTTGTATCCTTCCGTATTTTGTATGAGAGACTTACCGAGGTGAGCCGCAGTTGCTTCTTTTGTCAGATCATCTTCTGTCGGCCCTAATCCGCCACATAAGAGTATGAGTTCACTTCTTGTTTCAGCTAGAGCAATCAACTCTTCTAAACGCTGCTGATTATCTCCTACGACGGTCTGATAATAAACTTCGATACCTAGATCAGCTAGCTGTTCTGACAAGAAAGTGGCATTCGTATTCACGACTTGTCCTAGTAAAAGTTCTGTTCCGACAGCTATTATTTCTGCTTTCATTACTTCCCGCTCCCTTATATAGTATACGCTGTACTTATATATTTTTTTATTTAAAAAGAGGGCAAGGCTGATCCATGGACCAGCCTCTCCCCAGTTCTTTTTTCATTATATGATCAAATTATTTTCACTTTATCAAGAACCGACGAATCTGACCATCCACAAAACAAGACCTACATTGATCCTTTGAACACGCCGCTATTTTTGATGAAGTAATCCGCACCTGAATAGATAGTAAAAATCAGACAAGCATAGAGCATGATTTGGTCTACTGGAATACTAATCAGATTGAATGGGATATTATTGATAAACAGCAAGATAATAGCAACCATTTGTGTAGCCGTCTTGACTTTTCCCGGCCAAGCAGCAGCCATGACTTCTCCATGTTCGACAAGTAGTAAACGTAAGCCTGTGACGGCTAATTCGCGGCAGACAATAATCGCGACTACCCAACCTGGGGCCTTTCCTTGGTCAACCAACATGATAAAAGCGGTCATAACTAGCATTTTATCTGCCAGTGGGTCCGCAAATTTGCCAAAGTTAGTGACAAGACCTCGTGCACGGGCAATTTTTCCGTCTAACCAGTCTGTGATGCTGGCTAATGCAAAAATAACTGCGCCTACTAGCTGCGTGACAGCCAGTGTGGTGTCCCCTACGTTAAGTTGTCCCCAATCTAACGGTAATCCTACAACCAAAATGAAAATCGGGATCATACAAATTCTAAGTACAGTTAATTTATTTGGTAAATTCACATTATCGACTCCTTTCTTCCCTATTCTACGTGACTATCCGCGAAGTTTCCACCGATATTATTTACTTTTCCAAACGAATTTATTCAACGGAGCATTTTTATTGAAACTGATCTTTTGAAAATAATGAAGAAGGACCGCGACACAGATTTGTCACGATCCTTCTTTTTTATGCCACAAGTAAATAGATGAATAAACTCATTTGTACGATCACTCTGCGTATTGGAGAGTCAGGTTCACATTTTTAGGACTCTGATTGTTTTCCCCTGGATTAACTGGTACGGATTCTCCATTCGCTTTGATCGTCGCATTGCTTGCTGCACCGATCGTAATGGTCGCATTGGCCGCTGTTTCCGGTAACACGGTACTTTGTGTTTCATTTGCTGCCAGTGTTCCTTGATAAACATAAGCATTGTCTACTAGTACACCGATCCACACACGATTAACAGCGGTAAACTCAAGAGTGACAGGCTTGGTAGCATCTGTAATATTTACTGCGATGGCACTGCCGGAATCCTCTCCTGCAGCTATTGCCATTTTCTTTTCTTCACTTGATTCTGTTGTTGACTCTACTGTAGAAGACTCTTGGGTCTGCGTGCTTTGCTCTGAGGAAGAGGACTCCTCAACTGATCCTTCTACTTTGAGCGAAGAAGCTGTATCGCCGATTATTGGATCAGCTTGACGATCTTGCCAAGTCATATAGCCTACGACAACGACGATTGCCAAAGCGACCAATCCTAATAAAATGACAGGAAGACTTGTCCAAAAACGACTTGGATGCGATTCTTCTTGATGTATTGCTTTTCTGGAAGTACTTACTGTTTCAGGCTGCGGACGTTCAGGGACCGATCCTGTCAATTTGCTTTTTCCATCAAAAACATCGACTAAATGGTCTCCATCTTCTCCTACAGCTTCAGCGTATTGCCTAATAAACGCCCGTACGTAAAACTTACCAGGCAATTGATCAAAATCATCATTGTCGATTGCTTCCAAATAACGTTTTTGAATTTTTGTAATCTGCTGTAATTCATCTAAAGATATCTTTTTATTCAGGCGTGCTTGCCGTAATTTTTCTCCGATGGTTTCAAAAGCCACTCGTTCATCTTCTCCAGTCTGTTTGATTCTCCGAAGCATCTGCTGTTGCAACGAAAGACGTTATGTTTGGGGCTGTGACAAAAGTCGTGTCACAGTTCCTTTTTCCGTATAAACGGCGTTCCAGAAGTAGCTTCTTCGGCAATAAGCCGAAATTTCACAAAAATTTGAGAAGCAATTTTCGTCAATTCCTTCTTATTTCTTGAAGCTGACCACTTCTGTCACAACCTCTTTGATTACTTCGTTTAATTTTATTTTAATATAAGTTGATTAAAAGAGAGCATGATTTGTTTTATTTTCTCATTAATATTTCCAACACATCTAAGAATACCATAAAAGCTGGTTTTGGAGGAGGTTCTTGCTACAAGTCTAAAACGAAATTTAAGACTTTTCTCCATAAAACACTGGTTTATTTTGGTCTCATATAAAACTCACTGAAGGCCTCTTCACTTATAAATGCTTCTCCAGCTACCAGTACGTCTTTCATTTGGATCGAATCGATGATTTCAGGAAGATCAAATAATGTTCGATCACCAAATAAACTTTGCGTAAATTGATTAGCAATATATTCGATTGAATTCAATGATTGGAAATACTGTCCAAGCATTTTCTTCTTCAGCAAATCGAGATTCATTTCTGACACTTCAGGATCATCAGCGAATCCAAGAATGATTTCTTTGATTTTTTCTGCTGCTTTCTCTGGTTCATCCGTATCTCCGCTGAAGTCCGCAAAGTGAAATTCACGATCCAAGCTGAATTCAAAACCAAAGCTGTCATCGATAATTCCTTGATTGTACATAGCTAAATAGTTTCGAGAAGTATTACCTAAAATCATTTGGAACAACAGATTAATAGCTGTTTTATAACGTAGTAGTTCTGTTCCTTCTTGCGGCAATGTGTCTAATCCTTTAATACCAAGTACAAATTTATTTCGTGTAATGGCTGCTTCCAATGCACTTTGTTTGATGATTTCTTTTGTGTTTTCTGGGAAATAACGTACAATTTCTTGCTTTGGCGGGAAATTTTTTTCTTCTTGGTTTTCCCGAATAAGTTTCATCAATTTCTCAGGCTCCATCTTACCAACTACAAATAAAACCATATTGCTTGGCTGATAAAACGTCCGATAGCACGTATACAAATCTTGAGCTGTGATTTTGTCGATACTTTCAACCGTGCCCGCAATATCGATATGCAACGGGTGTGTAGGATACAAGTTATTTAGGATACCAAAAAACATCCGCCAGTTAGGGTCGTCTTCATACATTTGGATTTCCTGACCAATGATTCCTTTCTCCTTGTTTACAGTTTCTTCTGTAAAGTAAGGTGCTTGTACAAAGTCGATCAGGGTCGTCAGATTCTTTTCTACCTGATCAGTCGTAGAGAACAGGTAACTAGTTTTCGTGAAACTCGTGAAAGCATTAGCGGAAGCACCTTGCTGTCCAAATAATTGAAAGACATCACCGTCTTCTTTTTCAAACAGCTTGTGTTCTAAGAAATGAGCGATGCCATCTGGGACTTTCACTTTTTCTTTTTCACCATAAGGAATAAATTCGTTATCGATCGAACCATAATTCGTACTGAACAAACCATATGTCTTGTGATAGTCGTTTTTAGGTAACAAATACACGGTCAAACCGTTTGGCAGTACTTCATGATAAAGCGTTTCATTGATTTGCTCATATTCTGTTTTATTCATTTGCATTTCCTCCTGCTAAAAAGAAGATTGCTTGCAATTCGATTTGCTCAGCTACTTGTTGTATCTCTTTGATCGTTACACTCTCCATACGTTTCAACCATTCTTCATCAGATAATTTTGTTTCCGGCAGCCAGCTGTCCAAAAAAGAAGCTTCGATTGCCGCTTGCGGAGAGTCTAGAGAAAGCAGGTATTGGTTTCTTAGCATCGCTTTTGTCTGAGCTAGTTCCAAATCTGTTATTTCACCGTTTCGCAAACTTTCTAATTGCTCGTGAATCAGGCGAAGTACTTGATTTCGGTTTTTTTCGTCGATACCAGTCTGGACACTCATGAACCCTCGGAATGTATCCACGCTGCTAGAGGCATAATAAGCTAGACTTTCTTTCTCTCTCACATTCATGAACAGTTTGGAGTGAGGAAACCCGCCAAATAAACCGTTGAAGACCATTAGCGCAAAACGTTCTGGCTCATCATAATACACATTTGTCTGATAAGCTAGATTCAGCTTTGCTTGAACGATTGGCTCACGGACTTGTCGTTCCTTGACGATATTCACTTGAGGCTGAGTATAAAACAATTCTGGATGAGCTGTTTCACGCGGCTCAAATGGTAATTGCCCAACAGCTTCGGCTGCTTTGTCCGGATCAACATCGCCGACAACAAAAATGTCAATTTGATCGTTCGCCATCATTTCTTGATAGTAAGCCGCTAGTGAGCGAGCAGTGATTTTGTCTAGTTCTTCCACTACGCCTAAACTTGGGATTTTTTGTTCCGGGCTGTTTTCAAAATAAAGTTCTTGCAGTGCATAGGAAGCAAAAGTTTGTTTATCTTCCTTCAAACTTTCCAAATAGAGACGCAGATTGTTCTTTTCCAAGTCAAACGTCAACTGATCAAACTGTTGATTTTTGATATTTGGATAAAATAAAACCTCTTTTAAAAAATCCACCGCTTGAGAGAAAAGGTTAGGATCATTGACATATTCGCCGTTCACAAAGCTGATTCCTGCGTTTAGCCAATGCAAGTTCCCTTTTTTTCTTACTGATAGTCCGAAGCTTGCACCATAAAGCTCAGCAAGTTTCGCACTTAACTTTGTCTGATCCGGATAATTCAAACTATTTGTTTCCAACATACTGCTGAGTAGTGAACGTTTTGTAATGACTTCTTGTTGCAGACGTGCCGTAAAACGGATAAAAATCCGAATCGTTTTGTATTGTTTTGTTGGTAAGACATGAAGATTCACGCCTTCTGCCAATTGATACACCATATTTATATGCTCCTTTTCATAGATGATTGCCCCTTACTCTTTTAGTAGGACAATCGGCCTTTTTTACTTATGCATCTGCTTGAAATATATATAAGTTCAGACAATTCGCCGATTTTTCTAAATGATGTTACACTTTATAGTATAGCATAGAAGTTTTTTATCAAAAGGGACAGACAGCTAAAAGCGTATATCGTTTTTTTATTTTTTATTTTTCGATATACTAAAGACATACAAAAGAAGGGAGGGTCATTCATGATAAAAGAATTCAGAGAGTTCATCATGCGTGGAGATGTCTTGGATCTTGCTGTCGGTGTTGTTATCGGGAGTGCGTTTACAAGTATCGTAAACCAAGTGGTGCAAGGATTAATCACTCCGCTAATTGGTTGGATTGTCGCTATGATCACAGGAACTTCTGATTTAGAAGGAGCACTTTCAATTCTTGACTGGTCGCCGACAAAAGGTGTCACATTTGCGTTTGGTAACGTTATTAGTGCTATCATTACATTCCTGATTACTGGTTTTGTCTTATTCTTAGTTGTCAAAGCGGCAAACCGTGCGAAGAATTTACGCGCCAAAGAAGCAGAAGAAGAAGTGGAAGAAGCACCTACTGCAGAAGATTATCTTAGTGACATACGCGATCTTCTTGCCAAACAAGTGGCAGAAGACAATACGCATCCGGTAGAGCAAACAAATCTTTCAGATACTTCTAAATAATGAAGAATCTAAAAAAAGAAAGCCGATTTTCAGTGTCGGCTTTCTTTTTTTAGATTCTTAACTTGTTACCTGTTCTTTTTTCATGTCGATATGCGGAATATCATCTTCCAAATACACATCTGAGATTGCCTTGAATCCAAAAGACTCATAAAAGGCCTGTAGATATTCTTGTGCACCGATCACAATTGGTTTTTCTGGAAATTTTTTCTGGATCATGTTGATCGTTTCTTGGACAATCTTTCTTCCTAAGCCGTCTTTACGGTTATTTTGATGAACAAGAACGCGACCAAAATGGATGCTGTCTGCTTCTTCATATACCCGCGTGTAGGCAAGGATCTTCCCATCAGTATCTTGGAAATACGTATGCCAAGCTTGTCCATCGATATCATCAACTTCTTGATAAGGGCACTGTTGCTCCACAACAAAGACTGCAATCCGTTCTTTGACGATTGCATAAAACTCTGCTGTCGACAATTCTTCAAATTTCTTTACCTGATATTCCACTAAGTAAACGCCTCCTACTTTTTTATTATTAGCATACCGATTCATACACAAAAAAGCAAACGAACCTTACGAATCTCAGGCTCGTTTGCTTTTTAAACTGCTTCAGTTAAAAATTCGATCTCAACTGTTCGAGTAAGTACATCTGAATAGCTGTAAGATACTCGTTCAAAAGAATTTTCTTCAGGATCCAAGTCAACAACGAATACTGAAGGATAGGTTTCTGTTAAAACGCCGCGGCGTTCTGTTTGACGCTTTCTTCCTGTCTGAGCAACCAACATGATTGGGCTGCCGATACGACCTTCTAAATCTTTCTTGATTGAAGCTAAAGTTGTTGGCATACAGTTCACCTCTACTACCAACTATACCACATATTTTTAAAATTTTCAAGTTTACCATAAAAAAAAAAGAAATGCAATAAAAATAAATAAGAAGCTCATTAAGATTTTTCTAAATTATTCCTCATTATAAAATTTCAAGTGTTTTTTTATTTTGAGTTTTACCCTTCCATATGCACTCATCACTTGCTTGTGATCCATTGACAACCATTCAGCCATCTCCGCAAAATCAACCCCTTGCATGTAATAATGAAAAATTTGTGCTTCTTTTTTTGAAAATCGGATCTCGCAATTTTCGATTGCTTCTTTTAACAAAAGATGCTGAATCGCTAAAGGTTCCTGCAAGGTAATCTCTGCTAAAAAATCTGGTCCTTCTGTCTCTATTTTTTGGTCGATCGAGACTTCATCTTTTTGGTCACGGCGCTTCAGCGCGTTCTGTTTTCTCAATAAAGAATAAATTTGATTGCTTATAATACTTTTATAATAACTTCCAAAGCTAACTCCTTTGCTTTTTTCGTAAGTTCTCAATGCCTGATATAAAGCGATCCTCGCTTCTTGTTCCCAATCCTCAGTAACATAATTTCTTAAATAATAAGTGTTTTTCAAACGTAGTAAGAGTGGAAAATATTTTTGATACAGGGCAGCAAATGCTTCTTCGTCACCATTACGTGCAGCGCGCAATAACTCCTCAGACATAAAATAATTCCTCCATAAATTCGTTTATGGAGGAATCTTATCATCAATGATTCATCGAACTGATTAGAACGATATGTTATTTATTTTTTCTCATTAAATCGTCCAATTTTTGGGACAATTTTTTTAACTGCTCTTCATTCCACGGAGAATTACGTCGGAAATCAACAAAATGCATATCTTTATTTTCTTGGGCTATTGTTTTTTCCGTTTTTTTAATCGTTTTATATAATTCATAAGCAGAAGTCCGCAACGCCCCCTGAGAAAAAATCATCCACTGTTCTGCTAGATCGCTTGTCGCCACTGTTACTTGTGTCAAACGATCATTCAGCTGCCCAGCGATTCTTTCGATATAACTGTCAGCCGTTTCATCTTCTTTCGTAAAAACAACATCCAACTGATATTTCCTATAATTTTGCTGGATGCCTGGTACTAATTGAGCATCGAAGACAACGATGACTTCCAGTCCTTCATATTTCGCATAATTTGATAAACGATGCAAAAGAGCTTCTCTTGCATCTGCCATTTTGTCCTGCTTTTTAAGCTGGACCAGTTCCGGCCACGAACCGATCATGTTGTAGCCATCTACAATCAACAGCTGTTTTTTCATGACCTACTCCCCCTGACGTTGGGAAAAAGCCTGATACATCAGCAATCCAGCGGCAACACTGGCATTTAAACTTTGGACGTGCCCAGTCATTGGAATCGTCAGTAATTCATCCATTTCTTTTTTCAATCCTGGACTCATTCCTTTGCCTTCATTACCAATGACTAAAGCAATGGATCCTTTGGCATTCCATTTTTGGAAGTTTGTGCCGGTCATATCTGTGCCAAATACCCAAAATCCTGTCTCTTTGAGCTGTTGCACAGCTTGTACCAAATTCGTCACACGTGCAACAGGCACATATTCCACTGCACCAGTGGAAGTCTTTGTTACGATAGGCGTGATTCCAACTGCTCGGTGTTTTGGTATGATCACACCATCGACGCCACTTGCGTCTGCTGTCCGTAAAATCGACCCAAAATTGTGTGGATCTTCGATGCTATCCAAAATCAAAAAGAAGGGGGCTTCTTTTTTCTCTTTTGTTCGTTCAATCAGTTGGTCAAGGGATAAATATTCATAAGGTGTAATCGCAAGAACGACTCCTTGATGCACGCCATGATCGCTCAAAGTTTCTAACTTTTGTTTAGGGACCCATTTGACCGGTACAGCTTGCTCACGTGCGATTTCTTTCAGTTCTTCTACTTTTTCTCCTCGTGAATCTTCTTGAAGAAAGAGTTTATTCCCTCGCCCTTGTTGTAGCGCTTCTACTGCGGCGTGGTGTCCAAAGACGAAATTATCTTCTAATGCTTCTTCATTTTGATCAGAAACTGACTGATTTCGTCCAGTTTGCTTTTTATTTGGATATCTATTTTGTTTTTTGTCTTCAAATCCACGTTTCGATTGATGTTTGTTTGTTCTTTCTTTACCCATTTTTTTCACCAACTTTCTGAATACACCAGCGGATCAATTCTTCCATCCGCTCGGTTTGTTTTGTCAAATGCAGATAGCCCATCAGTGCTTCGAATCCTGTTGCGACCCGGTAAGTCGTAACATCAGCATTTTTTGCACTCGTATGGCTTTTGGCATTTCTTCCTCTGCGATAATAAAGCTCTTCTTCTTCTGTCAAAAGATGTTCCTCCAGCATTTGCTGAATCAAAAAAGCTTGTGCATTTGCAGAAACATAATTCGTTGCCGCACGATGCAACTTATTGGGTTTTGTTTCTCCTTGATTGATCAGGTGGTCACGAACATAGATTTCGTAAATCGCATCACCCACGTAAGCCAGGGCTAAACCGTTCAATTGTGTGTAATCTCTCATGCTTCTCTTCTCCATCGGGTTCCTTGGGGTGTATCTTCTAATAAGATCCCTTTTTCTTTCAACAAATCACGGATTTCGTCGCTTCGGGCAAAATCACGATTGCTTCTTGCTTGATTTCGTTCTTCGATCAATTGTTCAATCTCTTCATCCAATAATTCTTCTGCTGTAAATAAAATACCGAAGATCGAAAGCCATTGCGAGAATAAAGCTTCTCCCTGTGCCAAGACAGCGGCAGAAACTTCCGCTTGGTCTAGATAAGTGTTCAGCCATTTAGCAAGCTCATAGACCACTGTGATCCCATTTGCTGCATTAAAATCATCATCCATTTCTTCGATGAATCGCTGTTCCAAATTTTCTAACAAAGTGATTTTATCCGCATCATCTGCCAAATTCTCTGAGGCAGTTTCTTGGCGGAATTTCAAATTGTCAAACGTATTCTTCAGTCGTTGTAAATTGGTGGCTGCTTCTTTCATCGTCGTTTCACTGTAACGGATCGGACGACGGTATTGTGTGGTCGCCATGAAGAAACGCAAGACTTGTGGATCAACGTTTTGGATCATTTCATGTACAGTGATGAAATTCCCTAGAGATTTACTCATTTTTTCATCGTCTTCGCCAATCGTTACATAGCCATTGTGCATCCAGTAATTAGCGAATTTTTTCCCTGTTTTCGCTTCACTTTGTGCGATTTCATTTTCGTGATGAGGAAATTCCAAATCTTGCCCACCACCATGGATATCGATCGTTTCGCCTAAATGTTTTGTCGCCATGACGGAACATTCGATGTGCCAACCGGGACGCCCTTTGCCCCATGGTGAATCCCAAGAAATCTCGCCTGGTTTTGCTTGTTTCCATAAAGCAAAATCTAATGGGTCTTCTTTTTGCTGCTGTTCTTCACCAGTACGCTGACTTGCGCCGACTTCCAATTCATCGATGGATTGGTCACTTAATTTCCCATAGTTTTCAAATTTACGGGTACGGTAATACACATCACCTGAAGATTCATAAGCATAGCCTTTTTCAACCAACACTTGAATAAATGCTAAAATATCTGGCATATGGTCCATGACTCTTGGATGCAGTGTAGCAGGCTCGACATTCAACGCTTTCGTATCTTCTTCAAATGCTCGGATGAAACGATCAGCGACTTCTGGTGCTGTGATGCCTAATTCGTTTGCTGTACGGATGATTTTATCGTCTACATCCGTGAAATTCGATACGAAATCGACTTTATAGCCTCGATATTCAAAATAGCGTCGAATCGTATCGAAAGCAATGGTGCTACGAGCATTTCCAATATGGATATAATTATACACAGTCGGTCCGCAGACATACATACCGACATGTCCCTTTTGTATAGGGATGAATTCTTCTTTTTTTCTGGTCAATGTATTGTAGATTTTTATCATTCTGATCTCCTCACTTTTTCTCCTTTGATTCGAACGACTTTTGCTGGTACTCCTACTGCTGTAGCGTCGTCTGGAACATCTTTCAACACAACGGCACCTGCGCCGATTTTTGCGTTTTTTCCGATCGTTACCGGTCCTAATATCTGCGCATTCGCAGAGAGCATGGCTCCTTGTTTGACCGTTGGGTGTCTTTTACCTGTTTCTTTTCCCGTACCGCCTAATGTTACGCCATGGAACAAAATCACATCATCCTCGATTTCTGCGGTTTCGCCAATGACGATCCCCATTCCATGGTCGATGAACACACCTGTTCCAATCGTTGCTCCTGGATGGATTTCAACACCTGTCAGGAAACGCCAAAATTGAGCATTGATCTTCGCCAATAAAAAGAGCCGATGCTGATATAAAAAATGAGAGAAACGATGCCAAAACAAGGCATGAAAACCGGGATAGGTCAAAACGATCTCCGCTGTCGAACGTGCAGCCGGATCGTTTCTCTTTGCTGCATCAATCGCTCGGGCAAACCAACTCATGACTTTCCACTCCTTTCGTAAGTATTTTATGTAGGAAAACAGCTTATAAAGAAAAGAAGCGCCTTTTAAATAAGTTTCCTTATCAAAAGACGCTTTCCGCGTGGTTCCACTTTTCTTCATAATCAACGATTATCTCTAACAGCTAACGCCTGTTATACGTTCTTGGCTACTTCGTTTCCTGTAAAACAGTTTTTCCTGTTTTCTGTGTTTTCGCCAAGACCACTCCCAGAGGCATTTCGGCAACTATTCATTGACGCCTTGCACCACCCGGCATCTCTCTTGTAATGATCAGCTGCTTACTTTTTTCTGTTCATCGTGTTTAGTTCAGTACTTGATTTAAATGTGCTAATGATTTTTCACGACCAAGCAATTCGATCGTTTCAGGCAATTCTGGGCCATGCATTTGTCCTGATACAGCTACACGGATCGGCATGAAAAGATTTTTCCCTTTTACGCCAGTTTCTTTTTGAACAGCTTTGATGGCAGCTTTTACAGTTGGAGCATCTACTACTTCCATTTGTTCTAGCTGTGCTTTAAATGCGTGGAGAACAGTAGGAACTGTTTCACCAGCAAGTACTTCTTTTGCTGCTTCATTCAATACTGGATGTTCATTGAAAAATAGCGTAGACAGATCAACGATTTCTGCAGCATAGCTCATTTGAGGTTGATACAGGCTAACGA
The DNA here is from genome assembly GCF_035725965.1 of Enterococcus sp. E5-162. Classification (NCBI taxonomy): domain Bacteria; kingdom Bacillati; phylum Bacillota; class Bacilli; order Lactobacillales; family Enterococcaceae; genus Enterococcus; species Enterococcus sp. E5-162. Next base: position 116,632 of record NZ_JAPRFV010000006.1, on the reverse strand, counting down.
TCTTCTTCACCCATTCGATTGTCTTTTCATCTGGGTTTTCTGCTACACGTCCGTCAGCGATTAGATAAGGCAGACACATGTCAGTAAATGCATCTAGATCCATTGCTTTGATGTAATGGTTGTTTACCCATTGCAGTTTTTTCGCATCGAAAGCTGCGGGTGATTTACTTAGGCGTTTTGGATCGAACATTTTGATCAATTCTTGGTGTTCGAAGATTTCGTCTTCGCCCACAGGTGACCAGCCCAATAATGCAATAAAGTTGAACATTGCATCTGGTAGATAACCTAATTCGCGATATTGTTCGATAAATTGTAAGATTGATTCGTCACGTTTGCTTAGTTTTTTGCCTGTTTCACTGTTGATGATCAACGTCATATGTCCGAATGTTGGTGGCGTCCAGCCAAATGCTTCATAGATCATCAGTTGTTTTGGTGTATTGGCAATATGGTCATCTCCACGTAAAACGTGAGTGATTTTCATCAAATGGTCATCGACCGCAACAGCAAAGTTATAGGTTGGCATACCATCGCGTTTTTGGATGACAAAGTCGCCGCCGATATTATCGGATTCGAACGAAATAGCGCCTTTTACCATATCTGTAAATGCGTATTCTGTATTGCGAGGCACACGGAAACGTACAACAGATTCTAGACCTTGTGCTTCTTTTTCTGCTTGTTCTTCAGGTGTCAAGTTCGCACATGTTCCTGCGTAATGAGGCATTTCTCCTCTTGCGCGTTGTGCTTCCCGTTCTGCTTCTAATTCTTCTTCTGTGCAATAGCATTTGTATGCTCGATTGCTAGCAAGCAGCTGATCAATCAGCGGTTGATAGATTTCTTTACGTTCAGATTGACGGTAAGGGCCGTATTCTCCAGGATTTTCAGGAGATTCATCCCAATCCATTCCCAACCAAGCAAGGTTTTCCAACTGGCTTTTTTCGCCATCTTCGATATTACGTTTTTGGTCAGTATCCTCAATACGAATAATAAAGTCTCCATCATTGTGGCGGGCAAACAAATAATTGAACAATGCAGTTCTTGCATTTCCAATATGCAGATGCCCAGTTGGACTTGGTGCATAGCGTACGCGTACTTTCGTCATTTTCTTCCTCTTCTTTCAAACTAGACTTTGACTAACAGTAAAAATTCCGTCAGTTACGGCTTCTCAAATATCATTTATTTAAAGCCACTCAGCACAAATTTTACCTTTTCTAAGGTAAATAGTAAAGCCAACTGGTTGAATTTCCTTACCAGTTGGCTGAATTTCTTTTTTATTTTGATTGTTTTGTCTTTTTCTCTGTCTCTTTTTTATTGTCGATCCCTCGTCCTGCATGGGCAGGTTTAGCAAAGATCATGCGTCCAGCAGCTGTTTGAAGAGCGCTTGTCACAACAACTTCGATACGTTCATTCATGTAATGCTGTCCATCTTCTACTACAACCATCGTGCCATCATCAAGATAGGCTACCCCTTGTTGGCGTTCTGTTCCGGCTTTTACTACTAGAACATTCATCGTTTCGCCAGGAATGACGACTGGTTTCACGGCATTTGCCAACGCATTGATATTAAGAACAGGTACATTTTGGAATTCAGAGACTTTATTCAAGTTATAGTCATTGGTTACGATGACACCGTCTAAAAGCTTGGCTAATTTGATCAACTTGCTGTCTACTTCGCTGATATCTTCAAAGTCTCCATCGTACATTTCGACAGATATACCTTCTTCTTTTTGCAAAGCATTTAGGATATCTAATCCGCGACGACCACGCACACGTTTCAAACTATCCCCTGAGTCCGCGATGTATTGTAGTTCGTAAAGAACAAAATTAGGGATCATCAAGGTTCCTTCTAAAAATCCAGTCTTTGTAATATCATAAATCCGACCATCAATAATCACACTTGTATCCAAGATTTTATATTTATGGAAATTTTCTCCTGATTTTCGTTCTAACAGTTGGCTCTCCACTTGGCTAGCTGTTTCTTGCTCGATTTTTTTGCTTCGTGAACCAAAGACTTTCTTCCATTCTTCGATTCGTGTCGTTCCCATTCTCAATCCCAAATAACCTAAGATGATCATCAGTAAAATCGGCAATACACTATTGACGAATGGAATTTCCATATTGTAAAGAGGGGTTGAGATCACAACGCCTAAAGTCAATCCGATGATCGCACCGATCGCACCGAAGAGAAGATAAGTCAAGCTGACCTCGCTTAGTTTTTGTTCTACTTGTTTGATAATAGCTGAGATATGTTTGGCCAACAGCAAAGATAATAAAAAGAAAATAAGTGCGCCTAACAAACTGTTGGTAAATGTATTATTCAGCCACCCATTTGACTGTTGACCGATTGCCTGCCAAGCTGAGGGTAAAAATGAAATACCCAAGCTTGCGCCGACAATGATCATCAGCAACGTAATGACACGTTTTTGCATCGTTTTTCCTCCGTTTCGACAATCATTTATTATTTAGTGGAACACACGCTTCAACGTTTCAGCCAAAGTTGCTACTCCAACGATCTCGATTCCTTTTGGCGCTTCCCAGTTGCCTAAGTTGTTTTTAGGCAGGTAAACTTTTGTGAAGCCGAGTTTTTGGACTTCTTTGACCCGTTGTTCAATATGACTGACACGTCTGATTTCTCCAGTCAGTCCGATTTCACCGATGAAACATTCCGTCGGCTGTGTTCCTTTTTCTTTGTAGCTTGAAGCAATACTGACAGCGATAGCTAAATCAATCGCTGGTTCATTTAATTTTACCCCACCTGCAGCTTTTAAGTAAGCATCTTGATTCTGAAGAAGTAGTCCAGCTCTTTTTTCCAGCACTGCCATGATTAGAGATACACGATTGAAATCAAGACCTGTTGTTGTTCGCTTAGCATTTCCGAACATAGTAGGTGTGACTAATGCTTGGATCTCTACCAAAATTGGGCGTGTTCCTTCCATTGCTACAACGATAGCAGAGCCAGTCGCACCGTCTAGGCGTTCCTCCAAGAAAATCTGTGAAGGGTTAGCGACTTCTTCCAATCCATGCTCATGCATTTCAAAAATCCCAATCTCGTTCGTTGAGCCAAATCGGTTTTTTACCGCTCGTAAAATTCGGAAACTATGATGTTGTTCACCTTCAAAATATAACACTGTATCCACCATATGCTCTAACATTCTTGGACCGGCGATCGAACCTTCTTTCGTAACATGACCGACGATAAAAATGGTAATTCCATTCGTTTTAGCGATTTTGAGTAATTCTGCAGTGGTTTCTCTTACTTGGCTGACGCTTCCTGCCACACTTGTGATGTCTGGCTGCGTCATCGTTTGGATGGAATCAATAATAACATAATCAGGGGAGATATGTTCGATGGCACGACTGATTTCATTCATATCTGTTTCAGCGTATAGATAAAATTCTGTGTTGATACTTCCGAGGCGCTCCGCGCGTAATTTTATCTGTTCTGCGCTTTCTTCGCCGGATACATACAAGACTTTCCCGCCTATGGCTGCTAATTGTTGAGAAACTTGTAACAGCAAAGTGGATTTACCAATACCTGGATCTCCACCAATCAAGACCATGGATCCCGGAACCACGCCTCCACCTAGCACACGGTTCAGTTCTTCTAATTTCGTTTTGACCCGAGGTTCTTTTTTAGGGACGACGTCTGCGATTTTTGTTGGTTTCGCTTTTTCTCCTGTCAAACTTGTCCGCATTCTGCGGTCTGTTGTATCTTGTTCGATTTCTTCGACCATCGTATTCCATTTTCCGCAATTTGGGCAGCGTCCCAAGAACTTAGGCGACACATACCCGCAATTTTGGCAAACAAATTGTACTTTTGATTTTTTTGCCATTGTACCGCCTCCTCTTATTCTAACCATGAGACATTAAATCAAGCTTAAATTTCTTTATCGTTTTATTTACTGGAAGAACCAAATCCGCCTTGACGTTGAGCAGTCGGTTGATCTTGATCTGCTTTTAAAAATGGCAAGAAGATCCCTTGACCGATACGCTCACCTTTCTTGATCACTACATCCTTGAAACCAAAGTTGGTGAATTGGAACATGATATGTCCTTCATTTGCCTCATTATTGTAATAATCACTGTCAATCACACCTACGCCGTTCGTCAACACTAAAAACCGCTTCAACGGATTGCTTGAACGGTTAGCAAGCTGCAAAAATTCATCTTCTCCCATGTAGGCTTTGACCCCAGTAGGCACAAGGATCGGTTTTAACTGTTTTTCATTTTCTGATACGTCTTTTTTCAATGCATCTGCGATTGTTTCCAATCCTTTTTTCCAGCCTGCTTTCCAGATACTTGGAATCACGACCTCTTCTGCTGCTTCAAAATCATAGCCAGCAGCATGATGTGTAGCGCGCTGCGGTAGATTGATATTTTGCTCTTTATATTTAGAAATAACTTCAAATCCTCTTTTTCTCACCGGTTTTCCTCCCTAAATAAACTACTCCTATTCTAACATATTCGAGGCTATAAAAGACTCTCTTTACAAATTCTTCAAGAAATTCTGCTATCCTAAAGTCAACCATTAACGCGTTCTTTTACCGAACAACTGCAAGTTGTACAAAAAAACTATTTTTTACATGACTTTACTCGTCAAAACAAGTAGAATAGAACGAAATTAATGAGTGGATATTTGATTGAGGTGTCACATGCGTAAAGAAATAAAAAATGCAAAACGAATTATTGTCAAAGTAGGAACAAGTACATTGATCTATCCCAATGGAAACATCAATCTTGCAGCGATCGATCAGTTAGCTTTTGTCCTTTCCGATCTTAGAAATCGTGGAAAGGAAGTGATCCTAGTCTCATCAGGGGCTGTAGGCGTCGGTATGCATAAATTACATTTGTCAGAACGTCCGACTTTGATCCCTGAACAGCAAGCGGCGGCGGCTGTTGGCCAAGCCGAATTGATGAATATCTATAATCAAAGATTCAGTGTATATAATCAGCAGACAGCACAAATCCTCGTGACAAGAGATGTGGTAGATTACCCTGAAAGTCGTAAAAATGTGAGGAATACATTGGAACAGCTTTTGATCATGGATACGATTCCTATTGTGAACGAAAACGATACTGTCGCAGTAGATGAATTAGATCATCTGACCAAATTTGGTGATAATGATCAGCTGTCAGCAATCATGGCAAAACTTGTCGCGGCAGACCTTTTGATCGTTCTTTCTGATATCGACGGTTTTTATTCAGATAATCCGGCTACAAATCCCGAGGCTCAGATGTATCGCTATATCGATAAAATCGATGAAAAGATTCTGGCACAAGCAGGTGGTGCAGGTAGCACCTTTGGAACAGGCGGTATGCAAAGTAAATTAAAAGCAGCTTCTAGGATATTTGAAGCAAACAGTGCAATGATTCTAGCAAATGGGAAAAATCCGGCAATCATTTTTGATATTCTTGCAGGAAAAGAAGTAGGTACTTTATTTAAGGAGGACTTGAAATGACTGATTTGATGCAATTAGGGCAACAGGCAAAAGATAGTGCGCAACAACTAGCACTTATGCCTACAAACCGTAAAAATGAGCTACTTGTTCAGATGGCGAAAACCATCAAAAAGAATCAACAGGCAATCATCGAAGCAAATCATAAGGACTTAGAAAAAGCAGTCGAAAACAATATCAGTGAAACGATGCAAGACCGCTTACAACTGACACCTGAGCGAATCAATGCCATGGTTGCAGAGATCGAAAAGATTGCTTCGTTAGACGATCCTATTGGAAAAGTAGATGAGATGTGGACGAACACCGACGGATTGAGAATCGGCAAAAAGCGCGTGCCCCTCGGCGTGATCGGTATCATTTACGAATCTCGTCCAAATGTCACGACTGATGCAGCCAGTCTAGCGTTCAAATCAGGAAATGCCGTTATCCTTCGCGGTGGCAAAGAAGCATTCTTCTCGAATCAATTACTGGTCCAACTATTGCAGCAAGTATTGCTTAGTGCTGGCGAATCTCCTTATGCCATCCAGTTTGTCGATGATACTTCTCATGAAACTGCAGAACAATTGATGCGATTGACAGAATACTTAGATGTGCTGATTCCTCGAGGCGGAGCAAAATTGATTCAACGAGTCAAAGAACAGGCAACGGTACCTATCATTGAAACAGGTACAGGAAATAATCACGTATACATCGATAAAGAAGCACAGTTGTCTATGGCAGTGAAAATCATTGTCAATGCAAAAGCTTCCCGTCCTTCTGTCTGCAACGCGGCAGAAACATTACTGATCCATTCTGAGATCGCCCCCTTTTTCTTACCAGCCATTGAAAAAGAACTGGTAGAACACGGCGTCTCTTTACGTGCGGATGCTCGTGCGTTAGAATATCTAGAGACAGCTGCTTTAGCAGAAGAGGCAGATTGGGATACTGAATATCTGGATTATATCCTTGCCGTCAAAGTAGTCGATTCTTTAAGCGAAGCAATTGCGCATATCAACCGACATAACACCAAGCATTCAGAAACAATCGTGACAGATAGCTATTCGGCTAGTCAGCGTTTCTTGAATGAAGTGGACGCGGCGGCTGTCTATGTCAATGCCTCCACTCGTTTTACAGACGGATCGGTATTTGGTTTTGGTGCAGAGATCGGTATCTCTACTCAAAAGTTGCATGCCCGTGGTCCAATGGGGTTAAATGAATTGACTTCCACAAAATATATCATTTATGGCGATGGACAAATCCGCGAATAATGTTTCGTGTGAAACATTATTCCCGCCTTTTGCCTTTTTACTGTAAAGGTTCTATCCAATTAGAAAGGTGTCAATATGTTTGAAATTTTAATGATTTTTTTTATTTACCTTATTTCTCTGAATATCGCTGCTTTTCTAGGAGTCGGTATTTTATCCCTTTTTTTTCAGTTCAAAAAACGAAGCATAGGGGGTCAACGGGAAAAATGGGCGCAGTATTTTGACAAAATTGGTCCAAAAGGTTTGGTTGCTCGCTTACACATCAGCTACATGGTTGCATTATGCCTGTTAGCTGGAGTCAATTACTATTCTTTTTTCGATCATTCAATTGCCTATACGATTACGTTGCTGATTGCTGGGATCTTTCACTTATCTTATAAATATCAGCTGAATAAAAACCACTTGAATCGGACTTTCCGCTAAAAAATGTCCGTATGATAAGTAGGGTGCCTTGAACACCGGCAAAAAACTGCCGAACTTTTTAGGGGCTTTGACAAAGATTTTGTCAAAGCCCCTTTTCCCATATAAACGGTGTTCTCCTACCAGCTGCCTGGTAAATCTGTTTCCTCTTCGTTAAGAAGCGAAAATCCGTCAAATGTTTCGCCATCATAATAACGAAGCAGCTCATCCATGGACAAGTCCATCGTTTTTTCTTTTTCTTCTTCCGCTGATTCTGCCAATAGCTGTTCCCGATACATCTGATATATACCAGCTATTTTTTTCTGCATCGCTTTTCTAGTTTCACCTTCCGCGTTGATCATTGGCAATTCTTTGATATAGCCACGATAAATCAACCGATCATCTAAAAATTCAATGGGTAATTCAACGAGTGTCAACCCGACTTCCTGAAAATATTCTTCCAGCATCTATTATCCCCCCATTCTTTTTCTTAAATGAATTTTAGCTTACCTACTAAAAATTTTCCAGTTACATTATTTTGAGAAAAAAAAGGAATGTGACACGATTTTTGTCACATTCCCTTTTTCCAAATAAACGGTGTTCAAAAGCCAGTTTCTCGGTATTAAGCCAAATTTATGCAAAAATGTAGAAAGCCATTTTCACAAAATTTTTCTTAATACTTGAAACTAAACGACTTTTTCACAACCTCTTCCTTAAACGGTGTTCGCCTGCCAACTCCTCGGTCACAAGTCACGATATTCAACAAACATGAGAAACTGTTTTTTGAAATTGTTCCTTGTGACTCGGAGCTGAACGGCAGCCTTACGACCTCTTGATAAACGGTGTTCAAAAGATTGCATCTGCGGTAATAAGTCCAACCAAACGAAAAATAGGAGGAGCTGTTTTTGTTTGGCTGTTCTTATGATTTGAGGCAGGACAGCTTTTTCACAACCTTTAGTTTCTTATTTTTCTTCATTTGTAGCAAAATAATTACGGTGATAAATGATACAACATACACTGATAAGAACAATGGCACCTGCAAAATAAAACGCATAGCTTTCACCAATATGTTCGCCGATCACACCTGCAATAAATGGTGCTAAAGCTCCACCGAAAAAGCGGACAAAACTATAGCTGGAAGAAGCAACGTTTCGTTGCAGACCGGGTATTTCCATAGCAATCGTCGTCAACAATGTATTAATGATCCCTTGGAAAAATCCTGCTAACACAATACTGATCGGTACAAGGACTGGCATAGAAGTACCAGCTCCTAATAACAGCAAACAAATAATGAATAAGACAAATGCAGCTAAAATCGTCCGATAAGTCGTAAACTTCCGCTCAAGAGCCGGTGCAACGAAAATCGAAGCAATAGCCAGAAGCACACCCCAGCCAAAAAATACAAAACCGACCTCTAATTCAGAATAGCCAATCAATAAAAATGGCGCATATGCAAGTAAAGTAAAGAATCCGAAATTATATAACAATGCGATCAGTCCAACTGAACGAAGTTTATGATTGCTTAACGCTTTGACACCTTCCCAAAGGCCTACTTTTCTCTTTGGTTTCTCAGTTTCAGGTAAAAGTACCGCTAGGGCTATAAAACCGCAAAACATCAAAAATGCTACCCCAAAAAATGGATAACGCCATGAACCACTGCCCAAGACTCCACCTACTAGAGGACCAACTGCCATTCCGCAGCCAAGTGCTGCTTCATACATCATGATTGCTTTTTCTGTGTTACCGACTAAAATACTGACGATCGTTGCTAGAGCAGTAGAGACAAATAAAGCATTCCCGACACCCCAGCCAGCACGTAACCCAATCAACATACCGATATTGCCAGATAATCCACCAAGACCAGCGAATACAACGATGATAAACAATCCGGTCATCAATGTTTTTTTCAAGCCAATCCGACTAGATAAGAAACCTGTAAATAGCATCACCACACCAGTGACTAGCATGTAACTAGTAAATAACAGGGTCGTTTCAGCTGGCGTAGCGTTTAACTGTGCAGCAATCGTTTTTAAAATCGGGTCTACCAGGCCCACTCCCATAAAAGCGATCATACAGGTAGCTGCTACAACTAGCGCCGAACTTTTCCCCTTTGTTTCTTCATTTGTTTGTTCTTGTATATCTATTTGATTCTCCAATATTTCCATCCCTTTCTCTCTATTAGCATCATACATGATTTATTTTACATGTCAATATGCACATGTAAAACATGGAAACTTTACTGTGATATAATAAAGAAAATAAGACGAGAGGTAGGATTTTTATGAATACTTTAGCCTATATATTATTATGCGTGCTTTTATCCAAACCGCGTTCTGGGTATGAATTGAAGCAGCTGATCACGATTTTTTGGGAAGCTCATCACAGTCAAATCTATACGACGCTTGCTAAGTTAGACCAACAGGGTTATGTGACCGTTTTGGACAAAGACGAGCATTCTCAAAAAAAGATCTACCACTTGACTGATGAAGGACGTGCCCTTGTAGAGGAATGGATCAAAGAGGAGACCCCAGCTCCTACGCAAAAAGATGAATTTTTAGCAAAAATCTATGCTTTTTCGACACTCGACAAAACAACAGCTACTGGACTGCTATTCACTAGAGAACAACAACTGAACAAAATCATGCAAAAAAATCAAAAAAAATTGAATGACCTCTCGCTAGACAAGAGACAAGAATTTGGACGTTATGTTGTGATCCAGCGTCGAATCATGCTTTGTCAGCAGGAACTCCAATGGTGTCAGCAAGTAAGAGAACAAATGCAGCCGTTTTTTGAGTAATGGATAAACAGAACCTTTCTAGATTTATCTATTAAGCAACGAATCATCTTCACTAAAAGAACGATACAGCTGAAAAAGAAAAACGATCCGAAAGACAGGCAAAAACCTATCGTTCGGATCATTTTTCTTTCTAGAACTGCATTGAAGGAACTGTGACAAAAAGCAGGTCACAACCTTTTTTTCAAATAAACAGTGTTCCATTATTCATTGCTTTGAATGGCTTTCAACACACTTCTTGAAAGTGGGCCAACGATAATCAACTGCAACGGTAAAGCGGCAATCACATTCATTTTCCAAGCATTCATATAAGCAGAGAATAATTGATCAGGTATTCCTTGTTCCATGATCACACCAAACAAAGACATACATGTGACCATTCCTAAAACCATCAAGCAGGAAATAGTTAAGATCATTTGGATCTTGCTTTCTGGATTTACTGGTAGTTTAAAGGCAATTTTTTTCGCCAGCACACCGATGATGAAGACATCCAAAATGAAAGCCACCACGAATCCAGGCACTAGACCAATCAATAAACTTGATAAATGAAGATCTTGATGCAACCATAAATTATACGCGCTCATTCCCAAGACCATCAAAAAACACATCATTGTTGTAAAAATTATTCCTTCTTTTTTATTTGTAGGCAATCTGTACCACTCCTTTAAATTTGTCACGAAAATCATCGTAGCACATTTAAAAATTTCTCGTAAGTACTTTTTTTATTTTCTGCCCTTTTATTTCATAAACTTCATCAGCCGTACGCTCGACAAAGTAGGAATCATGTGAAGTAAACAAAATCGTTCCCGGATATACTTGCATCAGCTGCTCTAAAGCTTCGATCGTTGCCACATCAATGAAATTAGTCGGTTCATCTAACAGCAACACATTACTTGGCTTAGTAAAAAGCAAAGCAATCGTCAAACGAGTCGCTTCTCCCCCACTTAACGTACACAACGGTTTCGTCAGAGTTTCCTGAGCAAACCCTAAATGATTCAACAAACTGCGGACAAGTGATTCCGAAAACTCTGTTTGTCTCATGACAAAACGAATGACGGATTCTTCAGATGTCATTTGATAATCCTTTTGCTGATATACTTGAAAGCTTACTTTCGGAGAGAGAAGGATTCCTTCTCCTTGTTTGCGGATATGTTCCAATAAAGTTGTCTTACCTGATCCATTTTCGCCGACAATCGCGATTTTTTTACCTAAAGAAAATTGAAAATCGCTATTTATCAGTAATGTTCTTCCGCTTCTTTCCAATTGGATATTTTGTCCCATGATTGGATAACGATTGTGGAGTTCAAGAGATTTTGGTACTGGAAAACGGATTTGTTTCATCTGTTGCGGTTTGGTTGTTTCTCCTATTTTTTGGAGTCTTCTCTCTAATGTTTTCGTATTCTTTTGGATGGCTTTTTGTACACTGTCTTTTTGTTTAGAGGAAGACAACCGATCCGGTCTGATTTGTTGCTTTTTCTTTTTACTGGACACTTTTTCTAACTTTTCCGCTTGTTTTTTCTTTTCTTGGATCGATTTTTCCAATCGTTTTTTCTCTTTCATGATCGACTCTGCTTCTCGTAGCTGAGTCTTTTTCTCCAATTCCCTTTGAGTGAGATAGGCACTATAATTCTCCGGAAACTCTCGGATTTCTCCGTCTTTTACTTCCCAGACTTTCGTTGCCAACTCATCTAGAAAATAGCGGTCATGACTAACAAAAATCAGCGTGCCATAATAATAACGAAGCTCTTCAATTAGTCGATCCATACTTTTTCTATCTAGATGGGTTGTCGGCTCGTCTAGAAGCATCCCTTGTTCATAAGAAGAAAGAAGACGTATCAACTCGATCTTTCGTTCTTCCCCTCCACTCCATTTCCGTTCCGAAGTTTCTTCCAGTTTCAACTGGAAATGACTGGCTAATTCCAAATTTAGGTCCTTTGCCTCAGCAAGATAGGTTAATTGAGGCAGATAGTTGAAAGTGATCTCTGTTTGGATTTTCCCTTGATTGGGGATAAGTTCACCGACTATCAGTTTCAGCAACGTTGTTTTACCGACTCCATTTTCCCCTATGATTCCTATCCGATCTTGCTGATAGACACGAAGAGAATCAATAGATAATTCTAACTGGTTACCAAAACGAACTTGCAGGTTTGTTATATTTACTGCTAAATTTTCCATATGTTTTACACTCCTATTTCATGTAAAACAACAATATCGATACTAAAAAAGAGCAGAAAAATCTGTTTGCAAAAAAACTGCATAACATCTTTTCCTACTCTGAACGAAATAACTATGACTAAATCATCAAATCTGTCATAGCTTTCACCTATTCTACTGTCGTTCGAAAAAATGGACATACTCCACCCATGAAATTGTTGTTTATACATGTCTTTTGAATTTATTTAGTTGTTATTCAAAAGTTCAAAACGTAATTTCATCGATGCAGTCATTTTTCCGACCTCCTTTTTTATTAGGTTACCACACACGATTCAAAAAAAGCAATAGCTACTGAACAGTAACTGAAAACCTTTTATTTGAACGTAGTGATCTTTTCTGGTGCTAAACGTACAGACTCGTAACCTTCTTCTACCGCTTTTCCTATTGATAAAATAATAACTGGAACATAGCGGTCTTTATCCAAACCAAATGCCTCTGCCAACTGATCTGCTTCGAAGCCACCAATTGGATTTGTTTCATAGCCATGATCACGTGCAACTAACATGAATTGCATAGCCGCTAAGCTAGAATCGACTTTGACTACATCGTTCATTTCTTCTCTTGAAAAACTCTTGTAATAAGGAATGATCGCAGCTAATTGTTGATCTCTGACTTCTTTTGGCATCTTCCCTGATTCGTAAGCTTGGTTATAGATTTCTTCGCCATATTCATAACATTGCATATCGCCAAAAATCATGACCATTGCAGAAGAAGTATCATTTTGTCTCGTATTGAAACGGATCAAAGGACGCAAGATTTCTTTTGCTTCCTCGCTTTCTGCGACTACAAAGCGCCATGGTTGCATATTGACAGAAGAAGGAGCAGTCGTCGCTTCTTTGATCATTTCCAGCATTTCTTCGTGTGGGATTTTGTATGTTTCATCATATACGCGAACGGATCTTCTACCAGTCATAATTGTTGAAAAATCATTTTTTTGTTCCATTATTATTAACCTCTTTCGTTTCTGTTGTTATATTGCAAAGTTGGGTATTCAATTTATCTAAAAGTGTTAGGAATTGTTTCATCTCTACATCGCTGAAAGCTGGGGACAGCACGGAACCTGTATCTTTATGGTCCATTTCACAATGCTCGATTTTCTGCTGGGCTTTTTCTGTCAGTGCTACGTAAACTTCCCGGTTGTTCTGAGGATTTCTCTGACGCGAAACATACCCGTTTGCTTCTAAAACCTTCAGATGACGAGTAACTGCTCCTTGATCAATCTGCAACTTTTCTTGCAAACTGCTTTGCAGCAATGGATTTTCTTCTTTCAGTCTCATCATGATCTCGTATCTAGTAAGACTTATACCGATATTTTCCTCAAAGATCTGGACGATTTTTTGATCGGCTAATTTGATTTGATATAAAAGGTGGCTAATCTCTTCTAAAGACATAATTTCCTCCTCTCCAATAATTGACTAGTCAACGATTGACTTGTCAATAATAGAATAAAAAAAGAAAAAAGTCAAAGAATCAGCTGTGAAATTAAAAAACAAAGGCTTTCAATAGAAATGAGTGTAAATAAAAGAAATCTCTTGTAGAATGAAAAGAAAGAACAATAAAAAAGAAAGAGAGGACAATGATATGAGAAAAAGAAGATTAGCCGCAGTATTTCTCTTAGTGAATGCGACATTGTTACCTAATAGTCTCGTATTTGCTGATACCGTTTTGTCAAATGTTCAAACAACAGAAACATCTGCCCTATCAGAAGATGAAAGCGCACCATCCCAATCAAGCCTATCTGGAGAGAATTCCTATCAAAATCTAGAAGACAGCTCTTCTGCAGTAGAAAATTTCACACCGCCGAAAATCTCTGGAAATCCCTCTTTGCAAGGAGCAAATGGTAGATTTGAACAAATGAAACCTGATAAAATCCACCTTTCAGCTTCAAAACAAACAAAGGAATCGTTCATTCAGCAGCAATCTACTCATAGCTACATTGATGCGCAAGGTGTGTATGAGATTGTCTCTACTGATGTCCAGCTACCCGATGGACAATGTGTGGATAAAGGAACGATCCAACTAGTCATACCAACAGAGCCAACAGAACAAGTCACCAATTATCTGGCCTATTATGTAGCAAAAAAAATCAAAACCTATTCTTTACCCTTGGAAAAATCAGCTGATTTCTTGATGTTTGACGATTCGATCACTCTAGACAAGGAGCATTTTCTTTCTTCCGTACGTGCGTATTACTCGGAAGTTTCAGCTGATCCTATCATTCAAACACATATAAGTATGACAGAAACCTATACGACTCTGAATGAAACAGATATTTATCCTACCTTCTATCGCCAAGAAGAACATCAAAAAATATCTGGACCAGCCCTCATCACAGATAAAGTAGCGTTATCTGATCAAACGACTTGGGTACATATCCAAACAGCAAACTATGAAGGATGGGTAGCAGCGAACTCTGTAACTGCTCATGAGCCAAAAACAGTTCCAGTTGAAGCATCACAAGGTCAGCTTTCTGAATCAACTGTTGCCTCTCTGTCCCTTGATCAAGCTTGGCTAGAACAATCAGAGGAAACCATTTCACATTCAGAAAGTTATCACGTACAAAGAGCAGTCCAAATCAGCAATCAAGTGTTTTATGTGCTGACAGCAAAGGATTCTTCAATCGTTTTTGTCCCACAGAAAGAATTCCAACCAGAGGGTTCAGTATCAGCAGAGACTGATTCCTCAAATGAACAGATAGGAACAGCTGAAAGTACAGCATCTGATTCAAAAGAAACAACTGATTCTTCTTTCCAGCCGCAAAACAAAGTGCCACAGACAGATGAATCTACCTTGCGTACTGCACGTCCATCTATTACTTATAGTACACATGTCAAAAATCGTGGTTGGCTGCCAAATGTTTCTAGCGGTCAACTTTCAGGAACAACAGGTCAATCTTTACAAGTAGAAGCTTTTCGTATCCATCTTTCATCCTCCCTCTCTGGTGCTATTGAATACACCTCTTATGTCCAAGGTTCAGGATGGCAAAATTGGGTAGCTAACGGCGCTATTTCTGGAACGACTGGACAAGTCAAACAGATTGAAGGAATCAATATTCGATTAACTGGACAATTAGCAGCAACTTACAATGTTTATTATAGAGTCCATGTACGAAATTTTGGCTGGCTTCCTTGGACAATGAACGGAAATCCTTCCGGAACACTTGGATACGGTCATCAAATCGAAGCAATTGAAATCCAATTATTGGACAAAAACAGTTCCGGCCCTGCTACCAACGGTATTTCTTATATCGAAAAGGAACCATCCGTATTGGCGAATACTCACGTAACTAACAGAGGTTGGTTAGGCCAGACAGATGCTGCTAATCAAGCTGGTACGACTGGCCAACGGTTAAGTCTTCAAGCAATGCAACTGCGTTTATCTGAAAATACAATTGGTGGCGGTATCACTTATCAATCCCATATCGCTAACAAAGGTTGGGAAACCAACTGGGCACAAAATGGCACGATTTCTGGTACGACTGGACAAAATCTGCCTATTGAGGCGATCCGCATCAATCTGACTGGCACAATCAGCACCCGATATGACGTTTATTATCGTGTACATGCACAAGAATTCGGCTGGATGAACTGGGCAAAGAACGGTGAATCAGCTGGTACACAAGGCTATGCTTACCGTGCAGAAGCGATTCAAATTGTATTAGTAAGGAAAGGTGGAGCCGCACCTGGTGCAACTACTCGCGCCTTTCGTATAGCTCCACCTAGAATCACGTTGCAAGGACATGTATCGAATATTGGCTGGGTAAGCCAAACGAGCCTGAACAACTCGATCAGCTACGCAAATCAAGGAAGACAATTTGAAGCGATTCGCGCAAATTTAGGAACATCAAGGTATACTGGCGGTATCCAATATGATTCACACCTAGCTGACAGCGGTTGGACCAGAACTGTAGCCAATGGAGCAATCTCAGGAACGACTGGACAAAATCGCTCTCTTCAAGCCTTTTCCTTTCAGTTGACAGGAGAACTTGCTGAAAACTATGATATTTATTATCGTGCCTTTGTTCGTTCCAGAGGCTGGTTAGGCTGGGCATCAAATGGACAAAAAGCAGGCTCTGTCAGAATGAATTTGCCTGTTGAAGGTATCCAGCTAACCATTGTTGAAAACGACCGGCGGCCAAGCGGCTATCAGCCAAACCAACTGACGATTCTAGGACAAGTGAACGATCAGACACCTCAGGGAAGATTCATCAATTCCGTCAGCCAAAGTGCGAATCGTATCGCGCCTGCTCATGGCTTGTATACTTCTGTCATGTTGGCTCAAGCAATCCTAGAAACAGGATATGGCACAAGCTATCTAGCTCAGCACGCGAATAACTTCTTTGGGATGAAATTCAAAGACGGCGAAGATGAAGGAAAGTATGGCTATATCTGGCATATATCTAACGAAGTGATCAATGGTGTCGTTGTCCCTGTCAATTCAAAATTTCGGGTCTATCAGTCCACTGACCAATCCTTCTTAGATAATGCCTTAAAATTAAGATATGGTGTTTCTTGGGATCCAAACCGATATGCGGGGACATGGAAAGTCAATGCACGTTCTTATAGAGATGCTACCCGTGCATTAACAGGAACATACGCGACAGATCCTGATTACGGTCAAAAATTGAATAATCTGATCGAATATTGGAAGCTGGATCAATTTGATTGAACGGGCATAAAAAAAGGTTGTGACAACATTCTTGTCACAACCTTTTTTGAGTAAACGATGGTCCAGAAGTACCTTCTTCAAGAATAAGCCGAAATTTCTTGAAGCTGACCACTTCTGTCACAACCTCTTTTTAATAACCATAAAATCCTATTCCTTCATATCTCCAGCCCATTGGCGTTAGCCAATCTCTTTCTTTCGCACTTAAGGTATAGTGATGGGTACCAGTTTTTTCATTTGGATTGAATAGTCGATAGATTGGCTTGGAACCACCAGAATAAAAACTTAGACCTTCATAGCGCCAACCGATTTTTGTTAAAGAGTTGATCTCAGATTGCGCCATTGTGTAATGATGGTCTCCGCTGTAAGGATTGTATAAACGGTAGACAGGCTGTCCACTGTTTGGTGCTTGCCAAGCAATTCCTTCATATTCCCAGCCTACAGTTGGCAGATAATTTTTTTCGCCGGCATTCAATGTATACAAATGCTCTCCTGTATGACGATTATATAAACGATACATTGGAGAAGTTGAAGTTGGTGCTGTATCATACTGCGTCAGATTGTAAGTCTCGATTACATTGTTTAGTGTAGCACCATAATTAGGCGCAGTGGCATAACGACCGGTCAACCAAGCTGTAGCATCCTTGTAAGAGTTCGTATTGCTTTTCCATGCACCAGAATAGTAATACACGCCCGGCTGGAAAGAAGTCGTCTTCAATACCGTCACATTATCTTGTAATGATTCTTTGTACGAAGGATATTTTCTAAAAGCAGCATTTACCGTGATCCATTGTCCATTTACATATTCCGAAGTAGGCATCGTAACAGATTGGCCATTATAGCTTCCTTTGATTCCAAATAGATTGTAATTAGGAGCAGAAGCCAAGGCACTGTTCCCCCAGCCGCTTTCAACGATTGCTTGTGCAATCATGACTGATGCGTATAAGTCATTGGCACTTGCCAAGCTTTGTGCAGTGGACGCAATACTATCAATGAATGCTTGTTGAGAATTAGCAGATGAGCGGGCAGAAAAAGCGTAGCCAGTATAGTTTTCGAATTCAGACAAATCTGCTTGATGGGTATGTGTCAATGTTTGTCCATCTGTCAATTGGTTCGTGATTTCTTCCGCATTCTCTGGATTTTTCTGAGCTTCTGCTGATGTGCTTTCTTCCGTTTGCGGTTGTTCTGTTGTCCCTGTTGTTGATTCTTCAGTTGAAACCGTATTTTCGGAGACAGTAGCTGACTGCAACGTACTTTCTGTATCGTTTTCAATTCCTATTTCTGAAGAACCCGTTGTCTGAGCTGTGACTGTTGCTGTCGTTTCTTCAGCTAGCACGGTTGTGTTGGCAACTGCTAGATTTCCTAAAAGAATAACGCTAAATAATAAATTTCTTGCTTTCATTCTTTTTCTCCTTTAAATATGAAACTTTTCCTAAATAACAGTGTAAATAAAAAAGTAAAAGTAAGTCAATGCTCATAATTAAATAACATACGTTTCTTTATTTTGCGCTCTCAATGTTCCTCATATATTCCATTAAATTACTATAATTATAAAAAAAGAATTGACAAAACATAACTGTCTATATAAAATGATTACGTTAACAATGATTCGTTTCATGTGACTAGATCATACTAGGCATGAAAAATCTCTGAGGAACATGGTTTCCCTAGGAGGTTTTTCGTGTCTATTTTTGTTTGGCCGCAATCAACTGGTCTAGCAAACATGAAAACCAAATCTTCAAAAAGGGTGCGCGCATGAAAATCAAAAAGATCTTTAATCAAAATGCAGTATTGGTAGATGACGGTGGGCAGGAAAAAGTAGCTATTGGAAAAGGAATTGGATTTGACAGAAAAAGAAATGATTTGATCTTTGATCGTGATATTGAACGGATATTCGTCATGGAGCCAGAAGGACAAATCAAATTGCAAAATCTACTCAATCAGATCGATGAACGCTTTTTGTTTGCAGCAGAAACAATCATCGATCATGCGGAAACTGTCTTGATGGAGAAACTGAATGAACATGTGTTGATCGCTTTGACCGACCACATTGCTTTTTCTGCGGAGAACATCAATAACGGTATCGTCATCCGCAACAAGCTTTTGAGAGAAATCGAAGTGCTTTACAGTGATGAATTCAGTATTGCTCAATGGGCAGTAGAATATCTGACAAAAGAGCTTGGGATTCCATACACTTATGACGAAGCAGGATATATCGCAATCCACATCCACAGCGGACGAAGCGGTCGAAATAATAACCATCGCAGTATCCGTGAAGTGACGATTGTATCTGATATCATCCATTTAGTGGAATCAGAATTGGAAACAGATATCCATTCAGAACCATTTTCACTGAATTATTCAAGACTGGTGAATCATTTACGACTGCTTCTACAACGAACCCATGCGCAACAATATGCTGTCTTAGATACGGAAATCGTAGAAATGGTCAAACGAAAATACCCAGAAAGCTATAAGATTTCTAAAAAAATCCGTGTGTTGCTGACCAAAGAATACCAGCTCGCGATCACGAAAGAAGAACTGGGTTACTTGGCCATCCATATCGAGCGTTTAAGAAGCGCAATCGTACAAACAAATGTTAACAATCATGAGGAGGAAAAAAATTGAAAGCATATCTACAACGAATGGGACGTTCCCTTCAACTCCCAGTTGCGGTCTTACCTGCTGCTGCTTTACTAGTAGGGATCGGAAACTGGTGGGCATCTTATAGTAACGACATTGTCGCTCATTTTTTACAAGCTGGCGGTAACGCAGTTTTAGGTCAATTACCTTTGCTGTTTGCCGTTGGGTTAGCACTAGGGATGTCAGTGGACAAATCAGGTGCTGCTGCCTTGGCAGGTTTGGTTGCATTTGAAGTTCCAGTAAATGTTTTAAAAACTGATTCAGTAGCTACTTTATTGAATATCAAACCAGAATCAGTTGATCCATCTTTTGCTCAGATCAGTAACGTATTTATTGGTATTATTGCCGGATTGATTGCGGCAGCTCTTTATAATCGTTTCCACGAAGCAAAATTACCGATGGCTTTATCTTTCTTTAGCGGCAAGCGTTTAGTGCCAATCTTGGCTGCCTTCGTCATGCTGCTGATCAGTGCAGTGCTACTGCTCGTATGGCCTCCGGTTTACTCTGCTTTAGTTTCTTTTGCTAAATTCATTTTGAGTTTAGGTTGGGTTGGTGCAGGTCTTTATGGCTTCTTCAACCGTTTACTGATCCCTACAGGATTGCATCAAGCAATGAACTCCGTGTTCTGGTTTGACGTAGCTGGAATCAATGATATCGGTAAATTCTTGGCTTCTGAAGGAACAAAAGGCGTAACAGGAATGTATCAAGCTGGATTTTTCCCAATCATGATGTTCGGGCTTCCAGCAGGAGCATATGCTATTTACAGAAATGCCCGTCCAGAAAACAAAGCAAAAACAGCTTCATTGATGTTAGCAGCAGCTTTTGCTTCATTCTTTACTGGTGTAACAGAACCACTTGAATTCTCATTTATGTTCGTTGCTTGGCCATTATATGTCTTGCATGCAATTTTCACTGGGATTTCTTTAGCAGTGAGTGCATTCTTCCATTGGACAGCAGGATTTGCCTTTAGTGCCGGATTTGTCGATTACTTCCTATCTTTGAAAAATCCGATTGCGAATCAGCCTTTGATGTTGATCGTCCAAGGGTTAGTAACAGCAGTGATCTACTACTTTGGCTTTAACTTTGCTATCAAAAAATTCCATCTGATGACTCCTGGCCGCGAGGAAGCAGATCTTTCAGATGACGATACTGCAACGACTAATTCAGACAATAAATATGCTGCACAAGCAAACAAAATCTACGCTGCATTAGGCGGAGCTGACAATGTAACTTCAATCGACAACTGTACTACACGTCTTCGTTTGCAAGTCAAAGATACAGGCCTGATCGATCAAAACAAAATCAAAGCCACTGGCGTACCTGGAATGAAAATCATTGATGGGAAAAACGCACAAGTTATTGTAGGAACAGAAGTACAATTCGTCGCAGATGAGATGGCAAAACTACATGGTGGTGCTGCAGCACGACCTGCACAAACAAACACCGTGGTTAAAACAGAAACATTTGCCGGTGGAACGATCGAACAAGATATTTACGCTATCGCAAATGGGAAACTGATTCCAATCACTGAAGTTTCAGATGATGTATTCGCAGAAAAAATGATGGGTGACGGCTATGCTGTATTACCAGAAAATGGAGAAATCTTCTCTCCAATCGCTGGTACGATCACAAACATTTTCCCAACGAAACATGCCGTTGGCATCCAAACTGATTCTGGTATCGAAGTCTTGCTTCATATGGGCATCAACACTGTTGACTTAAAAGGCGAACCATTCACTTTATATGTAGAAGAAGGTCAAAAAGTCGCAAGAGGTCAATTGATTGCTTTAGTTGATCTTGCTGCTATTCAATCTGCAGGCAAAAACACGGATATGGTCGTTGTATTCACAAATGGCGACAAAGTCCAAAGCTTAGAAATCGAACCCGCACGTGATGTAAAAGCAAATGATAAAATCGGCTCTGTTTCCAATAAAGCCTGATCCATCGTCTTCCCCAGACTTTTTTATTGATAAACAAAAGAAGCTGAGACAAAAATCTTGTCTCAGCTTCTTTTTCTGAATAAAAACGGCGTTCTCCTGCCAACTCCGCGGTAATAAGTCCAGCCAAACGAAACATATGAAGAGCTATTTTTATTTGACTCTTCTTATTACTTGATGCAGAACAGCTTTTTTACAACCTCTGGTAAACGGTGTTCAAAAACCAGTTTATCGGCATGAAGTCAAATTTATGCAAAAATGTGGAAAGCCATTTTCATAAAATTTTTCTTCATACTCAAAACTAAGCAGCTTTTTCACAACCTCTTTATATCATCCATTATTCCTAATCCAATATTTCTTTCAATGCTGCTTCAAGAGAGACTAATGGTTTTTCCAAAACTTTTTCTAAATCATCAGAAGAAACAGCTAACTGACCCTTTTTGATATCATGTTGGATCGCTAAAAACATGTCAGCTGCTTCTTGAGGGAATCCGGCTTCTTTTAGATTTTCGACAAACGCTGCATCACTTGCTTCAATAATTTCTAACTCTTTACCTGTCGCACGCGCTAATGCCTTGGCTAATTCTTCATAGTCAGTTAGATGGCCGGATAATTCTAAGATTTCTGGGGAGTCATTCTCTACTAGTACTTTTGCTGCGGCTTCTGCATATTCACGTTTCAATGCCCAACCTGTTTTTCCATTTCCTGCAGCATAAACGAATTGACCAGTTTTTAAAGCTTGCCCAATGATAGGTAATTCATTCTCTACATACCAATTGTTCCGTAAAAATGTATGGGGAATACCTGAATCCTTAATCGTTTTTTCAGTGAATTGGTGATCTGGCGCTAATACACTGATTGAGTGATCGGCATCTGCAAAACTTGTATAAGCGATATAAGATACCCCAGCTGCTTGTGCTGCTTTCACTACATTCTCATGTTCGGCTTGGCGATTTCCTGGAACGCCAGAAACAAAAAGCAATCGATCTATTCCTTCCAATGCTTCTTTCAGTGAATCTAAATCACCATAATCACCAATACGTATATTAAATCCAGCTTCTTTTAGTGCTTCTCCTTTTTCTTCACTACGTACTAGTGCATAAATTTCATTTTGTGGAACCATCTTTTTTAAGAATTCCAGCGCATAACCACCAAAACCTCCAGTTGCTCCTGTTACTAAATAATGCATATTTCCCACTCCTTATTCTTTTTATTTGTTAAGATTTATAGCTGTACATTTATAAATTACACCTTTATCATAAAGAGTGTGGTAAGATAAGTCAAGCAAAAAAAATGAAAGGATGATAATTGATGAAGTATTCTCTGCAATTTAGTGATGCAATCCATGTACTTGCCTATATTGAAATGTTTCAAGATACCCGATTGCTTTCTAGTGAGATGATTGCCAGTAGTATCGAAACAAATGCAGCAAATGTACGTAAAATCATGAGTCAGCTCAAAAAATCCGGCTTGATCCTTACAAAAACCGGAAAACCGCAACCTTCCCTTGCCAAAAGACCAGATCAGATTTCTTTATTAGATGTCTATCGTAGCATTGAAGGTAATACACAGCTTATCCAAGTCGATCCAAAAACAAACCCAAATTGCGTCGTTGGTGCAAATATCCAAGAAGCTTTAGAAGAAAGCTACGCTCGGCTGCAGAAAAAAGCAGAAGAAGAAATGGCTAAGATCACACTTGATAGTCTGATACATAAAATAGCCGTTTTGGAAAAAGAAAAAAGACCAGAAAACACAGGCCTCGTAGAGAGATTTTTATAATTCTCTCTATTGGGCCTGCATTTTTCTGATCAGAATCGTCTACATAAATTCTTTTATTCTCTGGGGGACAAAAGCCTTGTCATGCCTCTTTTCCTCTCTAATGCTCAGGTCAAAGCGCTGAAGTCATGACGTCTTGATAAACGGTGTTCAAGTAGCTGACCCTCGGCATTAGTTCTGAAAAATACAAAATATGGAAAGCTATTTTCCATTTTTCCTCTCTAATGCTCAGGTCAAAACGCTACTTTCACGACCTCTATATTATCATGGTTTGTTGACTACCGGTATCCAGATTTCTCCAATGTATTTCCCATCGGCAACGCCCATTTCGACGACAGCATTCGGTCCCCCAACATAGGCGTAATCTTCTACTTCTCTTAAAACATGTCCAAAGGCCGTATTCGTCAAATCATTCCTTAGTTCTTCAGGCGACTCAGATGAATCGCTTACAACGAGATAGGTTCCTTTTGGAAATGGGATGATTCTCGTAGTGTTAGGAACATCTTGGCTCGTTTGAACACCGACATAGTACATCATTTTCCCGTCATAGGGTTCGTTGACTGTAAAGAAATAATGATTCTCAGCAGCTTTTTTCAAGGTGTCTATTGTTCCGTCACTGATGACTTTTTGCTCAAAGGCTTGCTTCTCTGCTGCCAAACCGACAAAATCTGTATTGCTACTTTTCAATTCCACACCAATACCTGTCACTGCAAACTCTGGTTTTTCTTCAATCTTATACTTTGCCATTTCTCCCACCCTTTCTATTATGTTAAGTTCATCTTACATAAAATTAAAGAGAAATGACACGATTACGCTCTTCTTGTAGGGATACTTTCATTTTTTAACTATTTTTTTGCTTTCACTGCAATCCAAATCTCGCTGTAAACATGACTAAAGTCCTCTCCCCATTTTGTAAAAGAGATCTCGGGAGCTTCAACTAACTCATAATCTGAAGAAGGAAGCCATTCTGCATAGATTTTCCCCCAAGTGTCTTGTAAAGTTTGAGGAAATGGTCCTTTATTAGGAAAAATGGCCCAAGTATGTTCTTCTATAGCAAGCATTTCTAAATCGGCGTACGGATTTTCTTTTGTTGTAGCAAAGCCGATCATGTGCATTAAACTACCCTTTTCTTCCAAGCGGTCTCCATCAAATCCATAAGAAACGTTGATTACTTGATGTGGATATAAATCTCCTAACTTGTGCATCTCTTCCCTTTGAGTCTCCGTAATCGTCTGCACTAACTTTTGTATTTCTTGATTGACTCCTTTAAATTGGACAGGGACTTTTTTCGCCACACCTACCACATAAAACTGTTCTTTCTTTTCGATACGAAATTCCATCGATTTTCCTCCTCTGACATCAATAAAAAATGTCAAGCGTGGAAAAGATTTTTGTATGCCATATCTGCTGATTTCTGAAGGCAGATAACCTGACCAATCACGAAAAGCTCTTGAAAAACCCTCGACTGTTTCATATCCATATCTAAACGCCGTTTCTGTTACTTTTTCCCCACCTAGAAGATCGCGATTAGCCAAAGCCAATCTACGGTTTTTGATATAGTCCATCAGAGACATCCCTGCAATAAACGTAAAGATGCGCTTTAACTGATATTCAGAGATTCCTGTATTTTCGGCTATTTTTTTATAGGTAAGACTTTCTGTCAAATGTTCTTCGATGTAATCAATCAATTGGTTCAGATCTTTAAGCATGTTTATCTTCCTCCTTGCTTGCATTTTTATCATATTATCAAAGAAAGTCAATTACTTGATGAATCAGGAACCAATTTAGTCGGGTATAGAAAAATTTGTATGGATTTAAAGAAAAATCTCAAGCAGCGTTTTGTAACGGATAATTGGTAGTATCTGCCTACTTATGTTTTACCTTTAGAAAAAATGAATTTTGGGGAAGACACATTCTAAGTTAACAAAGCAGGAAAAATATCTTTTATCCCCTTCGTTAAACCGCTTA
This sequence comes from Enterococcus sp. E5-162, assembly GCF_035725965.1. NCBI lineage: Bacteria > Bacillati > Bacillota > Bacilli > Lactobacillales > Enterococcaceae > Enterococcus > Enterococcus sp. E5-162. Next base: position 91,539 of record NZ_JAPRFV010000006.1, on the reverse strand, counting down.
CTATCTACTGTACAAAGCAAGTGGCGATTCGGACTGTTGATACGAACGCTGCTTGAATCTTTCTTTGCGTTACATCATACCTCTTTTATCAATTGGAACAATTATTTATTTCCAACAAAATTCCTTCATTTTTGCCAGATAAATAAAAAAACAAAAAGTTCCATTTTTAAAATACGCTATTTTTTTACTTTTTCTCCCATTATCTAAGAAAAGGAACGCAGAATTAATTTTTGACAATTCGAGAAAAAGTTGCTTCACAGATATAGTAAAATCAGCTACTTTTTTCTTTGACGATTCTTTATACTAAATATAAACAAGTGTTTCATGAAAGGAGAACTATATGAATAATTGGCTTGAGCTTTTTCCTGAAAACATTTTGGAACGCGGGTATAGCTATCATCTGCACGGGTTTGTCAGTCATTTGAACTATACGAGCAAACACTTGACTGCAACAGTTTCTGGCACGGAAGATTATAAGGTAGTGATCACATGGGATGAAAAGATGAATATGACTTGCGATTGTTTATATGCCATAGAAGGAAAAAACTGCAAGCACATGGCCGCTGTCTTATTCGCTTACGAAGAACAACCCATAAAAAAATCCAACTACTCGCTTTCCGAACTCTCTTCCCTTGTTTCTTCCGCTAGTTCCTCTCTTGTACGGGAACTTTTAACAGAGATTCTTATAGAACATCCGCAATTTATCGAACGCTTCAAAGAGAAAATCCCGCTCCATGCAATAAACTACACAGATAAATTAGCAACGATCGCCCACAAATACGATCATCCTATCGGAAAAAATAAAAACAGGAAAACAGCGAAGTTCATCATGGAGATGCGAAAGTTCATCCAAGAAGCTGTTGAGTCGCTTATACAGCAAAATGCCTATCTTCCCGCATTCGAATTGATCAATGAAGTGATTGCTACTCTTGAAACATGCTATTTGGAGCCTGCGGACGAACGATCACTTCTTCTGATAGAGGACTGTTATTATTTATGGAAAGAATTATTAGCAGAAGTACCCCGTGCAGAAAAAAGGCAAATGTTCTCTTGGTTCGTCTGCCAAGTCGATCATACTGACGCCTCTTATTCAAAAAACTACTCCATAAAAATCCTGAAAGAAGAATTTCAGGAAAAAGAGTTTGCTAGCCAAAAGAAAAAAATAGCCAAAAAACGAAAAGAATCTGTAAAAAAAGGCGAGCTCCACAAAAAAGAACAAACACACGCGGAAAAGCAGTCTAAATCCATCAAAAAAACAACTGGCTCTACTTTAAAAAATACGGATGATACAAGTAAAATAGAAAATTTGAAAAAACGTTTATTAGCATCTGACAGTGTCCACTTCCCTACATTGGAAAAACTAAAAAACGCATGTCCACCTGAAACATGGCCGATCATACGTAATGAACTGTTTTCAGCTCTTAAATATCATAAAAATGTGGATCGTTTTTATGCAGCAGAAGATTGTTATGATTTATTGTGGGATTATGTAAAAAGTACAGACAGATTGATCATGGTCGATCGGTACTTTGATATCTTGAAAAACTATTGTCCTAAACAGTTATTACAAAAATATGAATTTGAATTACGTCAAAACGTAGCTAATTTTGCGACAAAATTGGAATACCAAAAACTTGGCAACCAAATAGAAAAAATGGCTAGCTTGCCAAACGGACTTGTGACAGCTAAATTGTTGACCAAAGAACTTCGAGAAAAATATCCGCGCAGAAAAGCATTGATTGCTGAGATGAAAAGAATCGAACCAAGGTTGAAATAAAGAAGATGGAAGAGGTTGTGACAGAAGTGGTCAGATTCAAGAAAGAAGAAGAGACTGTGACAAAACTTTTGTCACAGCCCTTCTGTTTTATAAATTATAAGTTATGACAGATTTCCTTCGTTGCTGGATAGATTTTTCGGTATTGTTGATAGATTTTACGATACTTTTCTACATTTTGTGAGAGAGGTTCCACTGCATCTGTATATTGGATAAAAGTCTGACAACAGCTTTCAGGTGTATCGAACCACCCTAATCCTAGTGCAGCAATCATTGTTGCGCCTAATGCAGGTCCTTCCTCCACACTTAAACAATAGACCGTTGCATCAAAAATATCTGCTTGGATTTGTAGCCATGCAAGATTTTTTGCGCCTCCTCCCACCGAAACAATACGTGTAAATCTGCGACTCGCTAGTTCTTCCATCAACTGTTGCGAATCTTTCAATGAAAAGGTGATTCCTTCCAACACCGCTCGGGTAAAATGGCTAAGTGTATGTCGAGTATCCATACCAATGAAACTCCCCCGTATCTGACTATCGGCGTACGGTGTTCGTTCTCCTGAGAGATAGGGTGTGAACAATAATCCATTTGAACCTGGCTCGATCTTTTCGATTCCTTGCAGCAGTTCGTCAAAAGAAAGTCCTTTGGCAAAAGTCTTTTTGAACCAATTGAGACTGTGTCCCGCAGCTAATGTCACTCCCATAGAATAATAAGCATCATTTATTGCATGATGGAATAAATGGAGTTTGCCTTCATAAGACTTTTGGTTATTTTTCTCATAAGACAAAAATACTCCTGAGGTTCCAATACTGACCATAGCTGCGCCATCTTGGATGATCCCAGCACCTAAAGCAGCACATGCATTGTCTGCTCCGCCAGCAAATACCTTTACTTCTTTGTGAAAACCAAATTGTTCTGCTAGTTCTTTGCGTACCGATCCAATGCAAGTAGTAGAAGATACAAGCGGAGGCAGTATTTTAGGAGAGATATGGAAAGTCTGTAAGAGCTCCTCAGACCATGTTTTTCTTTCCATATCAAGTAATAACGTACCTGCAGCATCTGAATAATCCATCTGCTGGTTTCCTGTCAGCCAAAATCCAAGGTAATCTTTCGGCAATAAAACATGACGAACATTTGACCATAATTCCGGCTCATTTTCTTGAAGCCATAGCATTTTAGGCAACGTAAAACCTTCTAATGCGCGATTATTGGTAATCTCAAGTAATCGATCACCAAAGTTTTCCATTATTTCTTCACACTCTTTGGTTGTACGCACATCATTCCATAAAATCGCATTTCTTAACGGTTGGTTTGCTTCATCTAGTACGACTAAACTGTGCATTTGACCAGAAAAACTGATTCCTTCTAATTTTTGAGTAAAATCTGGCACTTTTTCAGCTAATTCTTCGATCACTTGACCACAAGCTTGGATCCAGTCTTTAGGATCTTGTTCACTAAATCCAGCTTCTGGTTGTAGCAACGGATAGTCTTCGCTCGCCGCACCCTGGATCGTCCCATTCCTATCCATTACTAATCCCTTCAATGAACTAGTTCCTAGATCAATACCTAAAATATACATTTAACCACCTGCCTTGTTTTTATTATAAATATCAAAAGCGACTGCTGACAATGTCTGTTTTTCCTATTCTTTGATCCCACCTGCAGTCACGCCACCTATAATGTACTTCGATAAAAACAGATAAATCAGCAGAAGCGGTGCGATACTGAGAGAAATCCCTAGATACATACTGCCGAATTCTGTACGATAGACATCGGTTTTTAACAGCTGGATCAACATCGGCAAGGTAAATTTGTCAGTATCGTTGATCAAGATCAGTGGCATCAAAAAATTGTTCCAAGTAGTCACGAATGAAAATATAGCCATCGTCGCTAATCCCGGTTTCATCAAAGGAAGCATCACTTTATGGAAAATCTTCAGCTCTCCTGCACCATCTAAACGCGCTGAATCTGCCAAATCGGAATGATAGACAGTCTCCAGATATTGTTTCAAAAAGAAGACAGTCGTAGGCGATGCAATCGCTGGAAAGATCAATGGAATATAGCTATTCAGCAAATCCAACCGATTCATAAATTGATAAAAACCAATCATACTGATCTGCTGAGGAATCATGATCAATCCAAGAATAACGGCAAAAGCAAGCCTTTTTCCTTTGAAGCGATAAGCAATCAATCCGTACGCAGTCAAGGCAGAGAAATAAACATTCAATAACGTAGCACCAGCTGAGATCACCAAACTATTTTGGAATCCGTTGAACACATCGAATCCTTTATTCCTCAAAACATGCCAATTCGCTGCTAACTGTGTTCCCGGAAGTAAGGATAGCCCTTGTTGTATTTGCTCTGCTGAACGTGTGGAATTCATCAGAACGACCCAAAAGGGAAAAATACTCAAAAACGTCAGTAACAACATGAATCCATAAATCAGCAGACGTTGCAACCGATAGTGTTTATCCATTTCTTCCCCTCACTTTGCTCTTTTCTTGGAAAAACCGGAAAAGCAATGTACTCAAAAGAATCGACATCCCTAACAAAATGACAGAGGCTGTCGCAGCAATCTGAAAATTCCGACTACCAGTAAACGCTTGTTTGTAGATGAACATTGTAATCGTATTGACACTATTGTCAGGATTTCCGTTAGTCAATAAAAACGGGATATCGAACATCTGCAGACCCCCAATCAATGACGTCACTAAAGTATACAGCATGATAGGTTTCAATAACGGCAACGTAATCTTTCGAAAAATCTGAGCATCACTTGCACCATCAACCATAGCAGATTCGAAAAGCGACTGATCGATACTTAATATCCCTGAAACAAGCACGATCGTTGTCTGTCCATACCACATCCAAAACTGAATAAAAGAGACAATCAAGCGTGTACTTGCCACACTTCGGAAAAAATCAAACGGTCGCTCCAACACGCCTAAATGAGTCAGGACCAAATTCATCGGCCCCATCGGAAAGCTGAACAACGCAAAAAATAGAACGGCTACAGACGCTGCTGTAATAATGTTTGGCAAATAGAAAATGATTTTAAAGAAACCAGTCCCTTTCAACTTCAATTTGAGATTTGTAAACCAAGCAGCCAAAAGGAGCGCCAACGTAATCTGAGGGACAAAATTCACACCCCAAAGAATCAACGTGTTTCTGATTGATTGAAGGAACAATGCATTGTTCAAAAGATTGACATAGTTTTCGAAACCGACGATCGAGGCTTCTGTAATCCATCCTTTCAAATCTGTGAAGCTTAAAAAAATAGTATAGAAGATTGGATAAAGCTGAAATACTAGAAATGCTAAGAAAAATGGGGCAATGAATAATAAACCATAACGATTGTAGCGCTCAAATCTAGCTTTTTTCACTCGAATCTCCTTTCTTGTACCTTTTAGACAACTGTCCCAACTAATCGATTTCTAAATCAGGATAAGCATTTGCTACGGCATCTTTGAAATTTTGGATAGCCGATTCTTTGTCCGTCTCTCCTTTAGAATAAGGTGTCAAGCAATGGTCGATAAACAACGTTTCGATTGTTTGATCATATTCAGTCAGAATTTTTGCATTGATTGATTGGACCATTTCAGAAAACTCATCATAATGGTTTTGCCCGCCCAGAAAGTCTTCTTGGTAAGACGATTTGATTGCTTCTACTACCCGTTCATTCGATACGAAGTCTCCCGTATCTTTTGCCCATTGTTCCAAAAATTCTGGATCAGTAGTTAGATATTGGATCAGCGCTGCCGCTTCTTCTTTCATTTCTGAGGTGTCCGTGGCACCGATCCATGTACCACCCCAAAACCAAGAAGAAGGTCCTTGGATCATCCGCCAATCCCCTTCTGTTGTTCTAGAGCCGTCTGCAGAAGTAGCATTTTGTTTCAACCAATAATGTAATCCCCATGTAGGCAGACTATATCCAAAGTCTGTCTCGCCATTCATTCCAGCAAACCATGCTTCTGATTGACCTTCTGTATCTTTCGTCAAATCTTCTTCAACAAATCGCCGTGAAATATCCATTAATTCATGAAGTTTATCATCGATGATTAGCTTTTCATCTTCCACCCATCCTGATTCCCGCATACCAAAAAATGGTTTTGCTAAGTCTTGGACACTGGAGATCATCTGGACAGTCCCACCACTGTTTTCTTTGACTTCTTTTGCCACTTCATAAAATTTCTCGTAATCAGCTATTTGCTCTTGCATCTGGTCTGCATCTGTAATCCCTAAAAGTGATTCTGCTAGAGAAGCACGATAATAAAATCCGCCAGGCGCTGCTTGCCAAGCTAAAGCATGTAAAGTCCCTTCTCTGCTAGTTCCGACATCCTTGACATATAAGTAGGTATCACTTGCTGCTTCTTCCAGACCGTATTCTCCTAGATCAGCCATCAATCCTGATTCGACATATTTTTTTACGAACGCAGATTCTAAGGCAATGACATCAGGTGCATTTCTTGTTCCTAACACTGGATCTAATTTTGTCTCAAACTGATCAGAAGGAATCTCTACGATCTTTATCTCGTAATCCAAAGATTCATGAGCTGGCAAATAATACTCATTGATCATCGTCGAAAGTTCGTCTGTGAACGTCCACACAGTCAATTCTAAATTGTCTTCTGAAGAACGTTCAGATCCCGTTCCACAAGCAGTTAGTACGCCTATCAGACTGACTCCTAATAGAGCGACACTCAGCTTCTTCCATTGTTTCATGGCTTCCCTCCTTTTTCTTCATACGAAAAGAAATCAAAATCTGCAGCCAGTCTTGTGCCGGAAGTATCGATGGCAAACATACCGACAAATGCTCCCGTGAAAAATCCTTCTTGGGTTTCAGCAGTATAATCATCGGAAAGTTTTAAGCTATCAAAAGTATGACCAACGTCTATCCATACTTTCCCGTCGAATGAATAAGAATAATGATATGTCTCATAAGAAACAATAGTTTTTAAATATACAGCGCTTACATTATCGGGTGTGGGGATAATTCCGACTGGTTCACATAATTGTCCGTTGTCACAATCTAAAAGAGCGATGACCCGTCCCTTCTCTTCATCATGTGTAAGATGGATGCTTGACCAGTTCTTAGTATTGTAATAATTCGTCATTCCTGCTAGTTGCATAAAATTCTCAGGTGAACATTCTACTTTCGTCACGGCTTCAAATGAAAAATGCTGCCATCGTCTAGCAACTAAAGATTTGGTGAACAGCGAATGGAATGATTCTCGACCAAACAGTCTCAAATAACCTTTTCGCTCAGTCAAACTACCGATTTCTTCAGTAAAGGGAATCCTTAATGTTTGAAAATGCAGAGGGAGCTGTTCTTGATCGAATGATTCTTTGATAGGAGTTTTTTCCCACATCTGTTCTGGTATGGACGGGCTTTCCACTGTATTTTTTGGAAAATTCCCTCCAGTTATATACGGCCATCCCCCTTTCCACTCTATTTTTTGGATCGCAGTTTCCCTTCCTAAGGGGCAATACCCTCTGTTTTCTAAAAGCGGTGTTTCTTTGTATTTTAGTGGTCTAGCTGTCAAATGGACAAAATACCATTCATCTGTATGTGTCTGAACGAACGACCCATGACCTGCTTTTTGCAAAGGCAGTTCGGGATATGACCAAGAAGTAATCAACGGATTCTCTGGATGGATCTCGTACGGACCCTCGATTTTCTTTGATCGGGCAATGGTTGCCGCATGTTCATACTTCGTGCCACCTTCTGCAGTCAGCAAATAGTAATAGCCGTTGATTTTATAAAGATGAGGTGCTTCTGTCAATTTTCGATTCGTCCCTTTAAAGATGATCTTTGATGGACCAATCAATTTTCTTTCTTCGGGTGAATATTCTTGAAGGGCGATTCCATAAAAAGAATGACGAGTAGGACGATAATCCCAAACCATACTGACCAAGTACTTTTTCCCATCTTCCTCATGGAACAAGGAAGGATCGAATCCTGAGCTATTCAAATAGATTGGATCTGTCCATTTTCCGTCGATGGTATCACATGTAATCAAATAATTGTTCACGTCTTTCCAACTACCACTCAATTCCTTGACATCGGAATAGATCAGCCAGAATTTCCCATCGTGATAACTCAAAGCAGGAGCCCAGACACCTCCAGAATCCGGGTTCCCTAACATATTCAGCTGACTTGTTCGGTTGACAGGCGTACTTACCAAGTGCCAATGTTTTAAATCCTTTGAATGATAGATCATGACACCTGGGAACCATTCAAAAGTAGAAACAGCGATATAATAATCTTTCCCAACACGACAAACACTAGGATCTGGATGGAATCCAGTTAAAATCGGGTTATTTATCATAAAGAATTCCTTTCTATACTAGGTAATCGTTCAAACGCGACTTGATCCATTCTAAGTGACTTGATTCATTCTTTATTTGGTCATGTGCTAAAGCATACTCCGTCAGTGTTTCAAGATCTTCCTGATCCATGACGATCCGTTCTCCCACACCTGATTTATAGCTTGCATAACGTTTTTCTTTGATTGTTTCGAAAAACTCCTCTTCTATCAATCGGGCGGCAGCTTTCAACCCTCGTGCAAAGGTATCCATTCCAGCAATATGCGCAAGTAATAGATCTTCCATCTCAAAGGAAGAACGTCGTACTTTCGAATCGAAGTTGATTCCTCCTGGTGCGATCCCGCCATTTTTCAAAATTTCGTACATGGCTAGCGTCGTGTCATAAATATTGGTTGGAAATTCATCTGTATCCCACCCTAGAAGAAGATCTCCTTGATTGGCATCGACTGATCCCAAAGCATCATAGCATCGGGCAACAGTCAATTCATGTTCAAAGGTGTGGCCTGCCAAAGTCGCATGATTTGCTTCAAGATTGAGTTTGAAGTCTCCTGATAAATCATATTTCTGGATAAATGCCATTGTCGTAGCAGCGTCAAAGTCATATTGATGTTTCGAAGGTTCTTTGGGCTTAGGTTCGATCAAAAATTGCGGTTTATGTTCGATTTTTTCACCATATGCCACCGCCATTTTGAATAACCGCGCAATATTGTCCTGTTCGAATCTCATATCCGTGTTCAGCAAAGACTCATAACCTTCTCGTCCGCCCCAGAAGACGTAGTTCTTTCCATTTAGCTTTTTACTGACATCTAATCCTTTCTTTACTTGAGCTGCAGCGTAGGCAAAAACTTCTGCGTTGCTTGACGAAGCTGCTCCATGGACAAAACGCGGATGAGAAAATAAATTGGCGGTATTCCAAAGCAACTTGATCCCAGTCTGTTCCATTTTTTCTTTGATCAAATCTGTGATGGTATCTATGTTTTGGAAAAATTCTTCTAAAGAATCCCCAGCTGGAGCAATGTCTACATCATGGAAACAGAAATATTCGATATGCAATTTTTCAAGAAGTTCAAAAAATGCTTCTACTCGGTTCTTCGCTGTTTCTAATGGATTTTCGCCTTCCCAAGAGCGAATATTCACAGGGTCGCCGAATGGATCAGATCCGTCTTGCGTCATCGTGTGCCAGTAAGCAGCTGCAAATCGTAAATGTTCTTTCATTGGTTTCCCCAAGATTTCTTGTTCAGGATCATAATGGCGATAAGCAAATGGATTTTCTGTTCTTGGCCCTTCATACTTTACTTCTTTGATCATCGGAAAATAACTCATCTTGTTCCTCCTTGTTTTTAGTTGATTAGTACACTAAACTAATTTACAATTGCATCATAAGCGACTTTCTTTATCTTTGTCAAGCGCTTTCAAAAAATTCATTTGTCATTTAATTGATTCTAATTTTATAACAAATGTTTCATTGTCGAATGGAATAAGACACGCTATACTTTAACATATAACGTTGGTTTTACTAGCAGAGGACCAAGAAAGGAACTTCTATGATCTCAAGTAAATACACGATTCGCGAATTGAATCAAGCAACGCTTTTAAAAACGATTATTGAAAAAAAAGAAGTATTTCGCGCAGAATTAGCCGCTGCAACAGGGTTGAACAAAGCATCTGTGTCAGACATCACTAAAAAACTTCTTGATGATCAGCTGATTGTTGAAACCCGTGTCGGAGATGCCTCCACTGCAGGAGGAAGAAAGCCGATCATGTTGACTTTCAATCCCCAATCTGCCACAGCTCTTTCTTTTGATATTGGCTATAATTATTTAGAAGGAATGCTTTCTTATATTGACGGCACTGTCCTATCTTCGATCTCTAAGCGTCGGATCTCGATTGATGCCACAAACGTGTTTGATCACATTCAAGAGTCAATCCATCAATTGATAAGAGACTTGCCAGAAACGCCACATGGAATTGTCGGGATGACGATTGGTATACACGGCGTAGTTTTCGAAGACCACCCAATTTTTACGCCCTATTATGATCTGCACAAAATCGATTTACAAAAAGAATTAGCTGATCATTATGACTTTCCCATTTACCTACATAACGAAGCAAACTTGGCTGCTTTGGGAGAATATACCTTCTCTTCCCATTATCAAAACCTTGTAAGTATTAGTATACACAGTGGTATTGGTTGCGGGATTGTAGCATCTGGGAAATTGCAAGTCGGCAAACATGGAAAGGCTGGGGAACTTGGTCACTCGATTTTATACCCTGATGGTCGACCTTGTCCTTGTGGGAATTCAGGATGCTTGGAACAATATGCTTCCAGCAAAGCTGTTTATGAAGAATTTGCCCGGTTAAAAGGGTTAGACTATGTCAACTCAGATATCTTGACTGATTATGTCAAAAAGGGAGACACAGATGCCACAGCTCTACTCAAAAAAAATGCTGCCCTGTTAAGCATTGGGATCAATAATATCATCATGATGTATGACCCAGATGTGATCGTCATCAATAGTAAGCTTTACGAAAAAAATCCGCAAATGATCGAACAAATCCATGCGAACTTGACAAGCCAGTTTACGAAAGACATTTTGGTACGCAACACCCGATTGAAAGGCAATGCGATTTTATACGGTGCCCTGGCAGTCACTGCTCAGCACTTTTTGAATATTCGGAAGTTGAAGTTGGGAAAAGAAAAATAACTTTTCTAAAATCAAAAAAAGGACAGCCTTGCTTTAATGAGTACTGACCTTTTTTTGATTGAATATTATTTTTCTATTAACCAATTAGCTATCTCCTAATTCCTCATCGAATGGCATTCTTTTACGTACCAAATGATCATAATGGATGTTCTCGCGGTATAATTGTTTTTCATTTGAACAGCTAGTAATTTGTTCTAATGTTTGAAGTCCTACTATGTACTTCTAAAAAGAGGAAACCTTCCTCTTTTTAGAAAGAATTGCAGTACTGTTTTCTTTAAAACATTTTGCAAAACAATTAGAAACCAAATGTTTCAGTCACTTGGCTTTCTTTTTTTGCAGAAGAATCAAGGTCGTTTTTCCATTCTTGGTATATCTCTAAAAATCGTTCCTCTTCTTCATCCGAATATCCTTTGAATACTACTTTATCGATGTTTTCATGATTAAAGAAAATAGTCGTCTCTGGATTCAAGCCCGTTGGATATAAGGCAGCCATATAATCTGCAAAGGTATCTTTTCCAGTCACTTGATCTGTGTATACCACACCTCGCCCTACTACTACTAATTTCTGTAATCCTTCTTCCAATAACACGATGCTTCCTAATGGTAATAATTCTTGTTTTTCAGTCATTTATTTTCTCCTCTTTTTCTGTACCTTTTATATGCTTATTAAAATACTTCTCTCCGTACCATTCCAATTGTGTTTTGCCTTCCCATTCACGATATTCTTCAGGATATTTATATTTGTAATAACCGTGTAAAAGATATGGGAAGAATAAATAAGCTTCTACGATAATCACTGCAATATCCATCGCTAGCCACATTCCTAAAATACCTATAAATCCTACAAGATCTGTTCGAACTTCATTACTGCTTGGGAAAATCAGCTTCCATAGCGCAACTATAATTACAACTAACCAGCCATATTTCATCACTAGTTTTAATACTTTTTCTACCAATTTATCTATTTTATCTTTCTCTTTTTCTGTTTCGTATAGCACATTTTCTAATGATCTTTTTTTAGTCCTAAATACTATATAACCTATCATTACTAATATACTCAGTAACAAGCTCATGCCTATTAACGTCAATGGTTTTAAGAAGAATGTTATGAATAACAAGTTCACTTCTAACAGTAGCCAAACTATATATAAGTTTATATTAAACTGTCCTTTTATTCTTGAAAGATAATATTCTCCTTTATCTCTAAAAATTATTACTAAAATAATCCATAGAAGAAATAATACATAGAATAGTTCTATTGGTAAAAAATTAATATCTGGCTTTGGGACTGTACTCTCCCCTAATTCTCCTTCGCTACCTTTTGTAGATATAAATGCGATTAAAAAATTAATTCCTACTAAAAATAAAATGAGTAGAGTACCTATCCCTCTAGCAAATATCTTTCTTCCGCCTTGAGGATCAGGTAATCTATTGACATCTTTATTCATAAAAGTAACAAAAGGATCATCTAATAAATTCAAACTTTGATAAGTTGCATCGATTTTTGTTAAATTATCAAAAACGATTACTTGTAACTGCTCTTTCCCGTTGGCTAATACCTGCGCAACTTCTTCAGCGTCCAAAGATAATTTATCTGTAAAATTCACTAACCCATTCACAACCACCAAGCGCTTCTTCACGTTACTTTCTAACATAGCGTCTATCGCTTCTTTCAATTCGACATTTTGATGACTGATTTGTGTTCGATCAATGTAAACTGCTACCTTGTCAGCTATTTTCTCTAAAGTACCTGAAACATCAATGATGACAATATCTGCTTCTGATTGAAACCCTGTGACTTGTTGGATAAACCAAGGAGTCAATAGTTGGAATTGTCTATTGGATTCTGTGAAAATCCCCAATGTTTTTCCTTGAAATAAATGGAAAGACTCAGGTATTGATGATAACTTATTCAATCCTAAATAAAACGCATCTCTTTCTTTTTTCGGTACAAATCCATTAAATGTTTCATACGTCAATTCACTTGGAACCATCGGAATTTTTTCTGGTCTTACGCCATTCCATGCTTGTTCCATCGAAGATACTTCTTTTTCTAAATGTTCAAGAATTGCTGCATTATTTTCTCCTGCCACTGGTAAATAAATTTGGATAGCTGCGGGTTCATCGAGTACAACTTGGCCACGCCCATTAATTGATTGAGGAACAAGGCTTGCACGACCTACTAAGCTGGTGATTTCCGTTTCATCATTCAAATATAGAGCTATTTTGGTAGAAATATTACTCAGCATATTCGTACGAATGCTACCTACTCGATTGGCAGTAAAAATAAGATAGCATCCTAAACTCGCACCATCACGAAGCAGCTGTAGGAGTAGTCCATCGATTTTTTCCTTACGCGTATCATCCGTGCTTAGACCATCATAGCTATCAAGAACTGTAACAACGATTGGTAATGTTATTTGCCTTTTTGTTTCATATTGTTCAAGATTTGCTACGCCGCATTCTTTGAATAACTGTTTTCTTTCTATTAATACAAGAGAAATCCTATCCAACATTTTTTGCAGCTTTTCGTCTTCCTCCAAAGTGACAATGTCTGCTGTGTGAGGCAAGTTTTTTAATGGCAATAGACCATTATTCCCAAAGTCCAATAAATGAAAGTGAATCTGTTCCGGCGTGTTCTGACGTGAAAGATTCATCGTAATCGTTTGTAATATTGTTGATTTTCCGTACCCCGGACTTGCAAATATAGCAGTGTGGCTAGCTTTTACCAAATCATAGTTATAGATTTCTTGCGTTTGTCTGGACGGTATGTCTACTACTCCAAGCGGGATATCCATTTTTCTTTCTTTCGTTTCTTTCACAGACGGCGTCACGATCTGGTCTTCCAGATTGGGTAACCAAGGCTTCTCGGGGAGGATATAATCCGACTGTTGAAAAATTTGATCGATCTTGTCAATCACTGCCTCTAGTTGCGTTGGTAATTCGCTAGTATCTTTTCCTTGAATCACTTCCTCACCAGGATCATAGAGCACCTCTGATTGCCCTAAATCATTGATCATAAAAATCCGTTCGTCCACATTCTCTTCGATTATTTTGTCTGGATCATATGAAACACCGGCATAACCGCTTTGGAATAATTCATATACTTCATTTTCGCCAACTTTAAGATAACCACGACCAGGATTTATGATTTGAGCAGCATCTGGGGTTTTTAGTAATTCATTCGAATCTTGGACACTAGCCATTTTAAGTGCGATTTTACTTGTACTATTTGCTTCAATCTGATCATTTACCACACCAGATGGCTTTTGTGTGGCTAGAATCAAATGGACTCCTAGCGATCGGCCGATTCGTGCTACTGAGGTCAATTCTTCTAAGAATTCAGGAACATTTGCTTTTAATTCAGCAAATTCATCTGAAACTAAAATCAAATGTGGTAATGGTTTACTAGGATAAGTGATAGCTGGATTAGGGTTTAGACGTTGTTTATATAAACTCATGTATCCATTGATATTGTTTACTCCATATTTAGCAAACTCTCTTTGTCTTTTGTTCAGTTCTGCTTTGATACTTGCCAATGCACGAGCCGTCCCTGCACCATCTAGATTAGTAATTGCCCCCATGAAATGAGGTAATTTTTCTAATGTATTTGCAATTCCTCCACCTTTCCAATCAATAATCAACATTCCGATATCTTCTGGAGAAAAATTAATCGCCAAACCTAGCAAATAGGTGGTCAAAAACTCCGATTTTCCTGAACCAGTCGTTCCTCCAACGAGTGCATGTGGACCATGAACCCGCTCATGCAGATCCCAATAGACATACTCCGATTTTCCTCTCCAGCCAATCAAAGAACGAATTGATTTGTTTGGTTCAGCTTTCAACCAGCGAGTCCGAATAGAAAGTTCTTCTATTTTTTTCACTTCGTATTGATCTAATAAACTAAGACTTTCCGGCACCGCATTCTTCTCCACTTCCACGTGCTGCAAGTTCGCTAAACGCTGGATGGCTTGCTCCAGTGGATAGCTAGTTGGCAGATGATTTGGCAAGAAGGTCTGATTGATGTATTCGCTGTTTTGATTGATCAGGGTAGCAGATTCACTACTTTGATATTCGATGAGCGTTGTCGTTGTCTCCGGTAGCATGTTCAAGGCTTCTTTTCCCCAAATGACTGTCACACCGTACGGACTCATGTCTTCAGCCAGAAATTCATTCAATCCATGACCTGAAAGCCAGCTTTCATCAAGGATCGAAAAAATGTAATGCGGCTGAAAAACAACTGTTTCATTTCCGGCTTCTTTGACTTGCTGGCGTCGCTTTGTCAGCATTTGATAAAAGGAATTCAGGACCATGTCCCGTGACTGTGCGTGATGGACGATTCCCCGAAGATTCAAATGTCGGATCTTCGTATGGGGTAGCCAGCGCCAGGCACTCCACTCCTTTTGATAATCCGCTTCCGGAACCAATGTGATGAATTCGACATCTCGGTACGAATGAAGAACCGATAATTGGAAAAGGATGGTTTGGACGGCGGTTCGCAGTACAGCAGATGGTCCTGCTAATCCTAGCGTCTGATCCTTTAGCGGAACGACGATTGGCGCTTCGTCCAACTGTTTATAAGGCCAGACGAGCTGTTCTTCTGCTTCTTTGCTCAAATCATCTTCTTCTGCTGGCTGGTAGTTCGTCTTGAAACTGGAGATAATTTCTCCTGTGCCCACTCGAATATTCAAAAAATCTTCATTGCGGCTCATACGCTCATAGATCCGCGCATGATATTCTTTAGCCATCACAGCCAAATCATCTATAGAAGGATTCATATACGCTAACGCTTCTTTTTGTTTTTGCTGCAGCTTGTTCAGTTCTGATTTTTTTTGAAGCATATACTGGCGGTAGGTGGTTTCCCGTTCCTCGTTTGTTCGTTTCGTTTCTTTTTTATTGGTCAGATAACTGGAAACTGAAAAACCAGCTGTCAATAGACTCGCACCACCCATGCTCAGCATCATGATCGGGTTTCCTCCGCTAAGAAAACTTGTGGCACCGCTTAAAACGACCATACCAAGTGGTGGCACGATTGTTTTCAATAAGTCATTCCTGCCTTCTGTTTCTTTTGGTTTCGGTGCAAGGATCTCGATTTCATTCGCTGGTTCTTTCAAATGGATACGCGGGCTTCTTCTAAAAAATGGGAAATCATCCGGATATTCGGGAAGAAATGTTTCTTCTACTAGTTTCCATGGATCCAGCTGATAGTTTGTGCCCAGACTGGTGAAACGCAGCTGCTTTTCCCGAACTTCGATCACTAAACGATCGACCATCAACCGATCTCCTACGCCAAAGGAAAATGTACCTTCTTGTACAAGCTGATTGTTATAGTAAACATGTTCCTTACTCGGATAGATCTTCAGCTGATATTCTTTGGTTTTAGGATCGATAGGAATTGAGATCAATGCATCTGTTTCTAAAAAAACTGCCGATTTTTTCGCTCCGGAGATCAGAAAATCTTTTTTTGGCTTATTCGTAAACACAGTTTCTAGCTCTTCATGTCTTAAAATCAGCAAGTGCTCATCTGACTTGATTGGTTTTCCGTCACACAATAACTTCTGGTCTTCATAAGTGAAGCTTTGACCGTTAAGTACGACTTGACGCTGTTTCTCGGTGAGTTGTTCATGGACGAACGTTTCACCAAAATAAAAAATATCAAAGAGGATCTTTACAGATGTCCGGATTTGATCACTTAATGGGACGAACCGATCAGTTGGCTTCATTTCCATCTTCTCCTCCTAACAACTTCATGTATTTATTGATCTCTTCTTCATACTTTGTGAGCAATTCTTGTTTTTTCTCACCTTTCATCTTGTTGTTGGTCTTTGTTGCATCGTATAACTTGGTATAAGCGTGTAAGATATATTGATTGTCACCAAGATTCTTAGCGACATCCAATGCCTTATCGAAGTTCCCTTTTCCAGCATAGATCCAGTAAAGCAATGTGTTGTCGCTCGATTTAAGGGACAAGTTATTTAAAATAGCTGCCTTTTGTTCATTGGACAAATTGTCCAGTTGTACGGCACTGACTGCGGCAACATATTTAGCACCAGTGGGCAGTTTTTCAGGTTCGTCTTCTTTCAACGTATTCAAAACACCAGCATAATCATTGGCGATATATTGTGTCTCAGCGGAACTGATACGCTCTTGTGCCGGTAGTTTATCCAGAGCATAGATCCCTGTCGCAACAGCAAATCCGATTGTCGATACCCCCAATACCAAGCTGCTCCACTTAAAAATCTGATGATTTCTTTTGCTGACCACTTGTGTTTCTTTGGCTCGCTTTTGCTTTTGCTTCAGAATCTCCGTTGCCAGCAACTGATCGATGATTTCGATCGTATCTGCTTCGTTTATTTTTTTTGTAAAGGCATCTTTCAGCGTACCGCTGCCTTCAATCAGCAGTTCATAGTTTAATCTAGGATGCAGGATATAAAGGACCAATGCCCGATATTGCTTGATAAAATCATCTTCTTCATTGATATAAGGGACGATTGTTTCCATAAATCCTCGGTGCCCGATAACTAGTTCTTCTCCACGAACGAATAGATTAGCAGGATGGAGGAAAGGCTGAGCTGGACGGTGTAGAAAATCCGTTAAGAAATGGATTTTTTGTGCCAGCAGCAAACGGTGGAAGAGCTCTTCCTTTTTGACGACTTGCTCAAGCGGCAAGGTATCCGATTCTTTTTTATAGCGAATAACCAGCTTTTCTTCTGTTGCTTCTGTAATCTCTCCTGACAGCATTCGGATACCAGGTGCTAAAAAGTGCTGATACTGTGTCAGTTTGTCCAATCTATACTGATTGGCCTGCAGAGTCACCTCTATAGCGTTAGTCTCGTTCATAAATCCAATGGTTTGCTCGATGTTCTGTATTTCTCTCACAGTGGGTTTTCCTCCCTGTTTTTTTGTCTTTCGATCACTTGTAACTGATCGCCATTGCCTAAAGAATAATCAGCTAAGATGGCCTCATTTCTCAAATGGATGGGTTTATTCAAAAGAGCCAATTCAAAATTTTCGGGAAGTCGGATATGAATGATTGGAAACGACTCTTGTAAAATTGTTTTCAGTCGTGCCACAGTGACTTGGCTTGGGACTTTCAGATCGATGATCCGATCAGCTATATGCAGACTGATACTGATTGTTGTACCTTTTTCCATGCTACACGCCACTCCTGCTCCTTTTATTTTTGTGATAAGCTAATTGTTTCCCTAAAAATAGACCGATTCCTATGCATAGGCTTCCGCCAAGAACATAGCCGCTAAAGGTAACCAGCTGATTTACTTTCCTTTGCTGCATAGTCGAAGAAGAAGTACTTTGGACTGAAGCAACAGTGTCTCCTTCTTTGAAGAGATAAGGCATTACTTTTTGGTCAAGAGCTTCTGGCTCAGTCGTTTCCTCAAAAAATATTTTTTTCTGTGCAGTTGAGACCAGTTCTTTTTGTTTTGCTTTCAATTGCTGATCTTTCGCTTCTTTCTCCGCCAAAAACAAGTCGTTGATGGCAAATGAGACCTCGTTTCCGCTTGCTTCCGTTTGCTGATCCTCATAGATTACCTGATTGTTGATTATAAGAGACCCTTGTTCAGCATGCACACGTGTTCCGTCGAAGCTAATAGGAAAATGAACACTCAAAATACCGATGATCCAACAGATTTTCCTTTTTTTATTCATGATTCACGCTCTTTTCTATCTTGTTCTTCAGGAAGAACAATGAGATTCAGAAACAGTCCTAAAACAAGAAGGATGGCGATCACAAGATAACTGATCCAACTGATACGTCCGCCATTCAGCAGGACTGTAAAACCATTTTGGATATTTTGGAGCGGTGACAGCCGATAGAGAAACTCGGTGAATGAACCTATTTTGACCGTCACTCCTAATAATGGTGTGAGTATGAAATACAATCCTAGAACGCTACCGTAACCATATAAGGTAAGTTTCTTGAATTGCCGTAAACAGCCTGTGACAAGCAGCTGCATGCTGGCAAAGGTCAAAAAGGCATAGCTGAACCACAACAAGCGATTCGCTGTGCCAGCACTTGCACTGGTAGCACCAGCATAAAAACCGGCAAGTAAGGTCGTCACAAACGAAAGAAGGAAGACATTAGGAACGTTCAGCCATATCCTTGTCGGCTGAACCAGCAGATTGGCTTCTGTCACTTTACGTTTTTTCATAAATCCTAGTAATGAAAGCCCTGCGACCATAAGCAGAATCGCGCCAGTTAATGTTGCGTAATAAGGAACTAACGAGATTTGCCTTGTTTGTCCGAACACACCTTTTCCTTGGATCGGCCGTGACAGAAAATGGAAAACTTGTGTATTGTCTGCTCCGCCGTTTTTCGTGTTGGACAACACTTTTTCAAAGGTCTTTGCATATTCTTCGTTTTCTTTCGTTATTTGCTTCGATTGTTGAATCGATTGATCCAGATTGGTGAGGATCGTTGTCGCATTTGACTGAACATCAACTGTCGTTGTTTTTAATTCTTCGATTACCGGCGCGATATCTTTGACTTCTGCAGCAGATTTCTCGGTGCTAGCAGCCGTTTCTTTGGATGATCGCATCAGTTCCTGCATCGTTTGGACTAAAGACTCTGTTTGGTTAGCAATTTGTTTCATCTCGTTTTCTTCAGGATGTGGATTTTCTTCATTGATCACTGATGTGGCTTCGATTTTTGCTGTTTCGCCCCATGCATTGTATGCATCCTTGATTTGCCGGTTGGCATCTGTGAACCATTGATTCAATTTATCTGCTTCCTGTAGCAGTTTTTCCGGGATGGTCATCAGATTCAATGTGCCGTAAAGCGTAGGGCTGACTTCTTCTTTATTCTGATCTGTTTCATGCCCAATGACCGCTTGCAGTCGATTGATCTGAGTCTCGGTGTCCTTGTAGATCCTGTCTCCTGATTTCTTGTATTCTTCATATAATTTATCGGTAATGACCGTTTGTTTCTCAGCATTCGTAATATTGTCATACCGACGATAAATCGATTGGTCTTTAGCTAATTCCAGAACTGTTTTCCCTTGATTTTCTGACGCACGGATCATGGCAGCATAAGACTGGACTGATAACGACTGGTTCGGATTACCGAAAAGAGTCGCGATTTGCTGCGCAGCAGTATCCAGTGCTTGTAAATGTGTCAGAATTTTAGGCACATCATCGATCAGCGGCTGATCCACCGGGAGATAGACGGCATAGTGATGATCGCTTTGGACCGTTTCGTTCCTGCACCATGAATAGTGAAGTTCATTATAAGATGTCGCTTGTTCTATTGAGTTCAAATGCCAGATGATCGGCAGGTTGACCGTGAATGTCACCTGTTTCGGCAATTCTTTTTCTTGCAGGTCATCTGTTGAATCTTGCGTACTTTCTTCCGTTTCTTCGATTTTTTCAGGTGCTGCGAATGTAAATTGATGATCTGAATGGTCGATGATCGTAGTTTGATAGCGATAAGGATGCAGTTCATCATTCACTAACTGTTCGATTTCTTGCAGCTTGGGACCATCTAGCATCACACTGACTTGTTCTTGCGAATCAGCTGGTAATTGGATCGAATAAGTATTCTCTTTTGTCGGGTCCATGGAAAGCGTGACTGTTTGCTGCGGAATGGTGATCATTTCAGAATGTCCTTGTCTAGGATCTAAATACGTGAAATGGACCTCTTTTCCCAATGGCTTGTTCAAATCATGGGCGTATTTTCGGACGATTGCCAGTTCATCCAAGTAAAGGGAAGCTTGATCAGGTGTGATCACTTGCTGTTTTGCTAATTCGTCCACTAACTGTTCCAAGCTCTTGTCTGGGATCTGAGCCAATGAGGTCTCTAGTGTTCCTTGATACTCAGCGTTCAATTTGGGTGTGTTCCCTCCCAAATCGGAAATCAGCTGGAGGATAGCTGTTTTCACTTGCTCGGTGGTTGCTGTATCAGGAGTAGCTGCAGGATCATTGTAATAAGTCGCTGCAATCTGGCTTTTCAACTGGGTCAACTGTTCTGTCTGGGCTTGTAGCTCAGCGATTTCTGCCTGAAGTTCCGTGATTCTTTTTATTTGTGTCACTTGGAAAAGAACCGATTCTGATAAAAAACCGGCGTACACACCTGTGCTTTCTTGTTCATTGTTGGTATAAAAATCACCCAACTGGGACAAGATTGTTTCATTCAATTGATCATGCTGCTTTTTATAGTCTGCCGTATCTGTTTCCCATTGTTCGTTGAGCTGCTTTTTTTGCATCGCTACTTGATCATTGAATTGTTTGATCGATTCTTTCAGTTTTTCATTTGCCTGCTTCGTGTAGTCCTCGACCGATTCTTTGACTGTTTCAGTCGATTGGCAGCCTCCTTCTAATCCTTGGTTGTTTCTGTCTAGCAACTCTTTGACCGACTGGACAAAGGCTTGCTGCTGGGCACTAAAAGACTGATTGTCTGTGTCTAAAATACTGGCTGTTTCCAGCACATTCGTATAATTGCCTGGGATTTCTTTGAATGGACTGTAAATAGATGATTCCAAATTCGTCTGATAGTTTACTTGTGTTCCGGCGATTTGATTCACGTTTTGCTGTGCTTCAAATAAATTCCCGACGATACTGGAAAAATACATTTGGATAATCCGCTGATTGAAGTCCGTTAAGATCATGTTGACATTGTCTTGAATCATTTGATTCGTGATTTCATTTTGTCCATCTCGAACTTGATATTCGATCAATGCTTTTTCCGGATTGATACTTTGCAGCGATAGCAATTTTTCAGAAAAATCTTGGGGAATGATGATTTGCGCATCAAATTGCCCGCTTTCTACACCAGCTGTAGCGATGTTTCGAGTGGTGGTTTCCCAGCGATTTTTACTGTCTTTATTGATCAATGTCACAAAATCCGAACCTAATGAATAATTTTTGCCTTCAAATACTGCTCCTTTATCTTCGTTGACTAGTGCATATTGCATTTTCCCTGTAGGATCAGTTGTACTGATCGTGACGTTCTCATCTTTGAAACCTAGATAGATGAAGAAAAGCAATAGACATAGACTGGCAATGATTGTCAGGAATAAAGAAACCTTTCTTTTTAAATTTATTTTCATATCAAAAACGTCCACTCCTTCCCAATGAATGACGAAACTTTTTTGCTTCAAGTAATAGGGCAAATTTTTGTGAAAACTTATTGAAAAATTTGTACAAAAATTGGTCCTAATACCTGTGTTGAACAAGCCCCTATTGAAAGGAAGAGGCGATGAGGGTTCTCACTGCCTCTTCCATTTGCTTAAAATCCAAATGAGCCAGCGTCTTGACGATCCCGCTCTGCCACAGTGTCAGCATACTTGTTCAACTGTTGATTGATGCTTTCCAATAACTGCTCCATCTGTTTGACATTTCCTTCCAGCTGATTGTATTGCTCTAAATATGCTTGGAAGGCTTGCCCTTTCCATTGTTGAGCGATTTGTTGGTTCATGGAATTGACCTTTCTGATCGCATCTTGGATTTGAGATGCTGCCTGTTGGTAGACCTTTGCCTGTGATTTAAGCTGTTCGGGTGTGACTGCAATTGCTCCTGCCATGTTTGTTCCTCCTAATAAAAAGTTATTTTTTGTTACGCGTACATCATAAACTATTTTTTGTCTATGTGGTCAAAATGTAGCATTCACGCACATCATGTGTCGTATACGATGTGTTATTTTACCTCTTTCTCCCTCCTTTTTTGACTGGTCAAAAATCCAAGAAAAATAACTATACAAGTCATTTCTAATCACACATATTTTTCTAAGTATGACCTTTTTAAATTTATTACAAATCACTTTGAAATAATTCTTAAAAACTAGCTGATATTTTAATGTTTTATGTTCTTTCTCAAAAAAATATAAAAAAACAGCTAATATTTACCTGACAATACTCCTCTATCCTCCTTTTTTTTCTATCCGGAACGAATATTCCTTCTTGTAAATGCAGATGATCCTCCTTCGTTTTATATGTGGTGAATATTCTCCCATTTATTAAGTACGTAAATATTTGAAAAAATTTTTTTGATTTGATTTTTTATTGTCTCATTATCCTTTTGATATTTTTCATGCAAAAAAATAGCCAAGGTATTTGATGTAACACCTCGGCTGTCTCTCTTTTTATTTGTCTACTACTAGTAATTCGTCTAATTGAAAATCGATTTCATAGATTCTTTCTACATTTCTCAAAAGATCATGATTCATTTTATGATATTTCGTTGCACCAAGTTGCTGACAAATCTGCAACGCTTGGTTTACTTTTTGTCTTCCTTTTTCATTTCCTTTGATCATCTCCCAGATTCCAGTGAGTAGGGAATACTGATTTCGTTCAAAGAACATATCTTCTTCTAAAAAGACTGCTTCAAGTTTTGAGATATATTTCCAAATTAGTCCGCGTTGTTGCTGCTGGATAAAGTGGATAATCGCGTTTGCCAGCATCCGAAAGCTCTCATTCTTTCGATCCTTGCTATTTTGATAAGCGGAAATACTGACTAATGCTTTATCTAACACTAAATCGATAAAGAATGGATCAAAAGCATACATACAATGATTGAATAACACCAACTCATAGTTCGTCCATGTCTGTGCATAAATCAGATACTGATAAACTTCTGAATCAGCAACAGCAATTGGCTCATCTACTATACGAGCAATCAGTAATTTACATAAACTAGCTAGATGTCTCTCCTTTTGAGTGATGTCTCCTTTTTCTTCGCACAGGCTGATCAAATGTTTTAATTCTTCTTTATCTTGATTCATAAATGCTAAAACCATTTCTTTCATCATCCGGTCCATGTTTGCCACTTCCGGCGGATAATCGAATATCCTCAGTTCATCATAACCAAGATTGAGTTTTTGTAAAAAATATGAAAATTTGCTAACTGTCGTGTCTGCTTGATTTTTTACAAACCGTTCGTAAACGGATCGGCTGACTTCCTTTCCGCATAATTCTGCTACGGAGATACCTTTTTGCTTTCGAACAAATTCGATGATCTCCCATACTTCCATTTTGCCAACTCCTTTATAAATATGGCTCTCCTTCAGTTGAAAACAATCGCAACATGATTTTGTATGAAATAACATATACCAATCCATCTGATCTTCATTTTTCATTTCTAAAAATCATTTTTTCGTAAGACGTTCCTTGTTTTTCATG
Source organism: Enterococcus sp. E5-162 (assembly GCF_035725965.1). Lineage (NCBI taxonomy): Bacteria > Bacillati > Bacillota > Bacilli > Lactobacillales > Enterococcaceae > Enterococcus > Enterococcus sp. E5-162. Next base: position 67,606 of record NZ_JAPRFV010000006.1, on the reverse strand, counting down.
ATATCATCGCTGTTAAAACCAATTGTTCATTTACCAGTATTTTTAAAAAAACTTAATCATAATAGTTGTTTTATAATTTTAAAATCCATTAAGGGATAAAGAATAAGCGGTAAAATTATACATATAATACGTTATTTTATTTTTACTATATGAAATATACTCATTTTTATTTTTTCTAGTAGAATTTTATCTTCTAAGTATTCCCCCCGTATGAACTATTTACCATTGACAAACGTTGAACAAAAATTTAGAATATTCACAAGTTTGACGACAATTATGAAAATTTATGTCGTGCTAAAGGAGTTTTGTTATTGGATGAAAAATTAGATATAAAAACTGCGATCAAAGACACGTTACCTACCGTTTTTGGTTATATCGGTATTGGACTTGCATTTGGTATCGTTGGGAAAGCTGCCGGGTTTCATCCGCTAGTCGTCACGTTGATGTCCCTGCTGATCTATGCTGGTTCCGCCCAATTTATCACAGTCAGCATGCTTGCTAGCCATAGTCCGTTGCTTTCCATCGTTCTCTCGACCTTTCTAGTCAATTCCCGAATGATTTTGATGAGTATGACGATTGCCCCTTATTTCAAGAAAAATCGGCTACTTCAAAATCTGCTGATTGGCACATTGCTGACAGATGAAAGTTTCGCACTGGGAATGAATAAATTGAACTATACTGGACAAAAGTTAAACTTTCGTTGGATGAATACAGCTAATTGGATTTCTTATTTGACGTGGGTGGGTTCTTCTCTTGTTGGCGCATTTTTAGGTAATTTTATTACTGATCCGAAACAGTTTGGTTTGGATTTCGCCATCGTCGCTATGTTTATCGGCTTACTTTATCTTCAAGTCATTTCTGATAGAAACACCTCTAAACGATTACAGTTGATCCTGATTGGTTTCACTTTGATTCTGGTATATGTCGGACTGATTTTTATCCCAAGCAACTTAGTGATCGTAGTTGTAACATTGATTGGGTGCGGATTGGGGGTGTGGATCAAACATGCCTTCTTTTGAATTTACATTGCTGACTATTTTAGGTTGTACTCTAGCGACTTGGCTTTCTAGGGTGCTACCGTTTGTCTTACTGAAAAAATTCGACTTACCGCGACCGTTGCTTGAGTATTTAAGTTTTGTCCCAATCGTCATTATGTCTGCTTTATGGTTCAGCAGTCTATTTACCCAAAACATCGGACATCTGCCGCAGATTAATCTCGAAAATGCTTTGGCTTCAGTTCCTACGCTTTTAGCTGCTATTCTTTCAAAAAGCTTATTGGTGATCGTCTTGGTAGGTATTCTTTCCCTTTCATTGATTCGCTTATTATAAATAAAAAAACAGGAGCTTATGGCAAATTACTGTCATGAGCTCTTGTTTTTATTTATGATAAGAAGAAAATCGGCGTATTCCTACTTATCCGTTGAACGGACCACTAACAACGACTTTTCCTAACATATGTCCTGTTTCTACGTCTTTGGTTGCTTGTTTCAAGTTCTTCGCATTGATCCCATCTGAATAGACCTTGCTCAATGTACTACGGATAATCCCTTCGTTTGCTAAAGCAGCAATGTGCGCTAAAGCTTCTCCTTGCGTTTCGATTTCATAGTTATAGTCTGTTTTAGCGAACATGTACTCCCAGTCGAAACTGATAGATTGGTTTTTCCAAACACCTATGTCTAACGGCTCTTTGATTCCTACGATCGTTCCCACATGTCCAAATGGTCGGACAAGGTGCTTGATCTGATCAAAGTAGCGGGTAATATCAAATAATACAGCGACATACTCTACTTGATCGATTCCTAATTCACGAAAACTTTTACTTAAGTCTTGATGATAATCAATTGGATAGTCTACACCTGTTTTTTTCAGCCATTCAAAATTCTTCGGACTTGCAGTCGCATAGACTTCTAGACCAGCCCAATGCGCTAGTTGATTCAAAATCGAACCGACGCCCCCAGCTCCGTTGATCACTAAGATTTTTTTCCCGCGGTTGGCATTTTCTTCTGGAATCAGACCAAATTTTTCAAATAACAATTCATAAGCGGTCAATGAAGTCAATGGCAACGCTGCGGCTTCTTCATCTGACAGATTTTTCGGTGCAAGAGCGGCAATACGTTCGTCAACCAGTTGGTATTCTTGATTGCTTCCTGCTCTTGTTGTTGTACCTGCATAAAACACGCGATCCCCGACAGAAAATTTTTGCACTTCATCGCCTACAGCAACGACTTTCCCGACCCCATCAAACCCTAAGATACGCAAAGCATTTCTTATCCCATTATCTTGGCGAAGTTTCGTATCGACAGGATTGACAGATACTGCGTTGACTTTTACCAGAAGATCCTGTGGACTGGGTACAGGTACCTGTTCTTTTTCATCCATAAAGCTTTTGGGATCATCGATCGGCAACCCTTCATAAAAACCGACTACCTTCATTAATTCCTTTTCTGACATACGAATTCCTCCTTAGCTTCATCAAGTTGGAGCATCCATACAGTGTTCATTTCAATATATATAGTATGTTATTTGTTCCACCTTTTTTATCCATCATAATTATTCTCTTACTTAAAGTAAACTATTTGCACTTTTTTGGTTAAAAAAGAGGTTGCGACAAGACTTTTGTCACAACCTCTTATAAACGGTGTTCTCCTACCAACTCTTCGGTCACAAGTTACAATATTCATAAAATATGAGGAGCTATTTTTTGAAATTGCTCCTTGTAACTCAGAGTTAAACGGCAGGCTCACAACCTCTGATTCGCGGTGTTCAAGCAAGAAATCATCGTTCACTGAAAAGTGTTGGATGTTCTTTTTCAAAGGTGTCTAAGATCTCTCGTACTTCATCGGTAGATTTCGTATTCATCAACTGAACACGCAAGTCATTTGCTCCAGGAAATCCTTTGATATAGATTTTAAAGAAACGATGCAGTCCTGTGATCGAACGCGGGATGATTTCTGAATAATGATCTTGCAGATCTAGTTGCAGACGAAGTAGGCCAATCAGTTCTTTTTCTGTATGTTCCCTCGGTTCTTTTTCAAATGCATAAGGATTCTTGAAAATCCCCCGGCCAATCATGATGCCATCTACGCCATATTTTTCAGCCAATTCTTCTCCTGTCCGGCGATCGGGGATATCTCCATTGATCGTGATTAGTGTTTGCGGAGCGATTTGGTCACGTAAAGCAATGATTTTAGGAATGACTTCCCAATGTGCATCTACTTTACTCATCTCTTTACGCGTACGCAAATGGACAGAAAGATTGGCTATATCTTGATGAAGCAGGTGACTGATCCATTCTTCCATCTCAGACATTTCCGTATAGCCGATACGCGTCTTGACGCTGACAGGCAAACCACCAGTTTTACCCGCTTCAATCAATTGTGCCGCTACTTCTGGACGAAGGATCAAGCCACTGCCTTTTCCACGTTCTGCTACATTAGGAACTGGGCAGCCCATGTTGATATCGATTCCTTGGAAGCCCATTTCTGCCATAGCAATGCTCATTTCTCGGAAAAATTCTGGCTTGTCTCCCCAAATATGGGCAACCATCGGCTGTTCATCTTCTGTAAAGGTCAATCTTCCTCGTACACTGTCTTTTCCATCTGGATGACAGAAACTGTCTGAGTTTGTAAACTCAGTAAAGAAGACATCTGGTGCTGCTGCATGCTTTACGACATGGCGAAATACAACATCTGTTACATCTTCCATTGGTGCTAAAACAAAAAAAGGCTTTGGCAGCTCTTTCCAAAAATTAGTAGTCATTTATTTGTTACTCTCCATTCTATCAAGCAGTGAAGTCGCAATCTTTCTCAAAAACATTGTCATTATACTAGGAAACAAAAAAAGAAGCAAAGTGAACAGCTTAAAAGATGTTTCTGATTGAACAAAAAAGACTGTGACAAAAATCTTATCACAGTCCATTTTCCGGAATAAATGGTGTTCTCCTGCCAACTCCTCGGTATTCGCTCAACAAACGACAAAATATGAGGAGCTATTTTCCCGTTTATTTCTCTAATACTCAGATCAAAACGCTGATTTCACAACCTCTTTCTAACTTCTCAATCCTCTTCCTTTATTGATCAAATACCAAGTAACAGCGTACAAAACAACGATGAATAACACAAGTACGATCATCGATGTTGCTACTGGCACATCGATCGTTCCAAGGAATCCGTAACGGAAACCGGAGATCATATAAACGATCGGATTGACTTTCGATACAGCTTGCCAAAATGGCGGCAACATAGAGATGGCATAGAAAACGCCACCTAGATAAGTTAACGGCTGCAAGACAAATGTAGGCACGATTGATACATCATCATAAGACTGAGCAAAAATCCCGTTGAGCAGTCCTGCTAACGAAAACAAGATTGCCGTCATCAATAATGTAATGATGACCATGAACCATGAATACACATGAAGTGGTACAAAGAACAAGGAAATGATCGTTACGAGAGAGCCGACGAGAATACTGCGACCCACTCCGCCAATCACAAAGCCCCAAATAATCACATGTGTAGGAACAGGTGCTACCAAGATTTCTTCGATATTTTTCTGGAATTTTTGAGAGAAGAAGGACGAAGAAACGTTGGCATACGAACTAGTGATAGCAGACATCATAATCAAACCAGGCACGATGAATTCCATATATGAAAAACCACCCATGTCACCGATCCGACCACCGATCATTTTTCCGAAAATAACAAAATACAAGGATGTCGTGATCACTGGTGGAACCAGTGTTTGGACCCATATACGCAAATAGCGGTTCGTTTCCTTGATAGCTAAACTTTTTAATGCAGTAAAATAAAGATTAAACATTTTTCTCCTCCGTATGATCATTTTCTTCTGTGATTTTCAAGAACAGTTCTTCTAAACGATTCGACTTATTCCTCATAGAAAGAACTTTGATTCCTTGTCTTGTCAGCTGATCGAAGATTCCGTTCACCCCTTGATTTCGTTCAACTTCGACAGCGATTGTCTGTTCATCTTCAAATGTACAAGCGTATCCTTCAATCACAGGTTTGGTCTCATATGGCGCTAAATCAAAGATAAATGTTTCAAATTGAAGTTTGGATAGAAGCTCTTTCATACTAGTATTCTCGATTAGTTCACCTGATTGGATGATCCCGATGTTACGACAAAGCATTTCAGCTTCTTCTAAATAATGCGTCGTCAAAATGATCGTTGTACCATTTTCGTTCAATTCTCGTAGAAACTCCCACATCTCGCGTCTCAATTCAATATCGACTCCTGCTGTTGGTTCATCCAAGATCAGCAAACGTGGTTCATGCATCAATGCCCTAGCAATCATCAGTCTTCGCTTCATTCCCCCGGAAAGCATACGTGCACGGACATTTCTCTTTTCCCAGAGATTGGACTGCTTCAAATATTTTTCGCTGCGTTTCATCGCTTCTTTGCGAGAGACACCGTAGTAACCTGCTTGATTCACGACGATTTGCTGGACCGTTTCAAAGGGATTGAAATTGAACTCTTGCGGGACTAATCCAATCTGTTGCTTTGCTCGGACTAGATCCGTATCCAGATCATAACCGAAGACCTTCACTTTTCCAGATGTTTTATTGACTAAAGAAGTAATGATTCCGATCGTTGTAGACTTTCCAGCTCCATTTGGTCCTAATAGCGCATAGAAATCTCCTTCTTTCACGGAAAGATCGATTCCTCGCAATGCTTCGACCCCACTTCCATAAACCTTTTTCAAATTATTTATTTCAAGCGCATTTGCCATTTATTTCCTATCTCCTTATAGACATGATTCTTTATTGTATCATGGAATACAGCAGATGAAAAAACAACTTGGTTCCAGAGAAAAATCAGGTTGCTGGGCTCAGGAAAATCTCCTAATAAAAGACATCAATCGGACGAAGTCAGACAACCTTTTCAGAAAAAACAAATCGAAGATAAAGGATTACTATTCATATATGCAACAAAAGGAGCGTGAGACAAAAGTAAAGAACACTTTTGTCTCACGCTCTAAACACGTATAAACGGCAGAAGCAAAATCCATGATTTTTGATCCAATAAATACTTTCGATCACTTCGCCTATCCCAATACATGCCACTGCCGCTTTTCATCAAATGACGCGGCTTCCGTTTTTGCGGTTTCTACTAAAGTCTCTGGGTAATCCAAAACTTTCAGCAAAGCAATCGCATTTCGGGTCCTTGAAGGTCCTTCTTTTAATTTGAAATCAAAACTGATTCCTTTTCCTTCTGTTACTTGTTCTTCAAAGTGGACATTCTCACAATAATTCTTTAAAATCTCTGTCAATTCGATATCATGTGTGGCGACAAATGCTAAAGATGGATACTCCGCAAGCCACCGAACGACTGAAGCGGAAGAAGCAATCCGTTCAATCGTATTTGTCCCTTTTAAAATCTCATCTACGAAGCAGTAGCAGCGTTCTTTGGAAGCCACTTGGTCCAACAAACGTTTGATCGATTTGATTTCTGAAACAAAATAACTGTCGCCTTCAAATAAATCATCTTCGATTGCCATGGAAGTCAACACATGTCCAGGTTGCAGGGTAAACTGTTCTGCAATCGCTGTTTGAATCGTCTGTGCTAGAATACAGCTGATAGCTATACTTTTGACATACGTAGATTTTCCTGATGCATTGGAACCCGTGACTAATGTATTCTTCTGCCAGTTGACTGGATTCACTACCGCTTCTTTTAACAATGGATGATAGATATCTTTCACTGTCACACCGCCCTCAGTAAATTCCGGACGGCAAGTGATGGGCATATAAGTACGGTAATTCAATACTGCGGCGGCTACTTCCAGTTCTCCCAGCAATTCCCACAGCTTGATGGCTTCAGTTGAATGCTTTTCTAATTTAGTGAGAACGAAATGATAGGAGATAAATGGCAGCATGAACATGATGTTGACATATTCAAAAATCAACTCTGCTTCACTCCCGCTCTTCATACGAAATGAAAAACCTAATTTAGGGATGTCTCTTAATGGTTTAGTTTGCTGTTTCAGCTCTTCTTGAAGTGGTGTCGGCAGTTTTGCTAACTGATTGGCGGCTGAAATCGTTGAAACCAAATAACTCATGCTATTCAGCTCTGTTTCTAGTGTCTGTTTCTTCACTAGATAATAGACCGTATTGAATACTAACCCACCGATTGCCAAATAGATTCCTAGTACTTGACCTAAAAGAAGCAAACCTACACCCACCAGCGGAAGCAAGCCAAGAAAAATAAATAAACCTACGCGTCCAATCTTTTTACTTTTTCCATCCGCTAGATATTGTTTTGCAAAATTATGATCTTTTTTTCCTAAACGAGCGAATTGATATTGGATTTTTTCCCTCAGTTGAGGATTTTCCTGATAAAAAGCAATCAGTTTTTCTAACTGCTGATCTTCACCAAAATCAAAGCTGCGTAAACGTTGATACAACGCTTCTGAACCTACACTAGAATAGGTACTGTTGATTCCTTCGAATACTTCGAACATATCCAGGTCATACCAAGTAAGATCATCGATTTCGCTATCCCATGAACGGAACTTCTTCTCCGTGAGCCATGCTTCCTTCAAGCTTTCTTCTTTATCAAATCTCGGTTGATAAGGAATTTTTCCCCCATTTGCTACGAACTGTTTCCTTTAATTTCAAACGTGAAAAAATGTCTAAAGCAACTAATAAAATAACAGCTGCAATAATAATTAAAACGATAAATTCTCTTTGATTCATATCCCTCTCCGTTCCTTTATTTGTTAGCTTTAGTATAGCACTGTTGCGCTATTTGAAAAGGGGGTACAAAAATAACTGTCTTCGTTACCTAATTCGTATCAATCACACCAAAATAAAAACACCTTCCAAAAAAGAAGATGTCTTTAAAACGAGATACAATTTTTTTGTCATTCACTTCAGGTAAATTAGAGCCAATTAAACCCTCCGCAACTTGACGGAGATGGAGAAGATGCCCCCGTCTAATTTAGTGGCCATTTCTCCTCCCATTCCTTCCACCAATCTTTTTGACAGGTAAAGCCCGATTCCGCTAGATTCCGTATTTGTGCGGCTGGTATTTTCTGTATAAAAACGCTGGAAGACTTTTTCAACAGAGGTTTGCGCTCCTGCTTTGATAGGATTGGCCACTGTTAATCGAATGAATGGATCCTCTTTTGAAAATGTCACCTTTGCTTGTCCATCTGCATAACGCAATAAATTCTGTATGATATTTTGCAGCACTCGCAACAACATGAGCGGATCTGCTAATACCGTTGTATTTATCGAGTGTTCAGCGAACGCTACCTCGATATTTTTTACAGAAAATTGTTCATAAAAAGAGAAAAATACTTCTTCCACCTCTTTAGAAAAAGAAAGCGTATGGAGGTCCATTTCTTTTTGCTTCGTCTCTATTCGAGCAAGATCATAAAACTGATCCGTCATACTGAGTAATCTTGCAACAGATTGTTTGATGATCGTTAAATACTTCTCCCGTTTCTCCGTATCCTCTACCTGTTCCAGTGATTGTACATAACCGTTAATAGCAGTCAAAGGAGTTCTGAGATCATGAGAAAGGCCGACGATCGATAGTCTGATGTTTTCTTCCATTTCTTGAAATACTTGTCCTTTTTGTTCATTTTCATCCACCCATGTATTCAGTGCATCTACTAGGTCCATTAGATTCTTTTCTCGAAATTTGACTGAAAGACGACCACCATATTCTTGTCGTTCAGAAAGAGTAGCGATTTTCTTAGTCAATCGCTTGATTTCCCTTTGCAGGAAGAAAATAAAACTTCCCATAAAGATAACAACGAGAAGCAATAGCCACTTAATCAAATCTAAACCCCACTCCCCACACCGTATGAATATACACAGCATATGCCTTTGCTAGTTTCCCTCGAAGATTGGAAATATGCATATTCACTGTTTTCTCACTATCAAAATATGGTTCTTGCCAAACTGTTTCATAAAGGTTTGCTCGCGAAAATACTTTTTTCGGATGTTCTAAAAAAAGCTTCAGCAGATCGAATTCTCTTCCTGTCAAATGGACAGCCACCCCATTCACATTTACCTCCCTTGACTCTTTGTCCAGTAAGATTTCCTTGTAATAGATGCGTTGCGACAGATCTTTTACTTGGACAGAAGTCTGATGACGAAGTTGGATGCCGATTCGTAAAAAATCATTTACTTTCACATAATCTGTTCTGTTTTTTCTCGATTAAAAAAAATGTAGACAACAGCACAATACATTCGATTAGTATGTATAACGAAAAAATAAAAACATCCGTTATCCTAAATGAATGGACAGCTACATAGATAAAAAACAAAAGATATTGTAAGCCAAACAACAGAAAAATTCTTCTATAAGTTTTGAAAAAAGAAACACCATTTAACCGCCAAACAACAAATTTTTGCCGATAAAGGCGGAAATAGCTCAGTGTGGAATAGGTAATCAAAACAATAACCAATAAAATAGTAATCGATAAATCAGTTATCCTTTGTCTTATGTCCCACAAATAAATCAACTGCAATTCTGTTTTCCTTAACTGTTCCATTGGGATCAAAAAAGGAAAGTTGTCTTCCAATCCTGCTTCCTTCAATAACGGAAGATATCTATCATAGGTTTCTTGTGCAGTCCCAATCAATGGAATTTTTAATGGTTCAGCAAAACTATTTCCTGTCAGAATATTTCTATGAGAAATGGGTAGATTGTTCAAAGTGAATACATGGATGATATTCGGCTGATTGATGATGATTGCCTGTTCTTGGTCAAAGGCAAAGATTTCTTGTTCATCTTGGATGGTATAAAACAAAACATCCTCTTCTTTTTTTGTTCGTCTATCAGGATTCATTTCATTCAAAAACCAAGAACGAAGTTGAACAAAATCGGGCATCATTCGTTCTGGGATTAATATGATTTCTCGATCCTCATTTTTATCAATTTGGATAGGCTGATTTGTTATGCTGATGAGCGGATACTTGTCTAAATAGTTTTTATTTACATAAATAGATTGATGGATCAAAGGATTCTCTTCTTCAAAATAAGCACTTGTATCAACCTCGATTGCTCCATCATCCAACAGTTGCGAAAGCAACTTTGTTTTATCTAATCCTCTCATATCTTGAGAAAGATCTGTCAAAGTCGCTTCATTGCCGCCAAGTCTTGGATAGAAAACGGCATGATTTTTTATTTCTTCAGGTACTGCTTCTGGTGTAAGGAATGTGCGAGCATATTCAGTTAACGGAACAAGTTGTACCACGCTAAAAAATAAAATCAACATTTTGACAGAATAGATAGTATAAAAGAATCCTTTACCAAAAGTTTGGCGATTTAGTTGCTTATTCAATGAAAGATTGCCTAGTAAATCAATCACAAAAAAAGAAATGATTAGACTAAAAATAAGCAAGAACAGTTGCACTAGCACAAACAAATGATTCACTGAATGTAGGACAAAGAAGAAAGCTACCAATAGATTCAAGAGAAAAAGAATCACTAATTCTTTTAATAATAATCTTTTTAAAATTTTTCTACTAGTTAAACCATTTAAACGATAGATCGCAATGTGTCTATTGTTCTCTAGTATCCATAAAATCAAGGAAAGGCTATAGAAAAGAGTAAATATCACAAAAGTAGATGCTTCTAATGTTCGAGATGGTGCAAATGTTTCTATGTCATTCTCATATTGAAAAGATGTGGGTTCGTACGCTGTCTCAAAGGAGAGATTGTATTCATCAGATAATTTTGATAGGAACCTATCTAGAGTTTTTTGATCTTTCGTTTCCACAAAAAAATCAGCTGGATTTAGCGCCTCAGCCATTTGTATCGGTAGTATAAAAAAATCTTCGTTTTTCAGTTGTTTATTTTCTAAATATTCCGCATCTGGATATTTCTCTAAGTCAGATGCAAAATAATTTTTTTCACTGATTATTTGAGGCTCTATGTAAAAATTGTTCAAAAGATGTGTTTCTGTTTGCTTGGAAAGAAAAAATGTATGTGTTTCACCTAAACGATCAAAAGAGATTTCTCCTGTTTCAGAAAAGGTATGGTCTCTCACACCATAGAATGAAACTTTTGCCATATAGTTTACATTCAATTTTTCTGAGACTGATTCAAGTATTTCTAGAACCCTAGTTTCTTGCTGAGGATCTACGATAAATTCTGGAAATCTGAACGGTGTAAAATACTCGGCCGTGTTTACCTTTTTTTGGAAATCTTCTTCCCTATTCACATTCCTAATGGCAACAGCCAATGCAAGACTTGAGAGTATAGACAACAGCAAAACGATTTTTTTCAATACTATATTAGTCATCGGCAAAACTCCTTGTTTTTAGCTCCTATTGAAAGAACTTATCTAGCTCACCACATCTCAATCAAATCATATCATAGTAAAGACGGAAAATTGACTTCGGCAAAAAATACATATATTTTTTATTTCTATTAGTTGACACCCTTACCTTACTATTTTATTATTTGTGACTCTATCCAATATATTTACTAAAGCAAAAAAAAAATAGAAAAATATTACTAATGCTGTTAAATCAAGGTCTCTAGTTGCTAACACGCTTTATTTTTAAAACAAGAATATCTTTGCTAATTTTTCTACAGAAAAGTTCCTTGTCATAATGGTTATTAACAAGGAATTTTTTTCCAATTCATTTTTAACTGTGAAGCTGGATCAACGCAGAACGCATTGATTGGAAAATTTTCACTGTTTTCACTAGTTCTAGTAAGAAGCAGTGAATCGTATTACGATTTAAAATCATTTGATCGTTGATACTTAGTTGAACGCCCCTTCCCAACTTTCTGAATCTTGCTCTCCGCTTGTAATTCAGCCAAAGCTCGTTCAATCGTTCGCTGGCTAATATCCGGCAACAAATTTTCTAGGTCAGCCCTACTTAGAGGTTCAAAGGACTTTTCTAGTTCTTCTACTACCCGCTCTGCTGGTGTTAGTTCACGATTGATAATCATCTCGAAGCGTTCTGAAAATTCTTCATAAGTTCGTAAAATAATACCCAATAAATAGCGAACGAAAGGCGTATAATCTTGTTCATTTTCTAGCCAGCCAACAGAACTTGTTTGCAGAGCGTCATAATAAGTTTGTTTCGATTTTTCAACTAGCATTTCAATGCTAATATATTTACCAACCAAATACCCTGACTTATATAACAGTAACAGTGTTAACAAACGTGACATACGACCATTTCCGACACTAAATGGATGGATTGATAGAAAATCTAAAACAAAACAGGGAATCAAAATTAATGGATCAATCTCATCCTTTTGAATTGCTTGATTGTACTGATAACACAACTCTTCAATTAAATCGGGCGTTAAATAAGCTGGAGCTGGTACAAAGCGAACTCGTTCGTTACCATCTAGATCTTTTTCTGTAATGACATTATCACCACTTTTGAACTTTCCTTTGTAACTTTTAGCTGAGTAATTGTAGAGGTTCTTGTGTAACGTTAAAATATCGTTTGGCACTACGCGAATATACTCGTAACTGTCATGAATCAGTTTCAAAACATCACGATAACCTGCTATTTCTTCTTCATCTCGATTGCGCGGTTTGACTTTTTCTTCTACGAGTTGCTTTAATCGACCGTCCGTAGTCGCAATTCCTTCGATTTTATTCGAAGCCTCTGTACTTTGAATCAAAGCTAAATCTGTCAACTTGTTCAAAATTTCTGGTTTTGTTGTGATATACAGCTCTTGTTTCCCTTTGTATTCATGAATCTTTGTCAACATATTTAATAAATCATAAGTAATCGATAGTTTTTCTAACTTTTGATAATTGAATTCTTTCACTGCCATCCACCTCTTTTCTCCGCCATTTCATACCATTTGGCGGAGAAAAAAGACACCTCCAACATAGGAAGTGCCTTGAAAGGATGCAATTAAATAGTATCCGCAAGCAAATAAATGAAGCAATACTAAACTCTGCATACGTCTCACCCTCTCTTTTAACCATTCCAATCTTCATAAAACTTATCAATCGAAAAACGTCTTGTCAGGTTACGATAAATACCATGATTAATCACACCACTAAAAAAACAAATATACGCCAATGAAAAATGTTGCATAAAGAAAATGGTCAGTCCAATAAAAGCAATGTTATAGACAGTTACTAAAGGGAGCCGATAACTTACCAACAAAGACCATTCCATTTTCTTCCTGAAAGGGATTTGGGTAACTCTCGAATCACTTGAGATCAGTAAAACAAAAAGCATACTGCTCAATAAAAAACAGCTAGTCAAAACAAACGGAAACAACATAACAGATTGACGGTAAAGTATCAGTATACGAAAACCAAAGAGAATAAAAGAAATGAAAAGTGAACACAAAACAAAAAATATCCAGTTATTCTTGAAAATTTCTCGATAATACATGAAATAGTCTTTTCGATCCATTAAATGCTTTGAATCAGTAAATAGTCGAAATTGAGCTGAAAGACTCGCAAGGAATAAAACGAATGGGCCTAGAAATAAAAGAAAGTTATTCAGTGTGAATCTTATAAAAAACAAGACGATCAGAAAGAAGCTATTTGAAAGAATGAAATACATCTGATAAACCAGCAATCGATATACATAATGAACAGTCGAAACGGTCCACTCAGAAATAGAATGAAAAATACTATTCATCTGCTCTACCTTATCCTTTGATACCAGAACTAGTGACACCTTCTACAAAATACTTTTGAGCACTGAAAAACAGGATGATCGCTGGTAACAAAGAGATAACCGACATCGCAAACACTTGGTTCCATGGTGTATTAGTGGACGGATCGACATTTAACCGTAAAGCAAGAGACACCGGGAATTTGTCTTGGGAGGTAATATAAATCAGCGGTCCTAAAAAGTCACTGAAACTCCAGACAAACTGAAAAATCACACAGGAAATCAATGCAGGTTTCAATGCCGGAAGCAGTACTCTCCATAGAACTCCAAATGAAGTACAGCCATCAACAATTGCCGCTTCATCAAGATCTCGCGGAATCGAACGCAGAAATTGAATCATCATAAAAACAAAAAATGGTTCTTGACCTAAAAAGGAGTTTGCCAGCAGTGGAATATATGTATCTAACAAATCCAACCGATTCCAAAAAAGATACAAGGGGATTCTTGTCACGACTTGCGGTAAAAACATCGTTGCCATCAAAAGTGAGAACATCACTTTTTTAAACGGAAAATCAAATCGGGCAAACCCGTACGCTGTAAGAGTTGCTGAAACAACAGTAAAAACGATTTTGGGAATAACATATTTAAAAGTATTGATAAAATATAAGGTAAAAGTATAATCTCCTTTTGTGTCCCAACCATCAATATACGCTTGGAAATCAATGGTCGAAGGAATAAAGCCGATCGATGTAAAGATTTCATTATTCGATTTAAATGACGCACCAATCATCCAAATAATTGGATAGAGCATGATCAGTGCAACAACAGTCAAAATAAAATAGCGAATAATCGATTGTCCTTGCTTTTTATGGTGGTTCCTTTTTTTAGATACTACAGGTGTTGCCTCCATCTATTTCCCACCTCCGTCAGAATAATACACCCATCTTTTCTGGCTTGAAAAAAGGATGATCGTTGAACAAACAATCAGTGCAAACAACACCCAACTCGCCGCACTTGCGTAGCCCATATCAAATTCTTTGAACGCTTTGTCATAGATAAACATCGATGATAGATACGTAGCATTGAGTGGTCCACGACCGGTTACGATAAAAGGGCCATTAAACTCTTGAAAGGCGTTGTTTAGCTGCATCACTAAGTTGAAGAAAATCGTAGGAGTAATCAAGGGAATCGTGATTGTGAAAAATTGCGTCCATTTAGAAGCGCCATCCAAACTCGATGATTCATATAAATCTTGGGGGATTTCTTTCAATGCAGCTAAAAATATCAGCATAGATGAACCAAATTGCCAAACTTTTAAGAGAATCAATACGATCATCGCTCCTATGGGTGTCGATAACCAGTTGATTGGCTCTATCCCAAAATAGCCAAGGAAGATATTCACTAAACCTTCTGGCTGAAACATGGACCGCCAAAGCACACCAACCGCCACATTTCCTCCTAAAATCGAGGGAATGTAATAAGCCGTTCGATAGAAATTGATGGCTTTCAACTTGAAATTCAGGATAAAAGCAACGAATAAAGCAAATGCAAGCTGAAACGGCACTGTAAACACTGTATAGATCAATGTCGCCCGCATCGAATCAAGGAATGTTTGATCTTTAAATAGATTCAAATAATTTTGAATGCCTAAAAATTCTGGTGTCTGTCCAACACGAGCCAATGAGTAATCTGTCAGTGAGTAATAAAATGAGGATAAGATCGGCCAAACAGTTAGTAAAAAGAAACCAATTAGCCACGGGGTCACATAGATCAGTCCTATTCTTTCTTTTTTCATAAAAGCCCTCCAAACGTCTATAGTTGTTCCATCATCAACAGCGGAACTTCATAGGAGTATATTGAATCACTCATACTCCCACAAAGTGCCGATACATCTGTCTATTGCAATTTATAATCTTTGGCAAGCTTCTCCGCTTGGTCTTTTGTTTTCGTATACACATTTCGCGCAGCTGTTTCTAAATCCGTCCGCCCCAATTCAACTGCTTCCATTTCTGTCGTGTAAATAGTCGTCAAGGTACCATCCTCATAAAAAGGAGTCTGATTGATTTTTGTTGCGCTTTGAGCATATTCGAATCCCTCCTTCATCACTCCAGCCAGTTGACCATTTTCAGATAAAGCTTCGATGGCTTTGTTTGAAGCCGGTATTCCTCTTGAAAGACCCAGTATTTTATTTGCCTCTTCGCCATTTAAAAATTCATTTAGAAATGTTCCTACCTCTTCCGGATGCTCGACATTTTTTCGAACGGCAAACAATAGAGAAGGTTTCGACATTAAATTCACTTCCGTTCCACCTTCTGCGATTGGATAATCAACAATGACCATTTCATCGCCAATCTCCTTTAACGCTTCATAGTTCGAAGCGATTCCTGCATTCCAGTCAATTCCACCTGCATACTGTCCTTCTATCCATTTTTTGTTCGTGGCTAACGAAACTGGTTCTGATCCTACATTTTCTAAATAATCCTGTCTTGAAACAAACACTCCTGCATCCGCCATCTCTTTATACCAAGTCATCGCTTCAAGATAATCCTGTTCTGTCCAATTCATATTCCCTTTTTCATCAAATTCAGACTTGCCAGTTTTCTGTTGTAACCAGATTGTCACTGGAAAACGCCAAGTCGGTGATACGACGCAATAGGATCCTTCTGGTAATTTCTTTGCTGCTTCAACATAATCATCCCACGTCTTCAACGTAGAAATATCGATCCCATGTCTTTCATATTCAGATTTGTTTAAATACATGACTAAGGTATTTTCTCCATAAGGAACGGCAACTTGCTTTCCATCAACCTGTCCAAATTTCAAAAAATCAGGATCATAGGTGGATAAATCCAATGTATCAATCGTATCAAGGTCATAAAAACCATCATTTTGACCAAATTGCGGCACCCAATTGTAGAGAAGTGTGGTTATATCCGCTAAAGTATTTCCTGCATATCTCGTAGTGAATGCCTGATCCAAATCGCCAAATCCACTAGGTTCACCTTTCACCGCAATCTCTGGGTATTCCTCTTCAAAATAAGCGATCATCTCTTGTGTTGCCTGATGACGATCGTCATTTCCCCACCAGCTAAAACTGATCTCTACACGTTCATCACTGGAAGCTGTTTCTGTCTTTTTTCTTCCTGCGTTACATCCCGCTGTTACTAGCGATGCCAAAAGCATAAAGCTTAGTATTAATATTTGTTTTTTCCATTTTTTCATCCATCTTCCCCCTAATCTGTTTTTAGTCGAATATCTGATAAAACCAAACATACTGCGAAATGTTTCTTCATCTGGCAAAATCAGCAATTCTTTGCTCCACATTTTTTATAAAGCGCTATCAAAAAATGAAGGATCACATTCGCCCTATCTTCCTACGCATAAATGGTGCGACCATATGCATCGGGAATGCCGCTTTTACGATAAAAGTACGTATTGATCTGGTCTTTCCAATCTCTCGCAGAGCGTTCTTGTTCCTGCAATCTTTCGGCTACATTCCGATAACTAACCTCATCGATTTGACCACGTAAAGAAGCCCAATCGGCAATATACGAGTTTACTTTTTCATAGCCTTCAAAATGCGTGTCATAAATATGTTGGATGACTGTCTTTCCACTTTGCAGAATATGCTCGTATGGCAGATGATGGAAGAATAAGACAAGTTCATCTGGGCAAGTAGCCAAGTTCTCGTAGATTTCGTACCAATAATCAGCGTACTGCATTGTATACCCTGTACCATCTTTTGCTGTTCGATTGACACCAATACCGTTTCTGTCAGCAAAATGGTACGTTCCCCATCGGTCATATTCATATCCGTCTACATCCGGTCCATAATGATGATTGGGGCGGACCATGAATCCTATTCCTAATGGTGCCGTGTAATTTTCATAGGTTTGGTAGGAAGTGACGAGGATCTCTTTCAATAAATGATGTGCAGAATCATCAAGGTCAAATGTCAATTCGATCCATTCTGTAATGATATCTTCTGTGCTTAACTCATTGTTCCAAATCAGTCTTCCATAACCAAATAGATTGGCTTGTGCTAATTTGTGCCCTGTCCAATTATCATCCATCCCTACATTAACAACAGCAGCCACCCCAGAATGTTTAGGATTAGGACTTTGTTCAGAAAGAATCTCCTTTACTTTCGAGTGTTCCAACGGACGTTTCGTATCGAAATCTAACACAGCTTTCCACATAGGTAGCAAACAACAAATATGTTTTTGTTGCCCAGTATATTCTTGTGTCACTTGGAACTCTAACATGTGATTAGTCTGTTTCAAAGCGCCAAATAACGGGTTCACCGGTTCTCGCACTTGAAAATCGATAGGCCCGTTTTTAATCTGTAAAAGGACATTCTCTTCAAAAGTGCCATCCAATTCCAGGAAATGATCATACGCAGCTTTGGCTCGATCGATTGAACGATCTCGCCAATCTTGTGAACAGTCATAAACAAAACAGCGCCATATCACTAGCCCGCCATATGATTGCAACGCACGTGCCAGCATATTGGCACCATCATTATGATCACGACCATATAAAAAGGGACCTGGTTCTCCTTCTGAGTCTGCTTTTACTACGAAGCCGCCAAATTCTGGAATAATTCTATAGATTGTATCTGCTGTTCTTTGCCAAAAAGTGATGACTTCTTCAGCCAACGGATCTGCCGTTTCAAGACCTCCAACAGATATAGGCGCACCAAAATTGATACTTAGAAACGTACGAATACCGTATGCTGCGAAAGTGTCTGCGATTTGTTTTATCTCACCTAAATATGGCTCAGTAATCAACCATTTGGCTTTCCTTCGAACATTGACATTGTTAATAGAAACCGCATTCATTCCGATGGAAGCCAAAAGACGTGCATATTCTCTCAACGTTTCATGATCTTTCCGAAACTGATTGTTTGAAAAGAAAATCGATTCCCCCGCATATCCTCGTTCAATCGTCCCGTCAAAATTATCCCAGTGATTCAGCATTCGAATAGATTGATCAGGAATCGATCGTACATTTGTAGGTATTGCATTTGAACGAACCAATTGTTTATATAGTTCAAAAAATCCATATAACCAGCCTTTACTTGTATTCGCATAAACGACTGTCTGATTGTGCTCATGACTGATTTCAAATCCTTCATCCCCAAGCAGCGCATCCGTTGCCTTTTTGAAATATAACTCTACATTTGTCTCCTCCACATAGCGGCACATTGGAAATAATGTCTGCATCTCTCGTTTGATCGTATCCGTCAATTGGTCCGACTGCTCGAAACTATATGTCGAAACTACATCAGTTGATACACGCTTTTTTAGCCAACACTCGTCTTTCTTTCTCATTTCTGTTCTTCCCCTCCTTAGAAATAATGGAATATTTGATATACAAATGGAAACTAAGACTAGTAATTACCCAATTTAATATTGAGTAGTTATCTCTAAATGACCTCCCTTCATCTGCTATATAAGTTGATAAATCTTAAGTACTTTAATTAAAAAACCAAACTAACCAATAATATATAAACGCACAAGCAATTATGCGTTTATTGCATAATACATTACAGCATAAATTTCCTCCTCTAAAATAAAAGAGAGGTGATTTTATGTATTATAGAATTCGAGACTTACGAGAAGATAAAGACTTGAATCAGGAACAACTTGCGAAACTATTGAATATCAGCCAAACCACTTATTCTCGTTATGAGTCCGGAAAATTAGATATCCCGACACAATCCCTGATCAAACTAGCGGATTTTTACTCTACCAGCATTGATTACTTGCTCAACTTAACAGATCAAAAAGAACCTTATCCTCGTAATTAATCTCATAATATGCGAAAAAAGCATAAAAGTCAATATGCTATAAACGCATAAATTAGAATGATGTTGAGGTGAAGCATATGTTTCAAAGAATCCGTGACCTGAGAGAAGATAATGATTTAACTCAACAGCAAATCGCCAAACTTCTAAATGTTTCACAATCAACATATTCTCGATATGAGAATGGTGAATTGGATATCCCTATGAAAACAGTCATAAAATTGGCACATTACTATAATACTAGCGTCGATTACTTGGTGAATATGACTAATATTAAGACCCCATATAAGAGGAACTAGGAATAAGAACAAGATGATTGACTGCTCTATCTTCTTTTTTAGAAAAGGAGAGATGCTGATGAATAATACTGTTGGATGATGTTATAGACCAAGAATTGTACCCGCCATCATAGCTCAAAATACACAAAAAAAAACACACCTTCCAAATAGAAGGTGTGTTTTGCTCGAATAATATTAACGTTTTGAGAACTGTGAAGCTTTACGAGCTTTTTTAAGACCTGGTTTTTTACGTTCGACCATACGTGCGTCACGTGTAAGCAAGCCAGCACGTTTAAGCGCTAAACGGAAGTCAGGATCAACTTCTAGCAATGCACGAGCGATACCATGACGGATAGCTCCTGATTGTCCAGCGTATCCTCCGCCGTTTACGTTAACAAATACGTCATATGCGCCTTTTGTTTCAGTAACAGCGAAAGGTTGATTGATTACTTCACGCAAGTCAGCATGTGGAATGTATTCTTCAACATCTTTTTTATTTACAGTAATTTTGCCAGTTCCTGGTACTAGACGTACGCGAGCAACTGCGTTTTTACGACGGCCTGTGCCGATATATTGAACTTGTGCCAATGAAATTCCCTCCTATTAGATTAAGTTTGTGATGTCTAAAACTTCTGGTTGTTGTGCTGCATGTGGATGTTCTGCTCCACCGTATACGTTCAATTTTGTAAATTGTTTGCGGCCTAAAGTGTTTTTAGGAAGCATACCTTTTACAGAAGTTTCGATCAAACGACGAGAATTTTTAGCACGCAATTCGCCAGCAGTGATTGATTTCAATCCTCCTGGGTAGTTGCTGTGACGGTAATAAATTTTGTCAGTCGCTTTTTTACCTGTTAATTTCACTTTGTCTGCATTGATGACGATGACGAAATCGCCAGTATCCAAATGAGGTGTGAAAGTTGGTTTATTTTTACCACGTAGTACAGATGCAACAACTGTTGAAAGACGTCCCAATGGAACATCAGTTGCGTCTACTACATACCATTTACGTTCTACTTCGCCTGGTTTGGCCATATATGTTGTACGCACGTTATTTTCCTCCAATTTAAGTTCTGATGTTTGACATACACTTCGAGTTTCCGGGGCTCTTTGTGGGGCAAACAATACCATTTAACATATTACCTTCTAATCTGGTCAATGTCAACGTTTTTCTGACCGGTTGAAAAAATTATATGAAACTTTACTTTTTTCCTTTCTTTTTATGTAAAAGGGTCGTTTTCTAATATAGAAGAAACCGCGAAACGATGCTGTTCCGCGGTTTCTTCTATATAAAAGGATAAGTTTCGCGCTTACGCGTCGATCTCTGGCGCTTTGCCCAAATGAGCTTGGATCATCCAGATACGTTTTTCTGTGGCTGTTTTGAATTCGATAAAGATATCTTGTGTTGGATCGTCGCCTTCTTCTCCAGAAACTTCGATTCCTTTTTGGTAAAGATCTGCTAGATAACGGTAGCCTGCAACAAGTGTTTCCAAACGTTCAGGAATCGTGCGGTCCCAACGTCCTACTTCATCAGGGATTTTCGTGTTATCTGCAAATTCACGTAATGTAGAATAAGGTGAACCGTCTAATGTGATCAAGCGTTCGGATACTTCATCTAACTGAGCGTTCAAATCGTCCATGAACTCATCCATCATTGGGTGCAATGTAAGGAAACCTGGTCCTCTCATGTACCAATGTGTTTGGTGAACAACAACAGACATTTGGCTTAGATCTGCAACTAATTGATTTAATACTTCTTTGGTTTGTTGGAATTTCATCTTTCTTGCCTCCTAACATTTTCTTACACTTAAAATAATAGTAGACTTTCAATGAAAAGTACAACAAAATCATTTACCTGAGAACGATTTTCATTTCGCTTTTTTATCCGTAAAGCCAATCATTTTTCAGAATCAGCTAATTCTTCTCGCAGTTGAGCAAATTGCTGATAAGTCTGTGCTAAATGCTTTTGTGTCGAAACAAATAATGGATAGATTTTCTGATATTTTTTATGATCGTTTTCTTGTACTCCGACTTGCTCTTTCAATTCTATCAATTCCTGTGCTTCACTGATACTTTGAATCTTTCCGATGCTTCGCCAGCCTAAAATCACAGCTCCTAATGCGGATGCTTCTGTGACAGTAGGGAAAACAAGCGGGTAACCCAGTACATCAGCCATCATCTGACGAAAAATCGGTGATTGAGCAAACCCGCCTGTAGCACGGATCTCTGTGAGCTGATTTTCTTGGCAAACTCCTTTTAAAATCCGATAAAGATTGAGACAGATCCCCTCTAGAATCGCCTTCATCATTTCTTTTTCTGTATGTTGCCGCTGTAAGCCGATAAAACTACCAAACGCATCTGCGTCCCAAAGCGGTGCTCGCTCGCCAAGCAAATAGGGATGAAAAATCAGACCATTGGCACCCGCTGGCACAAAAGCAATAGCTGAAAGCAGTGCATCATATGGATTTTCACCTTTTTCTTTAGCAGATTGAACGACTTCCTGTAAAAATGTATGCCCTGCCCAATCAAAGATGCCAGCACCATTGCTAGTCGCTCCTCCTACTACCCAATGTTTCTGATCCAGAACATAACAAAACGTCTCCATTTCTGGATGGAACTGAGGCTGAGTAGTAATAAAACGAAGTGCTCCGCTCGTTCCTACGGTCAAAGCGGCAATCGTATCACCAAAAGCGCCTAACCCTAGATTAGAAAGCGGGCCGTCTGCCCCTCCCAAAACAAATGATATATCATTTGGCAAACCTAGTTCTGCTGCTGTTTCTGACGGTAGACCTGTTACTTGATAGGTGGAAGGAAACACTTGCGGCAATTGTTCTGTCCGAATGTCCAAGTAGTCAAGCACTTCTTCTGCCCATTGGAATTCATGGATATCAAAGTATCCAGTTCCTGAAGCTGTTCCGTAGTCGCTGATGAGTTCTCCAAACAATCTATAAAAAATATAGTCTTTGATACCGACAAAATAAGCAGTTTTTTTGAATAATTCAGGTTGGCTGTTTTGCAACCACTTGATTTTGTTCAATGGTGTCATTGGATGAATCGGTGTCCCAGTCTGCCGATAAAATTCTTTGCCAAGCACGGTATATTTCAGTTTTTCTGCTTCGTCCGCTGCTCGGTTATCTGCCCAAGTGATCATTCGAGATAACGGTGTTTTCTCTTCATCCAACAATATCAGGCTATGCATCGCAGAGGAGAAGGAGACAAATTGAATGGTCGTGTCTGAAGGCAACTGTTTAATTACTTCTTTTATAACGGTGCAGACGCCCTGAAAGATCAATTCCTGATCTTGTTCTGCCATCCCTTGTGTTTCTTGGATCAAAGGGTAGCGAAAATAAGCGGATGCTGCTTCTTGGGCTTCATCTGTGAAAGCAACTGCTTTGGTTTGTGTGGTTCCGATATCTAATCCGATTGAAACGTTCATTTTTTCACCTCAAATTTTATGTATGTACAAAAATTTAGTTTAAGCTTGCGTATCTTGGTTTTGAAAAGGGGGAGATGGCGTGTTACTTTATTTTATCATTGGTTGCTGTATTGGGTCATTTTTATGTTTAACCGCCCAGCGGATTCCGTTAGGTCACTCTATTATTTATCCTAGATCTCATTGTGTCAAATGCTGTCGTTCGCTTTCTTGGTATGAATTGATTCCGATTCTTTCGATCATCGTCCAACGATTTCGCTGCCGCTATTGCCGGTGTCGGTTGCCCTTCTACTATTTGTTGGCAGAAGTCTTATGTGGTGGTCTTTTTATCTGGTTCTTTACTTTTTCTTCCGCAAGAAATTTTTCGACGTTCATTTGGGTGCTTTCGGCTTTGCTATTTTCGTTGATGGACTTGTTTTACTTCATGGTCCATTCTCACACGCTATTCTTCTCCTGGGCTGTCTTATGGATTTTTTGGTTGCAGGCCGGCGTTTTCCAATGGCAAAGTGTGCTGTTAACGTTCATCGTAGGCGCTGCATGCCTTCGCTATGGTCAATCCTATCTCGGTGCTGGCGATACTCTGTTGGTGCTTTCTTGGAGTGGGGGCTTGCCTCTGGAAGAGTTGCTTCGGGTCTTGTTTCTGGCTAGCCTGTTTGGAATATCCTTTTTTTCTGTTTACTTTATCTGTCATAAAAAAAAGTTGGAAAAGCTGCCTTTCATTCCTTTTTTGAGTAGTGCCCTGCTGATCGTCCTTCATTTTAGGTATTGAAAAAAGGTTGTGACAAACGACTTGTCACAACCTCTGATATACAGTGTTCCAAAAGTAGCTTTTTCGGCTTCTTATTTCTTGTCGCCCCAATGTCGACGAATGAAACCGGCACGTCCAGAACCTTCTCGATAAAGATTGTAATGGAGCTTGTTTTTCTTGTAATAATCCTGATGATAATCTTCTGCAGGATAAAATTCGCTTCTTGGTTCGATTTTTGTCACGATTGGCTTATCGAATCGTCCGCTGTCTTGCAGTGCTTGTTTTGAACGCTCTGCAATGTTTCGTTCTTCTTCATCACTATAGTAGATCACTGGTCGATAAGAATCACCACGATCAGCGAACTGTCCTAACGCGTCAGTCGGGTCGGTTTGCTGCCAATAGATTTCCACCAACTGATCATAAGAAATAACTTCTGGGTCATATTCGATCTCTACGGCTTCTGTATGCCCTGTTGTGCCTGTTGTTACTTGTTCGTAAGTTGGATTTGGTACATGCCCGCCTGTATAACCGGATGTCACAGAAATGATACCTGGCTGCTCTTCAAATGGTTTGACCATACACCAAAAGCATCCGCCTGCGAAAACTGCTTTTTTTGTCATATAAAATCCCCCTTTTTTCTCATCATACCTGTTTTATAGATAATTAAAATTATTTTGCTCGTTTTTTACCCCCTCCCGGTATTTTTAGCAGATTTTTCTTCATTTTCCTTCTTTTTCAATTGGTTGTGGATAACTATGACAATTGTATTGAATCATTTTTTCCACAGGAAAGAAAAAGTTGTCTTTTCAACCACGTTGTGTATAAGTTTTATATGGTATGCTTATCCCAAAATTATGTACCTTTATTTTTTCATGCGAATAAATAAATCCATATTATCGGAGGGATAACTATGCCTAAAGCAAAAAGAAAACATTCAGATACACCCACTGACTTTATTGCATTTGATGAACTATTAACTAAAGCGAACAAAAAAATAAAAACGCCTCCAGCAACACCCCACGAATTTGATTTTCTTTCACATGAATTTGATTTTCCTTCACACGAATTTGATTTTCCTTCAAAGGATGATTCTCTAACGCTCAGCGAAAACGAGAGGCAAGTCATCAATGAACTAGCGGAAATATTGCCCGATTCGATCCTCCATCAACAAGCAGTCGAAGAACCAACCCCATCTACTTCTGCTGGTTCAGAGTCAGCCTTTGTTGCGGATAAGCAAAAAATGGACAGTTCAGTAGAAGGAAATGTTGCAAATAGTGCTCAGCAGCGTCTATATGAGATATTTGGCAATGTTTCTTTTCAAAAAGGAAGAGAAAAACGAATACCGCAAGAAGTGTACGATCAAATCCAACAAGCCTTAACATTGCCTGATCTTAATCAAAGTCAGATTGCCTTATTTTTTGGCGTATCCAAGTCTACAGTAAATACTATGTCCCAAAAAAAATTTGAAAAAGAGTATGATATCATTGATAAACGATATACTCATCAGCTTTTGCGTGAGAGAATTGGCGAAGTTTCCAGCAAACAAGGGCGATTTATATCACAAGAATTACGTAATCAAGTCCAACAAGCCTTAACAATACCTGATATCAAACAAAGACATATTGCATCGTTTTTCGGTCTATCTAGATCCGCAATTTCTTATATATATCAAGAAATGATAGGTAATGAACAGTCAGCTGATATAGCAAAACCTGTAGCTTCAAAATCATCTCCCACTCTTTCTTCTAACCAAACAAATGAGAGGGAAGCTACTTCGTATGAGCAAAAAAAGGGATTGTGACAAGATTTTGTCACAATCCCTTTTTCCGAATAAACGGTGTTCAATCAGCTGACCCTCGGTATTAGTTCAACAAACGGCAAAATATGAGGAACTATTTTTCCGTTTATTTCTCTAATACTCAGGTCAAAACGCTGATTTCACAACCTCTTATACACGGTATTCCAGAAGTAACTTCTTCGGAAATAAGCCGAAATTTCACAAAAATTTGAGAAGCAATTTTCGTAAATTCTTTCTTATTTCTTGAAGCTGACCACTTCTGTCACAACCTCTATTTTGTTTGATTGTTCATTGCATCTTCTGCAGCCATTTGCGCTTCAATATCTGAAATACTGTAGACATTTTCGCTTGCTACACCGACTTCTTTTGGTTCCATGTCACGGTAACGTTGCATACCAGTACCAGCTGGGATGATCTTACCGATAATAACATTTTCTTTCAAACCAAGAAGAGGATCTTTCTTACCGCGGATCGCAGCATCCGTCAAGACACGAGTTGTTTCTTGGAATGATGCAGCAGATAAGAAACTATTTGTTTCTAATGATGCTTTTGTGATACCTAGCAAGACAGGTCGAGAAGTTGCAGGAACGCCTCCTGAGACTAGCGTATTGTAGTTTTGATCTTTAAAGTCTGCGATGTCTAATAATGTACCTGGTAAGATATCTGTATCACCTGGATCCATTACACGAACTTTACGCAGCATTTGACGAACCATTACTTCGATATGCTTGTCGCCGATTTCTACCCCTTGCATACGGTAAACGCGTTGTACTTCACGAAGCAAGTAGTTTTCAACAGATAATACATCGCGGACTTGCAACAATTGTTTTGGATCGATTGATCCTTCTGTCAATGGTGCGCCACGGTGGATCATATCGCCTTCTGCTACTTTCATACGTGCTGTATAAGGAACAGTATACGTACGTGTATCTGTTTTTCCTTTGATTGTTACTTCTTTGGTACGTGTTGCAGGATCTTCTGAGATATCGATGACATCCCCTGTTACTTCTGTGATCACTGCTTGCCCTTTCGGATTACGTGCTTCAAAGATTTCTTGGACACGAGGAAGACCTTGAGTGATATCGTCTCCGGCAACCCCACCTGTATGGAATGTACGCATCGTCAACTGAGTACCAGGTTCACCGATTGATTGAGCGGCGATCGTACCAACTGCTTCGCCGACTTCAACGTCAGAGCCAGTTGCAAGGTTGCGTCCGTAACAATGTTTGCAGACACCATGTTTTGTATTACATGTGAAGACAGAACGAATTGTCACTGTTTCGACACCTGCATCAACGATTTGTTTTGCGATGTCTTCGGAAATCAATTGGTTTCCTGCGATGATCAATTCATTTGTTTCAGGATGACGTACTTCTTTACGAGTGTAACGTCCCACTAAACGATCTTCTAATGATTCGATGATTTCATTTCCTTCACGGATTGCTTGGATCTCAAGACCTCGGTCAGTCCCGCAATCTTCTTCACGAATGATTACATCTTGAGCCACATCAACCAGACGACGAGTCAAGTAACCTGAATCGGCAGTCTTCAAGGCTGTATCGGTCATCCCTTTACGAGCCCCGTGAGTTGAGATAAACATTTCCAAGACAGATAGTCCTTCACGGAAGTTTGAAATGATTGGCAATTCCATGATTCGACCATTAGGAGCGGCCATCAAACCACGCATTCCGGCAAGCTGTGTAAAGTTGGAAATGTTCCCACGAGCTCCAGAATCAGACATCATGAAGATTGGGTTTTTCGCTTCCAAACCTTCCATCAGTTTTTGTTGGATGCTGTCTTTTGCAGCGTTCCAAACAGCAATGACACGTTCATAACGTTCGTCATCTGTAATCAGACCACGACGGAATTGTTTTGTAATAGTTTCAACTTGTTTATGGGCATTTTCAATGATTTCTTGTTTTTCATTCAGTACACTGATGTCAGCGATCCCTACTGTGATACCGGCATGTGTTGAATGTTTGTACCCTAAGTCTTTCATACGGTCAAGCATCTTAGAAGTTTCTGTTACTTTGAATCGTTTGAAGACTTCTGCGATGATGTTCCCTAAGTTTTTCTTCTTGAACGGTAACACTAATTCTTGCTCTTTGATATGTGCAGGAATATCCGTACCAGCTTCAACGAAGTATTTGTCCGGTGTTTGGACGGTCAAGTTGAAGTCTGTTGGTTCATTCAGATAAGGGAATTCAGGAGGCATGATCTCGTTGAAGATGATCTTACCAACTGTTGTGATCATCGTACGTTCTTTTTGCCATTCAGTAAATGGTTTTTCTCCTAATGAGTTAGGGTTCACACCGATACGTGAATGTAAATGAACGTATCCGTTGCGCCATGCGATAACGGCTTCGTTTTGATCTCTGAAGACCATTCCTTCGCCTTCGCGTCCTTCTTCTTCCATTGTTAAGTAGTAGTTACCTAGAACCATATCTTGAGAAGGAGTAACAACTGGTTTACCATCTTTAGGGTTCAAGATGTTTTGAGCAGCTAACATCAACATACGTGCTTCTGCTTGTGCTTCTTCATTCAATGGCACGTGGACAGCCATTTGGTCTCCATCGAAATCGGCATTATAAGCTTCACATACAAGTGGATGCAAACGGATTGCGCGTCCTTGTACTAAAACTGGTTCGAATGCTTGGATACCAAGTCGGTGAAGCGTAGGTGCCCGGTTCAGCAATACTGGGTGTTCCTTGATTACGTCTTCTAAAACATCCCATACTTCGTCTTCTTGACGTTCGATTTTACGTTTCGCATTTTTGATGTTTGAAGCTAGTTCACGTTGAACAAGCTCACGCATCACGAATGGTTTGAATAATTCAATGGCCATTTCTTTTGGAAGTCCACATTGGTACATCTTCAAGAAAGGTCCAACAACGATAACGGAACGACCGGAGTAGTCCACACGTTTACCTAGCAAGTTTTGACGGAAACGACCTTGTTTCCCTTTCAACATATGAGAAAGAGATTTCAATGGGCGGTTACCTGGTCCAGTTACTGGACGTCCGCGACGACCGTTATCGATCAATGCATCTACTGCTTCTTGCAACATGCGTTTTTCGTTTTGAACGATGATTCCAGGTGCGTTCAAGTCTAATAAACGTTTCAAACGGTTATTACGGTTGATGACACGACGGTAAAGATCATTCAAGTCACTTGTTGCAAAACGTCCACCTTCTAATTGAACCATTGGGCGCAAATCTGGTGGAATAACAGGGATAACATCCATAACCATCCAGCTTGGTTGATTTCCTGAAGCGCGGAATGCTTCTAAAATATCCAACCGGCGGATTGCACGTGTACGTTTTTGTCCTTGTGCAGATTTCAATTCTTCTTTCAATTCGGCTGCTTCTGCATCTAGATCAACATTATCAAGTAATTGTTTGATCGCTTCTGCACCCATAGCAGCTTGGAATTCTTGTCCATATTGTTCACGTTTTTCGCGATATTCGCGTTCTGTCAACAATTGTTTTTTCTCTAAATTCGTGTTTCCTGGTTCGATAACCACATATGAAGCAAAATAAATGATTTCTTCCAAAGCGCGTGGGCTCATGTCTAATACAAGACCCATACGTGAAGGAATCCCTTTAAAGTACCAGATATGTGAAACAGGAGCTGCTAATTCAATATGTCCCATGCGTTCACGGCGAACTTTCGAACGAGTAACTTCCACTCCGCATCGATCACAAACGATTCCTTTATAACGGATACGTTTGTATTTTCCGCAGGCACATTCCCAGTCTTTTGTAGGACCAAAAATCCGCTCACAGAACAACCCTTCGCGTTCAGGTTTTAAGGTACGATAGTTAATCGTCTCAGGTTTTTTTACTTCACCGTAAGACCAGCTTCTGATTTTTTCGGGAGAAGCCAAACCTATTTGCATACTTTCGAATTTATTTACATCGATCAAAAGGGGTTCCCTCCATTTCATTTAATGGCAAACCGCAAGACGGCTGATCTTCGACCGCCTTGCAGCTCATAGACCGGATTAGTCTAAATTATCTTCTGCGGTTTCAAAGTTTTGGATGACATCGTCTCTTTCATCTTCCACTTGTTCAGCAGCTTTCTTTTCTAATTCTTTGGCAGTTTGCTGTTCGGCAAATTTTGTCAAAGCATCAACAGTAATCAAATCGTCGTCTTCATCGTCCATGTCGCGAAGTTCGATTTCTGTCTCTTCGATATCCAAGACACGCATGTCCAGACCTAGTGATTGCAATTCTTTCACCAATACGCGGAAGGATTCCGGTACACCTGGTTTTGGAATTGGTTCACCTTTGACGATTGCTTCGTATGTTTTCACACGTCCGACTACGTCATCTGATTTGTATGTCAAGATTTCTTGTAAAGTATAAGCCGCACCGTAAGCTTCCAGTGCCCATACTTCCATTTCACCAAAACGTTGTCCACCAAATTGAGCTTTACCTCCCAATGGTTGTTGTGTAACCAATGAGTAAGGTCCGATTGAACGTGCATGCAATTTGTCATCAACCATGTGAGCAAGTTTAATCATGTACATTACACCGACAGACACACGTCCGTCAAATGGCTCACCTGTACGTCCGTCGTACAGAACAGTTTTCGCATCGCTGGCCATACCGGCTTCACGAACTGTTTCCCATACGTCTTCATCACTTGCACCATCGAATACTGGCGTTGCTACGTGGATACCCAACTGACGTGCAGCCATACCCAAGTGTAATTCCAATACTTGTCCGATGTTCATACGTGAAGGCACCCCTAAAGGATTCAGCATGATATCGATTGGTGTTCCATCAGGTAGGAATGGCATATCTTCTTCCGGCATAATACGGGATACAACCCCTTTATTTCCGTGACGACCGGCCATTTTATCACCTTCATGGATTTTACGTTTTTGAACGATATAAACACGAACTAACATGTTTACGCCTGGTGACAATTCATCTCCAGCTTCACGAGTAAAGATTTTCACATCGTGAACGATCCCGCCGCCGCCATGCGGTACACGTAATGATGTATCGCGGACTTCACGAGCTTTTTCGCCAAAGATCGCATGCAATAGACGTTCTTCTGCAGATAATTCTGTTACCCCTTTTGGCGTGACTTTCCCTACAAGCAAATCGCCATCTTGGACTTCTGCACCGATACGGATAATACCCATTTCGTCTAAATCTTTCAATGCGTCTTCCCCAACATTAGGGATTTCGCGTGTGATTTCTTCAGGTCCTAATTTTGTATCGCGGGCTTCTGATTCATATTCTTCAATATGAATAGAAGTGTATACGTCATCTTTTACCAAACGACGGCTCATGATGATCGCATCTTCATAGTTGTACCCTTCCCAAGTCATGAAACCAACTAAAACGTTTTGACCTAGAGCCATTTCGCCTTGTTCCATAGATGGTCCGTCTGCCAGAGTATCCCCTTTTTCGACTTTCTCACCCAAATGAACGATTGGACGTTGGTTGTAGCTTGTTCCGGAGTTTGAACGACGGAATTTTGTTACATCGTATTTATCTAATGCACCGTTGTCGCGGCGTACGCGGATTTCAGAAGCATCAACGTATTCAACGACACCGTCATGTTTACATAACAAAGCAGCTCCTGAGTCATGCGCTGATTTGTATTCCATACCAGTACCAACCCATGGTGCTTGAGGATTGATCAACGGCACTGCTTGACGCTGCATGTTGGCACCCATCAAGGCACGATTGGAGTCATCGTTTTCCAAGAAAGGAATACATGCTGTCGCAACGGCAACTACTTGTTTAGGTGATACGTCCATGTAGTCTACTTTATCAATAGATACTTCTAAGTTTTCACTTTGAGCACGAGCCATAACAACGTCTTGAGCAAATGTTCCATCTTCATTCAATGGGCTGTTTGCTTGGGCTACGATGTAATGGTCTTCGATATCTGCTGTCAAGTAGTCGATTTGGTCAGTAACACGACCAGTTTCGCGGTCTACACGACGATAAGGTGTTTCGATAAATCCGAATTTATTTACTTTCGCATAACTGGACAAACTATTGATCAACCCGATGTTTGGGCCTTCAGGAGTTTCGATCGGACACATACGGCCATAGTGGGAGTAGTGAACGTCACGAACTTCATAACCGGCACGGTCACGAGTCAATCCGCCAGGTCCTAAGGCTGAAAGACGACGTTTGTGTGTCAATTCGCCAAGAGGGTTTGTTTGATCCATGAACTGTGACAACTGAGAAGAACCAAAGAATTCTTTGATACTTGCCACAACTGGACGGATATTGATCAATTGTTGAGGTGTCAATGTTTCAGTATCTTGGATCGACATTCTTTCACGTACCACACGTTCCATACGTGCTAGCCCGATACGGAATTGGTTTTGTAAAAGTTCGCCGACTGAACGGATACGACGATTTCCTAAGTGGTCGATATCATCAACATTGCCGATACCTTCCATCAAGTTCAAGAAATAGCTCATTGAAGCAATGATGTCGGCTGGACGAACTGTTTTTACAGCTGCTCCTGGATAGCCGTTTCCAATCACGTTCACTTCACGTTCAGGATCTCTTGGTGAAAATACTTTGATGACTTGGACAGTCATTGGATCTGTGACCACACCATCTTCTGATGGATAGTAAGTCACTGAATTTAGACCGTTATCAATGAAAGGAGCTAATGTTTCCATGACTTGGTGAGTCAAGACTGTTCCTTTTTCAACGATGATCTCGCCTGTTTCTGGATCAACTAATGTTTCAGCTAATGTCAGATTCAATAGACGTGTTTTCAAATCTAATTTTTTGTTTACTTTATAACGACCAACGTTTGCTAAGTCGTAACGTTTTGGATCGAAGAAACGAGCATTCAGCAAGTTACGTGAGCTGTCTGCTGTTTTTGGTTCGCCTGGACGCAAACGTTCGTAAACGTCTTTCAAACCTTCTTCTGTTCTTGAGTCGCTTGCGTTTTTATGCAAGTCTTTTTCGACTGTATTGCGTAATGTTTCGCTGTCGCCGAAGATTTCAAAGATCGTATCATCGGAACCAAATCCTAACGCACGAACTAATACGGTTAAAGGAATCTTACGTGTACGGTCGATACGTACATAAGAGATGTCTTTTGCATCAGTTTCCATTTCTAGCCAAGCGCCACGGTTAGGGATAACAGTAGAACCGAATCCTTCTTTTCCGTTTTTGTCGACTTTTCCATGGAAATAGACACCTGGTGAACGGACTAACTGAGAAACGATTACTCGCTCTGCCCCGTTGATGATGAATGTTCCTTGTTCTGTCATTAATGGGAAATCACCGAAGAATACTTCTTGTGCTTTGATTTCGCCAGTCTCGCGGTTTGTCAAACGCAATGTTACATGTAATGGTGCAGAGTAGTTTGCATCATGCGCACGAGCTTCTGCTACTGTATACTTTGGTTCTTTCAATTCATAATCTACAAATTCCAAAGATAGATTGCCATTGAAGTCATCGATTGGCAAAATGTCTTCAAACATTTCTCTAAGTCCCTCATCTAAGAACCATTGGTAAGAGTCTGTTTGAATTTCGATCAAATTTGGTAATTCCAACACTTCACTGATTCTTGCGAAACTTCTACGTTCGCGATGTTTTCCGTATTTTACTACGTGTCCAGCCAAGCTCTTCACCCCTCTAAAATGTCATTCAAAAAGACTACCCGATCAATTGTTACAATAATATTTCAAATATTATTTCTAGGTAACAACAGACATTTTTTGCGGCTTTTAGGCAAAAAAAAACCAAAAATAGAACATTCTCTTGAAACCTTACTTCGTGAGCTTCTACTTTTGTTTCCTTATATTAAAGCCGAAACGGACAATATTTCGTTTCTGCCTTTTCTTCATCAGATAGTTTTTGCAACTTCATATACTACACTTATTTTCTATAAAAGTCAACACTTCCTGGCGTTTCTTCTGCTTTTTCGCAATATTTTCTTAATGTTTTCAATTTTATGTTTTCAATTATCTGACAATTCTTAATTGACAGACCGTTTTTTCTCGGTTATACTTTAGAAAATTCATTTTGTGGAGGAACTTCTATGCGAACCAACATCAAGCAAATCGTACCAACACAACTGAATAACTTTTTCTTTAGCTACTTTAGATAGGTTTGTATTCATCATGATGGATACAAACGTTAAACGACAGTTTGTATCTATGATGGCTAAAGAACTTTGTATTGCAGCAAAAAGCCACGTAGACAAAATGCTAAGTGGCTGAGCAGTGAAAATACAAAGTAAAAGTATCAAGCATTCTACTTTTCAATTTATTTTCCGACTTTTCAATCCATTTGGACATTTTGTCTGAATGGATTTTTTGTTTCCCAAAATTAAGGAGGAAAAAGAAATGAAAAAAAATATATTAATTGGATTAGGCGCTGCCCTGCTACTAGCTTTAGGAGGTTGCGCACAAAAAGATAATTCCGCAGAGGCATCAGATGGACAAAAAACAATTGGCGTATTGCAACTTGTACAGCATAACTCGTTAGACGCTGCCTATAAAGGATTCAAAGAAGGATTAGCAGAAGAAGGGTATAAAGAAGGCGATAATCTAACAATCGATTATCAAAATGCCCAAAACAACCAAGACAACCTGAAAAGCATGAGTGAGAAACTCGTCAAAGAAGATCCTGATTTGCTACTTGGGATCGCCACTCCAGCAGCACAATCTTTATTAAATGAAACAACCACTATCCCGATGACTGTCACAGCGGTCACAGACTTGGAACAAGCTCATTTAGTCACATCCAATGAAAAACCTGGCGGCAATGTGACTGGCACGACAGATATGGTGCCAATCGAAAAACAAATCAGCTTACTGTTAAATATCGTGCCAGACGCCAAAACAATCGGCATCATGTATAACAACGGTGAAGCCAACTCTAAGATCCAAGCTGATTTGGCAGAAAAAGAATTGAAAAAAGCGGGCGTAAAAGTCAAAGTACTGACAGCAAATTCCACAAATGATGTCCAACAAGTGACGAAAAGTCTAGCTAAAGATGTAGATGGAATCTATATTCCTACTGATAACACGTTCGCAAGTGCGGCAAGTGTTGTCGGTGAAGTCGCAAAAGAAACAAAAACACCTGTCGTTGCTGGCGCAGTTGATCAAGTCAAAGACGGTGGTCTAGCAACAGTAGGAATCGATTACGAAAGCTTGGGCAAACAAACGGGGATCATGGCAGCAAAAATCTTAGACGGCAAGAAGCCAAGTGAACTTCCTGTCGAAACAGCGAATGATTTGGAACTGTATGTCAATAAAGACATGGCCAAAGCATTAGGCATCAATCCAGACAGCATCAAAGAAGCTGAATAAAACACAGGAGGATTCTCATGACAAATCTGCTCTCTCTTTTCTTATCATCTGCATCGCAAGGGGTCTTATGGGCCCTACTTGCGATTGGTGTGTATGTCACTTTCCGTATCTTGGACATTGCCGACTTGACTGCTGAAGGAAGCTTTCCTTTAGGTGCAGGGATTGCGGCAGTAAGTATTACAAATGGCTATCATCCATTGACAGCTTGTCTCCTAGGATTTTTAGGAGGTGCGGCAGCGGGACTTGTTTCCGGACTGCTTCACACAAAATTAAAAATTCCCGCCCTTCTTGCAGGGATCATCACCATGACTGGTTTATACTCTGTCACATCCCGTGTGATGGGTGCGCCGAACATCTCTTTATTGGGTCAGCCAACGATCTTTCATTGGGTCGAGTCATTCGGCATAACAAAAGATAACGCTATACTGATCGTCGGTCTGCTTTTTGCTTTGATCGTTGTATGTTTACTTGTTTTGTTCTTACGTACTGAAACAGGTCTTGCCATTCGTGCAACTGGCGATAATCTGGCAATGAGCGAAGCAAACGGGATCAATACAGATAATATGAAGATCATCGGTTATATGATCTCTAATGGATGCATTGCTCTTTCTGGCTCCTTGCTTGCACAAAACAACGGCTTTGCTGATTTGAATTCTGGTATTGGAACAATTGTGATCGGACTTGCCTCCATCATCATTGCAGAAGTTTTGTTACGTAACCAGCCACTATTTCTCCGTCTCTTGACTGTCGTTTTAGGTGCGGTCATTTACCGCTTTATTTTGGCGTTAGTCTTCGAACTGAATGTTGAGCCAAGTGATTCGAAACTTGCTTCTGCTTTCGTGCTAGTAATCTGTCTTTCTTTCCCGCAGATTCAGCAAAAATTCCATTTATCTCAAAAAAAGAAAGGCGGTAGTGTCAAATGAATGACGTCTTAACATTGGAAAATCTCCATCATACCTTTGAAAAAGGAACGATCAACGAAAACCATGTCCTGAAAGGTATCAATCTTTCCCTGAAACCCGGTAACTTCGTGACGATCATCGGCGGAAATGGTGCAGGTAAATCTACTTTGCTGAACAGCATCGCCGGTACATTTTCTGTCGATCAGGGACAGATTTTATTGAATGAAAAAAATATCACGAAAAAATCCGTTGTTGAGCGTTCGAAATCCATCAGTCGCGTATTCCAAGATCCTAAACTAGGGACAGCCGTGCGTTTAACGGTAGAAGAAAATCTCGCTCTTGCTATGAAACGAGGAAAAAAGCGCGGCTTCTTTCGTGGTGTCAAACCGCAAGATCGAACGTTTTTCAAAGAACAGCTGGCTCGGCTGAATTTGGGTTTGGAAAATCGTTTATCCTCAGAAATCGGTTTGCTGTCTGGGGGACAACGTCAAGCCATCACGCTGTTAATGGCTACATTGCAGCGTCCAGAACTAATCTTATTAGATGAGCACACCGCAGCGCTTGACCCGGCTACTTCCAAAACGGTGATGGAATTGACAGAAAAGCTGATCACCGAGCAGAATCTTACTGCTTTCATGGTCACACATGATATGGAAGACGCGATCCGCTATGGAAATCGACTGATCATGTTGCATCAAGGAAGAATCGTCGTTGATATCCAGCAAGAGGAAAAACAGCAACTCACAGTACCTCAACTATTGGCGTTGTTCAAACAAAACAGCGGCACGACGTTGAAAGACGATCAAGTACTTTTATCTTCATAATCAGAAAGAGGCTGGGAGAAAAATGAACGCCCACCCTCTTCTTTTTTCTCTTTCCTTCTTTCGTTTTTGTTTTATGTATCAACCGTTGTTTCTTCGAAAACTATTTTGTTCTCTCCTTCTTCCTGATAGAATGGATGGGAAAGGAGCTTGGTGCCATGACAACAAAAGACAAAGTACTTCATTTATTGAAGGAGACACCAGATTTTCTTTCCGGAGAAAAGTTAGCACAGCAACTGGAAGTTTCCCGGACAAGTATTTGGAAAGCCATCAAAGAATTGGAAAAGGCAGGCTATCGTTTTGAGCACGGGCCTACAGGGTATCGTTACCTGCCCTCTGACGTACTAGATGCAAAAGAAATCCAGCAAGAGCTACGGTCTTTTATTCCCGATTTGAAGGTACAAACGATGTTGACTTCTGAATCTACGATGAAAGATGCCAAACTGGCAGCAGTTCACGGAGATTCTGTTTCGAAGTTATTTGTTGCTGATACACAAGAACAAGCTCGTGGGCGTTTTGGACGACCTTTTTTTGCCGAACCTGGACGAGGAATCTACATGAGTCTCTTGCTCCATCCAAACAAACGTTTTGATGAACTGCCTCAATATACGATCATCGCAGCTAGTGCCTGTGTGAAAGCCATTGAATCGGTTGTCGGTCGTTCTGCTTCGATCAAATGGGTCAATGACATCTACATGGATGGAAAAAAAGTCTGTGGGATTTTATCTGAAGCAGTCAGTGATATGGAAAGTGGCAGGATCAGTCATATCATTATCGGGATTGGGCTGAATTTTTCTGTTCCTCAAAATCATTTTCCAGCTGATCTCCAAGAAAAAGCCACCTCTGTCTTTCCTGATGGACAAGCGAGTATCACAAGGAATCAGCTAATCAGCAAAATCTGGCAAGAATTGTTCACCTATCTTTCTCAACCGAAAAAAGCATTGGCCTTTTATAAAGAAAAATCATTCGTATTGGGAAAAAACGTGTCGTTCAATCAGAAAGGAACGACTTATGTCGGTCTTGCAAAAGAAATCGGCGATCATGGCGAACTGATCGTCCAAACAAATGAACAGGAAATGAGCCTATCTTCTGGTGAAATCAGCCTTACCTCTATCGGTTCCTGATAAGAATAGCGCTATGAAGAGGACACCGATTTCTATGCAGTGTCCTTTTGCGCTTTCCTCCGTATACCATTCTCCCTCACGCTGCCCCTCTACACTTTTTCCATTAACCAGAAAAAGACGTTTCGGCCACACCGATAAATCATGCTACCCTTCATATGTATATCTAACTATAAAATAGAGAGGGAGTACGCATATGCCGAATGAAAATCAGATAGAAGAATTTAAAAATCATATCTATACAATCGAAACATATAAGAACACTTTAAATGAACTACAAAAGACGAAACCTAAGAATAGTAAAGAGATGAGAATTAAAGCAACAAAAATAAAGACTTTGCAAAAAAAAATAGAAAACGCACAAGACACGCGTCAAAATCTTCTGATAAACTTATCTAACGACTCCAATGTCAAAAAACTTTCTGAAATCATAGAAAAATTTAATAAGAACGCATTAGAAGTAAACACAAGTAAGCAGACAGTAAATTCGAGGATTAGCTTCTTAGAAAAACACTTATCGAAGTTAAATAAAAATCAAAAGAAAATGGAGCATCCAAAACGCTATTTTTGGGTTTCAAAACAAAAACTTAACGAAAAGAACCGAAAAATTTTAACAGAAATCAATATAATTCCCTCGTATCAACAACTCGACCTGTTGTCCTCCACTACGCCTATCCATGTTCAACACTAATTCCGGCACTTTGTCTGCATCTTGCCCTTTTACGAAGTTTCCAACAGAGACTTTCACGCCTTTTACCGAGTTGTTTCTGATTTGGTAGATTGGCGCTACGATCTTTCCTTCTGTTGCATCTGTTTGTCCGAATAACACTTTTGTCGGAATCGATACATCGATCCAATCCACTGGATCAGTTGGTTCTGGTCCTGGTCCCGGATCTGTCGGGTCCCATTCTTTGAAGGTACCTTCTGCTGGGATCGTGGCATTGTCTTGTTTTTGGACAGAATCATACACCGTATTTGGATCAGGTTCTCCTCCGACCCATGTATAAGCGCTTACTGTTTGCCCAATCGCCGCCGTGCTTAATAAAGCAAGTGCCGGCACCATCACTTTTGCAGATAATTTCATTTCTTTTCCTCCTAAAAATATATGTTTGCTATCAGTTAACTTTCAACTGTTAACTTCCCTACGACAGAAGACGTTCCGACTACGTTTGATTCATCATCTAAAAACTGGACGGTACTAACTGTCTTGTATGTGCCTTCTTCAACTTTTCGCAGTAGTTTTCCTTCCGTCACATATTGTTCTGGCTGGATTACACCCGAGATATAAATCTCTTCGTCTTCCCCTTCTATATAAGTTGTGACTTTGATCGCATATTCATTGCTGGGCGGGTTTTGGATATTCACTGATCCCGGATCGTCAGAAGTATCAAAACGCATCGTTGTATCTAACTTCAATCGTACGTAATCACCGTCTGCTTGTTCCTGTAGAAAATTGCGCAGTTCTTCTTCTGACATGTCTTTGATAAATGACTGGTCTCCACTGTTTAAGTTCATGATCACTTCGGGTTCTCTCCAAAAATGATCATAGATAAAAAAGCCAATAAGCATAGTTGTCACGATCGCTAGAGCAGCGATAAGCTTTTTTTTATGTCGCTTTATCAGAATGCCTCCCTCCTTTGTCGTTTTTTTATCGATAGAGCTATTATGGTTTTATCTACAAAAACAAACGAATGGTATCTGATTTTTCTATTTGTTTTTCTCGTTAAAACCGCCTACCTGTTACTACTTTATCAGATGCCGAACGGTCTCTTAGAACAGTTTTTTCCTTTTACAGAAATATGTGGATGACCAGAAAAGTTAAATGAACTTCCTTCTTATTGGATTATTTATTAGGATGAAATAGTAACCGATTACAATGGAAAATGGAGGGATTTGAAATGAAAAATAGAAAATCACGTTTACTGACGGCTTCACTATTATGTTAGTACATTCCTTACTACTATTCCTACTCTACAAGTAGAAGGAACCTCTTTACCAGAAAGACAACCGAGTGTTGCAACAGTACATAGAGAAATGAATACAGAACTAGAAAATATACTCACCTCAGAAATAGACCCACTTGTATCTACTTTCATTACGCGAGTGGTCGAGCCTGAAAACCAAACAGCGATCCAAATCAAAGATAGGAACTTGGAACGTTGTTTGAAGTAGCACTTTGGTTTAAGTGAAAACGAACCGATTACCGATAAACATATGGAGAGTTTGATCGTATTAGATGTCTCTAATCAGGAAATTGCAGACTTGTCAGGCATGGAACATGCAAAGAATATAGAAAACTTTCGTTTCAACAATAACCGTGTGTCTGATTTGTCCCCTTTAGGAGAACTTCTTAATATAAAAATTATCGGAGCAGATTCTAACCAGATCAGCAGTTTGGAGACACTAAAAGATGTCCCTTCACTTGAACTGTTGTCCTTGGTAAATAACGGTTTGACTACACTAAGAGGAATAGCCATCTGTACCTCCTTAACTCATCTATGGATTTCAAGAAATCAGGTGCCTACATTAACAGAGCTATACAATCTACATAATTTGGAGATGATCGAGTTCAACTATAACCTTGTCGCAGACATCTCACCATTGAAGAACCATGTCAATCTAGAAAGAATTTACGGAGCACATAATCAAATCCGCCGATTGGATGACCAATTACAGTTTCCAAAATTGTCCCTCTTAGAGTTAGGGTACAATGATTTCCCTTACTTAAATAATGAGGCGCAACTCCAATTCTTGAATAAGATCGCACAATTCACCACACTGGAAGCCTTAGGTCTTTCAAACAATAATCTTTCTACGATCGAACCTTTAGAAAGTTTAGTGAATTTGAGAAGTGTCTTTTTAACTGCTAATAAATTGACATCAATTGACACTTTGAAAAACATGCCTGAAATAAGCTTTCTTAACGCCAGAGACCAATTAGTCAGCCCATCTGTCGCCACTGTCTATACACCATTTCCATTACGTATCAGAGATCGTTTTGGGCAGTTACCTGAAATCGTCTTTGATCATCCCGGTACCTATGACGGAGAGAATGTGATTTGGCATGAAGCTGGTACGAACAATCTTCACTGGTACACCACAGGCGGTGCTTCAATTGAATTTAGTGGTACCGTCATCCAACAAGCGATTCCTGATTACCGACCGTCTCAGCCTGGAAGAATTCGCTATACATTCAATCCAAGAAGCACGACAGTTACTTGGGAGCCTTCAGTAGATCATTACGGTATCAGTCACTACGAATTCTATCTATGGGACTTTCTAATTGCTACAACAACGGAACCCGAATTCATAGCTGAGGACATTCGTCATCATGGACAATACCCAATCACGATCATTGCCGTTTCTAACAGCAGGAGAAAATCAGATCCTGCTTTCGATCTTATATATAGATCATGGATGCCAATCAACTAAAATCAAAAAAGAACTTACGACTTGTTTTTGTCGTAAGTTCTTTTTTATTTAGTGTCTTAGTCTTTCAATCCCAATAAACGTCTCGCATAGATCACCTGACCAGAGTGCATGGCAGCATCATCAATAATAGAAACAAGACGCATCCCTCGCGTGACTGGTGGTGTCCAGTTTTCGTCAATTACTTCATCTAGCTCGGAAGGTTCTAACCCTCTTAAATAGGAAAGAGCAGAATCAGAAGCAGCCCGCAAGTACCCTAGCAAGTCTTCTACTTGATTAGTTTGGATTTGTTTTGCTCGTTCCAGACTGTGCTTCCAATCTTGTTCGTCATCTGCTATTCTCATCGGAAATCGGCTTTCCCAATCTTGGCTGTGCCAAATTGGAGAGGTACTGGCTAAATCAGCAATCTGGAAATCCAATTCTCGAGCGGTATGCCAAGCCAGCCAAGTCATTGATTTGATTTGTGGGGCTCTGTCTTCCACTGGAAAACGGTTGGCCTCCTCAATAGAGACACCTTCAAACAAACGTTCAAATCGCTCGTATGCTCGGTCTATGCTCTCGCATAACATATCTAAATAATTCATCTATTTTCCTCCTTTTTATTTATCCTACTTGCTTTTTCCTAACTCTAGGATTTCTACTTATATGTTACTACACCCCCTCATTTTTTACACTTTCCAGTCACTAGTATGAATCGTTTGGAGATTGAAAGAGAAAGATATTCTCTATTTTCCATTTGAACAAAAATCAATAAAATGAATGATTCATTAATATTGTTTAAATAAACAATGATTTTTTAAACGAACAGTTTAAGCCTAGGAAAAAAAGAGTATAATAGGAAAATGTTTGAAATGAAAGGAAGGGAAAAGATGAAAAAAAGGGTAAGTTTATTAATATTAGTTACTTTATTGTTCAACATCTTTTCGTATGGTGTGGCTGTTTCAGCGGAGACATTTCCTAAAGATCCTGGGAATGTTTATAATGATTTAACTGGTAACTATGGTTTGCTGGGAATTGCTGGTTAATTCCATGTATTTGCCAAAAACAAGACAACAGTTAATGCCCATACAG
Source organism: Enterococcus sp. E5-162 (assembly GCF_035725965.1). NCBI lineage: Bacteria > Bacillati > Bacillota > Bacilli > Lactobacillales > Enterococcaceae > Enterococcus > Enterococcus sp. E5-162. The sequence goes on along the minus strand of NZ_JAPRFV010000006.1, from coordinate 25,297 downwards.
ACGGAAATATAGCAACACATGAACTGGATGCAAATAATAATTTTGGGACAGAGCTTCATGAAGGCTTATTGAACCAAGAGATCAATTATATACAAAAAACTGATTCTTTCATTAATTCTTCAGGTATCCCTACTGGCGACACAAGAGTAAATAAATTTGTCGTTGGTAGTGATGTGGATGTAGCATTACAAGATGGACATCCTACGGTTAATGGATCAAGGCTTGATCACTTAACTCCGGATGATTTTTATAAAGACCGTGATGGTAACGAATATATTGATTTCGAGCAAGAGTTTGCTAGATTGAATGTAGCAGCAAATGACCTTGCAACTGCCACCCCAGGTAAAACATATACTGCTGCGGATTTTCCAGACATGAATAATCGAATAATTGATTTGACTGGTCTATCAGATTCTGGATTTTTATTGGTAAATATCGACGCAGAAGTGTTAACGATGAATACGCCACTTCAAATCATCAATCCAAGTGATCAAGTAGTCGTATTCAATGTCATCAACAGTTCTTCTGCATTGAACGTACAGTCACCAATCAAATACAACGATCGCTCAAATCATGAAACAGAAGATTTTTCGGATGCGAATATCTCTTGGAATTTCGGAAATGAGATGACTGGTTTGACAATCAGTGCTCCTTTTCAAGGAACAATCCTTGCGCCTAATGCCACTATTCACATTACTCAAAACCAAGATGGAACGATTATAGGGACAAATGTGATTTTAGATGCGGCTACCAATCGTTGGGATCCTAACGAAATATTTATCAGCGACAATGGTACAGGCGGTACAGATACAACGTCCACAAGTGATAGTACCGACACAACGACTTCAAGCGATAGCTCGGATTCTACTACCACAAGTGATAGTACAGATACAACTACCACATCAAGTGATAGTACAGATACAACTGCTACAAGCGATAGCTCGGATTCTACTACCACAAGTGATAGTACAGATACAACTGCTACAAGTGACAGCACAGATTCTACTACCACAAGTGATAGTACAGATACAACTGCTACAAGCGATAGCACAGATTCTACTACCACAAGTGATAGTACAGATACAACTGCTACAAGCGATAGCACAGATTCTACTACCACAAGTGATAGTACCGACACAACGACTTCAAGCGATAGCTCGGATTCTACTACCACAAGTGATAGTACAGATACAACTGCTACAAGTGACAGCACAGATTCTACTACCACAAGTGATAGTACAGATACAACTGCTACAAGTGACAGCACAGATTCTACTACCACAAGTGATAGTACAGATACAACTACCACATCAAGTGATAGCACAGATTCTACTACCACAAGTGATAGTACCGACACAACGACTTCAAGCGATAGCTCGGATACAACGTCCACAAGTGATAGTACCGACACAACGACTTCAAGCGATAGCTCAGATTCTACTACCACAAGTGATAGTACTGACACAACGACTTCAAGCGATAGCTCGGATACAACGTCCACAAGTGATAGTACCGACACAACGACTTCAAGCGATAGCACAGATTCTACTACCACAAGTGATAGTACAGATACAACTACCACATCAAGTGATAGCTCGGATTCTACTACCACTTCAAGTGACAGTATCGATACGGCAGATACAACATTTATCACAAGTGATAGTCGTCATGCAAGTGTCTCTTTCTCAAGAACAAGTTCGGATAACAAGACGAACGTTAACTTAGCTAATAAAACAAGCGATGATCGTTTAAATAAATCGAAAAAAGTACTTCCTAAAACTGGAAGTCAATCAAATAATTGGATAACAATCGCAGGCGTTATATTACTTGTAATCGGTTTAAGAATCACTTTCATGAGTAATAAGAAGTCGAAAAGATAAAAAAATGAACCGAGATAAAAAATAAAGAGCAACGTCAGTTAGTGACATTGCTCTTTATTTTTGCTTGTTAACATCAAAAAAGCCATTTCAAGTGATCCAAAAACACGTAGATTTCATCCTTAGGAATTTATCCACGTGTTGCACCAATTTCTGTTCAGTCTTTGCGGTCTAGAATCAATTGAGTAAGGGAAAAAAGATTTTCTCTCGTTCGAAGAGAGGTATCAGGTAATTTCTTGATTTCTTTCAACGCCTTTTCTGTGTAGGCTGCTGCTAATTTCTTGGCTTCTCCCACACCTCCTGTACGTTCAACGATTTTGCGTACAGCTTCAATATCTTCTTCTGTCATTTCCGTTTTCTTCTCTAAATAAGGCAGTAAACTCTGTTTGTTTTTTTGCAAAGAATAGATCAATGGCAAAGAATAGACTCCTTGACGCATGTCTTCTAGTACAGGTTTCCCGATTTCCTGACTCTCTTTTGTATAATCCAAAATATCATCGATAATTTGGAAGGCCATCCCGATAGAGAGTCCGATATCTCCTGCTTTTTTTGCGAAACGCTCGCTTGTTCCACTTTCAAAAGCGCCAACAGAACAACTTAGTTGGAACAATTCAGCTGTCTTACCTGAGATATTCTCCAAATATTCTTTTACAGAAAGTTCATAATTATAGCGATCATCCATCTGCCCTAATTCGCCATTCAATACTTTTTCCATACTGCGAGAATTCAATTGAAGACTTTTCAGGGAAGTCGAGTAATCAGACAATAGTTTAAAACAGCAGACGAATAAATAATCTCCTGCATAAACAGAAACGACATTCCCAAACTGACTACGGATATTAGGCTGACCACGCCGCAGATCTGCTTCATCAACGATATCATCATGAATCAGTGTGGCCGTATGGAGCATTTCGATGGAAGCTGCCAAAGCGATGGCTTTGTCCCGGTCTTGCTCTGGTCCAAATTGTGAGAACAGTAGCTGATAGGCAGGTCGCAACAGTTTTCCGCCAGCATGGATCGTTTCTTTGATTGCTTGTTCGACAGGTTTGTTTTTCAGACGGACAGTTTCTTCCATCCGTTTTAGTGTTTCTGTCAATTCTTTACTTAAAGCAGGATAGTTTTCCCACATTGGATGTAGCTTCATAAAAAAACTCCTTGTGTGACGATTATTTTTTGGTAAACATCGGGCTCCATTGTTGTTTGGTTCCCTGCTCATAATCTTTTTGGAATCGTTGCAGTGTCTGCACATGTCGTAAAAGATAATTCGCCGCGATTCCGATAGCGATTCCTGACAATATTCCTAAAACGGAAAGGACTGGCAAGTACAGCATGACTGTCCATGATTGCGCAATGAAAGAGGCCATCAAAAGCTGACCGACATTATGCATGAACCCACCGGCCGCACTGATCCCGATGATACTGATACGTTTGGGTCCTAATTGCTTGACCAATAACATCCCAAAATAACTAAGCAGAGCACCGCTCATGCTGTAAAGGAACGTGGAAATCGTTCCACCTAGCAAGGTAGTCAGAAATAGTCGCAGCCACAATAGCAAGAAGCTGTCCCGTTTTTTCATGGTAAAAATCGCAACGATCGTGATCAGGTTGGCTAAGCCCAATTTTGCTCCAGGCGCAAAAGCAAAAGGATAAGGAATCATATTTTCCAATAAGCCAATGATCACTCCTTGTGCAACAAGTAGCGAAATATAAATCATTTTTTGTAATTTGCTCATGGTGTGTGAAGGTCTAATAAATCAGACTGTCTTCGTCACCCCCATCTGTAGATCGGACCTCGATCACTAATTTATGTGGTAAACAAACAATGGTTTCACCATTTTTCGTTGCCCAGCCTCGACGTACGCAGATCTGGTCATCGCAGTCTGCTTCTTTTATCCGTACTCGATCGCCATCTATCTCAATCAAGTTATAATCTCCGTGTTTATCTTTGTAAGTATATGTGTAGCTCTTTTCTCCAACCATCAAAGGGAATGTTTTGATTTCTGTGCCATCCACACGCAGTACCGCTTCTTTTTCTGCTGTTGCGGTATTTTGCTGAAGACCAAAAATCATGACTGGTAAAAAAGAAAGAACAGTCAAAAGCAAAATAATAAAAACATCCCAAGGTTTGAGCAGACTTTTTTCAGCAAATTCTTTAAGGCTCATTTTTGTTCTCCTTTTTCCAGATTAACTCACCCAATTTTAGCATAAAAACAAGAGGTTGTGACACTTACGTCTTGCTTAAAACAGGAGGTTTATCTCGGGCATCTTATTCCTTTGTTTTACATAAAAAGGAGGCTGCGACGGTTTGCCTCAGCCCCTTTCTATTGAAAATCTTGCATTCAAATAACGTTGTTCATTTATTTTTATCTATTTATTTCTTGCCGTATTGGGCACTTGGTCTACCGTACCACCAATTACCTAGTGTACGTTGTAGCCACGGAATCACCCAACGATCCAAACCAATCGCACGACCAGAGCCGTTCATCAATGCGAAAGCAACAAAAATGAACCAAATGTTTACCCAATAAAACATTCCTGATAAACAGAATGTGATCACTAATACGATCGTTGTCGCACTGCATAGCCATGTGAATAATCCAGCAATCAATGCTAATGCCAAGGCGATTTCAAAGAATACCATAAATTTTTGGAAGAACATTGCTACATCATTATTTGGCATGATTACTTGCATAATCTTCGTGAACCAGTCTGGTGACTTCTCGATCACAGCCATTGGTTCTTCTCCGTATGCATAACTCAAACCGAAATGTGCAGCATGAGTCGCTGCTTCTCCGGCACTTGCCCCTGCTCCGCTGGCAGCTGTGGTTGCATCTCCAGCAGCAGAAGCACCACTGGCAACATCTGTTACATTATATTCCCACGTCCAAGGAAATACACTGTTTCCAGTGAACCATGATCCTTCACCAAACCAAGTACTTGGTCTGAACACTTCACCATTACCAATGATTTTTTTGGAAGCTTCAACGAACCAAACTAAACCATAGAAAATACGAAGTGGCACACTCCATAAGACGTTACCGTAACGAGAAGAATGTCCTCGAGTCACGTTGCGATCGTCTTTGATATGGAAAAACTCATGCATTAAATATTGGAACATATAATAACCAGAACGAATATCAAAGAAGTATTTCAAATTCACGATATGTTTCATTACGATAGCTAAAAATCCGCTTAAATGGATCTTGTCAAATAGGTTAGCTACCCCCCATTTGGCACCAATAGAAACCATAAATCCTTGATAGTTTCCTTTAAATTTATGCTTTTCTCCGCCTTTGATCGAAGCCACGATATTCGCTGCGGCTGTGTGTCCTGTTTGTTCAGCAGCTTGGACGATCTGCGGTGTCGGTGTTCCTGGAAACTCTTCATAAAAGACTAAATCACCGATGATATAGATGTTTTTATCTTCGTAGCCTTTTGCCTGCATGTATTCATTGGCGATCAACCGCTGTCCGCGTGCTGCTTCTAATCCAAAATCAGCAGCATCAGAAGTTCCTTTAACACCAGCTGTCCAAATCAGTGTGTGGGTCGGAATGTTGCGTCCGTCCTTCAGCTTGATATGATCCGCAGCCACTTCTACGATTGGTGCATTCAATAATAATTCTACATTGTGCTTACGCAAATAGCGTTCAGCTTTTGCAGCATCATTTCGGTCTAACATATTCAAGATCGTCGGCATTGCCTCTACGACCATCAGTGTGATCTCGTTTGGATCCAACTTGTAATCTTTGGCTAAGCGATTTTTCCAGTCAATCAGTTCCCCAATCATTTCAATACCGGTAAACCCAGAACCACAGACAACGAAAGTCAGCATGGCTTTACGCAACTCATCATTTGGTTCCAACGCAGCTTTTGCTACTGTTTTCTCAATATGTTCACGTATCCTTACAGAATCTTCAAATGACCAAAGGGTGAATCCGTGAGCTTTGACACCAGGTGTACCAAAGTCATTCGGCTCTCCGCCCATTCCAAGGATCAGCTGATCAAAAGGATAGGAACTCAATTTGGTCTTGACGATTTTCTGTTCTTTATCGATACCGACAACTGTATCTGTGACAAGTTGTACATTCTTTTGACGAGCAAACAAATGCTGCAGATCGTATTGGATTGCTTCTGGTTCTACACGTCCGCCAGCTACTTCATGCAACTCGGTCATCATAGTATGGTACGAATGACGATCGATCAGAGTAATTGCTACATCTTCTTTTTTCAGTTTTTTTGCCAAGTATTTTGTAGCTGAAACACCGGCATATCCTGCTCCTACAACGACAATATTTTGCTTTGCCATTGATCATCCGCTCCTTATAGACTATCTATATAATAAATATATGATAATTCTTTTAGTTTGATACTTATTACACAATCTCCATATATTATATAGATGTTCTGTTCTTTTGTCTAACTCCTTTTGGATTTTTTTCAAATTTTAAAATAAAGCGTTTTTTCACGAAATTTGCTGAAAGAAAACGTTTGAAATATTACGCGGGTTATTTATCAAAAATAGTTGACTTATAGGCTAAAAAGATTAGAATGTATAATGAATCACAAAGAAAAATTGTGGACTAAAAATGGAATGGTGGGGTATTAAAATGAAGAAAAAACGTTTTGTAACTGGATTTGCCGTGTTAGCATTTTCAGCTCTAGTGTTAGGCGCTTGCGGCGCAGATGATAACGGAAGTTCAAATTCTTCTTCTGAATCATCTACAGCACAATCTTCAACTGCAAAAAGCACAACAGAATCATCTGCAAAAGTTGTTGCTGGCGGAGACTTGCAAGACGGCACATATAAATTAGAAGAAAAAAATTATTCAAATGGTTACCGCGCAGTTTTTGAAATGGTTGTAAAAGACGGTAAAATTACTGAATCAAAATATGATAACATCAATGAAAACGGCGAATCAAAAACAAAAGATGCAGAATACAACAAAAACATGGAAGCAAAATCTGGCACAAATCCAGAAAAATATATTCCTGAGTTGAACGACCAATTCTTAAAAGCACAAAGCGCAAGCGGTGTGGAAGTCGTAACTGGAGCTACTCACTCATCTGAAAGCTTCCAAAACTACGCACAACAATTGATCCAAGCTGCTCAAGCTGGGAACACAGATACAATCGAAATCGACAATGGTGCTGATTTGAAAGACGGCACTTACAAGCTAGAGGAAAAGAACTACTCTAACGGCTACCGTGTGCAATTCGAAATGACAGTTGCTGGCGGCAAAGTAACTGAATCAAACTTTGATTATATCGACAAAGACGGTAAATCAAAACAAGATGATACAGAATACAATGAAAACATGAAAGCCAAAAGCGGAACAGAACCAAAAACTTACATCCCTACTCTTAACGATGAATTCGTCAAAGCAATGGGTGAAGAAGATGGCTCACCTGCTGATGTAGAAGTTGTTACAGGTGCTACACACAGCTCACATTCATTCATCATGTACGCACAACAATTAGTGAATGCAGCTGAAAAAGGCGACACTCAAACAATCGAAGTAGACAATATCGTAACAGAGTAATATCATATAACCATATTAATAAAAGTTGGAGGGTGGGACGATAGCCAGATTAGGCAGTCGTCTCACCTTTCAAAATGAAGAGAGGAAAACAATGCGGAAAAAACTACTATTTTCCTTAATCACACTGGGCATCTCTTTTATGGTGCTAACTGGCTGTACTAATTCAGCAAAAAAAACAACCACTGAAAGTTCAGCTTCTACCAAGATCTTGAAAGATCCGTACTCTGATGAACAGTTCTTGTTAGGGACTTACGTTCGTATCCGTGTGTATGATGAAGGCAAAGAAGCAGCATTGAAACCTGCCTTTGATCGAGTAAAAGAGCTTGGTGATAAAATCACGATCAACCAAAAAGGTTCCGAGATTGATGAAGTGAATGAACAGGCTGGAATCAAACCCGTAAAAGTTTCTGACGACGTCTACACATTAGTCAAACGAGCCTATGAATACAGCCAAGATTCTCAAGGCGGATTCGATATGGCAATCGGTGCAATCACTCAATTATGGCGAATCGGATTTGATGACGCCAGAAAACCTTCACAAGAAGAAATCGATCAGGCATTGAAATTAGTGGATTATCATAAAATTGAACTAAATGACCAAGAAAAAACGGTCTATCTAAAAGAAAAAGGAATGATCATCGACTTAGGGGCGATCGCCAAAGGCTACATTACAGACGAAGTAGTGAAAGTCTTGAAGAAACAAGGTGTGACTACTGCTATCGTTGATTTAGGTGGGAATGTCTATGTCTTAGGACACAGCCCAAGAGGCGAAAACCAAGACTGGACAGTCGGCATCCAAGATCCAAATATGGCTCGTGGCTCTGTTTTAGGTTCTATCAAAGAACGGAACAAAACATTAGTTACTTCTGGAATTTATGAGCGCTATTTAGAAGTAGATGGCAAAAAATACCATCATTTGTTTGATCCAAAAACAGGTTATCCATTCGACAACGATATCGCAAGTGTCACGATCATAACAGATAAATCCATTGATGGTGACGGTCTGTCTACAGCAGTCTTTTCAATGGGTGTGAAAAAAGGTCTGGAATATGTTGAAAGTGAATTGAACAATGGGACGGAAGCAATCTTCGTGACAAAAGACGATAAAGTATATGTGACCGATCCGATCAAAGACACTTTCAAATTATCTGAGGACTCCCATTACACGATGGGTGACCGTTCTGAACTAAAATAAGGAGCACGAACCATGACACTAAAAATCTTTTTAGAAGTAGTTGAAATACGAACAAAGGTGGCTAGTGTATTTCCTTTTGCGGTAGGGGTATTATTCTCTATCGCTTTTTTTCACGAGATACATTGGTTGAACACTTTTTTATTTTTTGTTGGGATGCTAGTTTTTGATTTAGCGACAACCGCGATCAATAATTACATGGATTATGAAAAGGCGCATTCTGAAGTATATAAGTATGAAGAAAACGTCATTGGTCGCCGAAATCTATCCCCTGTATTGATCCGAAACATGATTTTAGCGATGATCGCATTTGTTTTTGTTATTGGCGTTATTTTAACAATCAATACGGGTTGGCTTTTGCTTTTGATGGGATTTATCTGTTGTTTCATCGGAGTATTTTATACATTCGGTCCCATTCCCTTGTCACGAATGCCTTTAGGGGAAATCTTCAGCGGGGTGACTATGGGACTTGGGATTTTTGCCATGGTCGTTTATGTCAATACATTCGGTTCGGATGTCTATGATCTGACAATCGATTTTTCATCCGGACAATTTGCTTTGGTAGGAAACCTTTGGGCTGTAGCAGCCATTGTATTGGCTTCCTTACCCTTGGTGTTTACGATTGCCAATATCATGTTAGCTAATAATTTACGAGATCTTGACCGCGATATTGAAAATCATCGCTATACACTGGTTTTTTATATCGGACGCCCAGCAGGAACAGTCTTATTCCAGTTATTGATGTATGCTTGCTATTTTGTGATCTTGATGGGCTTGTTGAGTGGTATCTATGAATGGCCAATCTTAGTCACCTTCTTGACTTTGCCAATTGTGAAGAAGCATTTAGATCAATTCAAGCAAACATTACCCCAACCTATCAGTTTCAGCTATTCCATCAAAAATATGGTCTTGTTCAATGCTAGCTATGTATTGGGTCTATTACTAACGATCATTGTGCAATCCATTTAACGATTTGAAGAGGTTGTAACAGAAGTGGTCAGCTTCAAGAAATAAGAAGGAGTTTACGAAAATTGCTTTTCAAATTTTTGTGAAATTTCGGCTTATTTCCGAAGAAGTTACTTCTGGAACACCGTTTATTCGGAAAAAGGAACTGCGACAAGACTTTTGTCACAGTTCCTTATTTTTTTGATTCGTATCAGCGAACTTGATGAGAATTTTCTTGAACTAATGAATTTCTCATAGACTTAGCATTTCTACGCGCTTGTCCTACTTTATTTTCTAAGTTTGGATTTTGTTTATTAATCTCTCCTTCTCTACGCACAGCTGGCAATAAATTGTTCAACTCTTGAGATATTTCTTGTTCATTGAGAAGGTGTAACTTGACATTAGCAGTATCAGCAAGATCTTTGATCGTACTGATAATGATGTTTCTTCCAGCTTTCGTCTCTAAAAAATTTTTAAGCATCTTCGCACCTTTCTTAAAAAATAAGATTATGGGGTTCCATACCCCGAGATAGCTATGCTATCTAAAGCATAGGTTCTTCTTCTTACTCGATTGTCGGAATTTCCTTCGATGACTTGGACCATTCCGCCCCCTGCATATTCCACGATTCCGACAAAATCCTTGCCAGTTCTTCCACCTGTCCAATCAAAGAAAATAAGATCACCAGATTGTGGTAAATACTCTTCATCATGACGTTTGAATTTTTCATTTTCGTAGAACCAGTCTCTCATCGCTAATACATTCGGAGTCTTCAATACTCGATTCTGGTTGATATACCCTGCTTGATCTGCCACCCATGAAACGAACATCGCAGACCATTCTGCACGATTTTCAAAACCAAACCAGCGCCAGTATTTATCACCATTCAAATTCCCTAACTCTTCTCTAGCTATTTCTACCATACGTCCACTCTCGACCATGATATTATTCGTTACAAGTTGCGCATAAAACATATTTCCATAATCATATCGCCACGTATAACCAAACCGCAACGCAATAGGATTGTGATACGGAACGGTTTTCCCATTACTTTTATCTCGGGCAAAGATTCTGCTGTCATCAAAGGAGTAATCACTATTTCTTCGGATCAAGTCATCTAAATATCCTTCTCCAAAGTTATATGCCTGGACAGCAGCTCGCTCATTCTTCTGGTTTTCCTGTGCTTTTTTCAGAAGACGAGCAAAATAACGTACGCCAACTTCGATGGATTCTTCTGGACTTCTAATTGAATTAGGCGGTCTTCCTTGTGATTCACTGGCTTTGAGTGTGCAAACAAGTTGTAGTCTATGGGTCCAAGAGAACCTTGAGAACTTATTGAGCTTCTTTTGGCACCTAAAGCATCCTGAGAAACTACTGAGCTTGTTCGAGAACTATCTGACGAGATGTTTTGTTCTTTTGTTTCTTGCACTTTTGAGTCTTTTGTTTTTTCTTGTACCTCTTTAACTTTCTCTTCTTTTTGATTCGAGAGGTCAAATGAATGAAGTGCTTTTTCTAATTTTTGATCAAAGTTTTTCTCTTCTCTTTTATTCAAATGATTTTCTACTTTTTTCAATCCAAATTTGTCAATCAGTTGCGCCCCGATACCCACAGAAGCCCCCATCAACGCTACAGTTCCAAGAGTAAATATACCGGCCCCAACTAGTCCAGGTGCAATGATTGGCATGAGGAATACAGAAGCCACTGCAATCAACGTACTTCCGCCTACTATGATCGCTAGCGTCTTCCAATTGTTCTTCAAGAAATCTTTCGTTTTGGCTTTCCAATCTTTTTTCGTGGAAGGTTCCAGACTTGGTTCTGCCGTTTTTTCTCCTTTAAGCGTTTCTTTGTCTTTTTCATTTGTCGTTATATCTATTTTCTTTGCTTCTTTTTCTGTTTCTTTGTCTGCTTCTTTTGTTGCTTCTGGCTGCTCTTTTTCTTTTGTCAGTCCTTTATTTAGTTCTTCTTTATCTTTCTGAGCTTCGCGTCGATTGGCTATTTTTTTTCTCGCATAATTGATTAATTTAGGGACATAATAACTGGCACAAAAGAAAGAAAAAGCAGTAATCGCAACTGGTGCCGCATAGAGACTAACCGTCAGAGCTGGTAAAATCATCACTGCCCAACTCACAAATAAAGGATATGCCGCCAAAGGCCATAGATGCAACGCTCGGCGGAGCCAACGCATTTTTTTAGAATGTGGGAATAGTTCTTTTTTTAAATCTTTGATATCCATGCTTTTGATCTTTTCGATATCTGTTTTGATCTTGTCTGTATCTGCTTTGATATTTTCAACAGTAGCTGATTGCCCTTTTGGCAGTTGAATCATTTCGGGCTTCCACGTTTTAGGGTCATCTAACTGGATCTTCAGTTTCGCGAGTTCGGCTTCATTTTCTTGGATCTTCTTATCTATCGCATTTAATTCTGGTAAATGTTTCGCTTTTTTAGGAATGATACCAAATATTTCTTTTTGTTTTTCGATCGTCACTTGGAGTAGTTCTTGTCTAGCTTTTAAGTTTTCGCCGATTGCTGTATGTAAAGCATCTTTATTTGATATATCTGGTGTAACTTCCTTGGCTATTTCAGGTGTATCTTGCGTCTTTTTACCACTATCTGGTACGTCTGTCCGAGACTCTCCAGGATCGCTAGCAGCTCTTGGACGAGGTCCATTTTCCCGTTTTTGGCTAGGATTCTCTTGAATGATAACGTTCGGCTCAATAGGATGAGGTGCTTTCTCTGATTTTTGTGTTTCTTGTCTCTGCCATAATTCTTTACTTGGCATAGGAGATGGCACTGGAATACTCGGTTGCACCTTTTCACTATCAGCTCGATGCAGAGGGACACTTTCTTTGACTATTTGGCTAGGCTGCTCTTTTGGGATATCTTCCTTTTTCGGTAATTCTTGTGAAAATTCTTTTGTCTTAGTAGGAACATCTTGAGAACGTTCAATCTTAGCTATTGCCGATATCTGTGATTCGATGACTGCTTTTTCTTCTATTAGTTTTTGGAGCTGTACAATCACCACATTGTTATTCATTTCCCAACTTTTTCTTCGCTCTTTATCCTCAGGTGCTGGAGGCAAAGTGGATTCAATTTTTGTGATTTCTTGTTTTTTTTTCTCTAAATCTCTAGACAAATGTTTTTTTAACTGGGTAGCTTCTATTCTTAGTTTTTCTACTCTTTCCCTAGCTTTATTAGAAGGCTCATTTATTTGATCAAGACGATATTTGTTTTCTGCCACATTTATTCTAGATAAGATCAGCATTTCATTTTGATAGCTATCGGTGTTAAGAGCTGGTTTCTCAGGAGCTCCATAAGTAACAGATTCTCTTTGTTGTTCAAGTTTATTTTTATGTTCAGTGACTTTCTGGACCTTTTCCTCTAAAAAATTTTTTTCCTGCTCCATCTCCCCTAAAGGTTGTTTCTTTATGTTATTGATCACAATTTGAAGTTGCTTTTCCTCCGAAAGATAACTATATAGCTTCTGTTCATCAGTTAACGTTTTTTATTTTCCCCTCAATTGCTTCTGAAACAGATTCGTTCAACTTATCCATATTGATTTCAATGTTCGGGTCGCGTGGGTTTACGAAGGGAGATGGTTCTTTTGTAAATCGTTCATCTGCCAAGTTGTATTCCAGAAGTTCAAATAACTTTTGATTGATTGGTGTAAGCATCTTTTTTACTTCCTCTCAGATTTTTACTCTATATACAGTTGCGGTTAACGACAAATTGCTTGTTCCTTGTGTAAAATCGGTTCGTTTTTTGACTCATTTGTCTTATCTGCATCCTTGAAAGCTTCTGATATCCGATTGGCAATAGTCCCATATTGTCTATTGTTTTCCCTTGATGATGTAGATGAAATATTTAAAAGATTGCTCTCTCTTTTGTTGGCTTTGCATTCTTTGTAACACTTGTATCCTGCGACTGGTAATAAAACAAGGGTTCTTGCCACGTAATACAATGCTTTGATCATTGAGGCCAATATTCTGAACGTAAAGGATAAAATACAAAATAAACCGATTAACTCTTTCATTTTCGTTCCTCCAGTGTTTTTATTTTTATCTTAACGCTGAAAATTGTCTATACCACGCCTACTTTTTCCGAAATAATAATTTATTGGCAACTCTTTTCTCAAGTAGAATGAAGAAATGTTTCCAAATTATGCCAGAAAGCATCCGTCGGTACTTTAGAAATTTTCAGAATGGCAGAAGATATGCGATTCAAATTCAAATTCACATCGGTCAATACTAGGTCGTATTGGTTGATCAGTGTATAGTCTAAAGAAAAAACATCTTTTTCATAAATATCGATTTTCTTAAAAGAAGGGTACTTATTCAAAATCAAGTTCTTATATAAAATAGGCAGTCCCATTTCTTGTGAACTTAATAACAAAATAGACCGTTCTTTTAATTTTGGCTCCACTTGATGCAGTAATTCATTCGAAGAGACAATCAGCTCCAACAGTAATTCTTTTAACAAAAGTTCATTTTTCCGTACAGAGGACAAGTTAGAGATAATCAATGCACTTTGATAAGCTTCCCATATCTGGACTTTTTTCTTTAGGATTTTCTTATAAAAGATATCTGCATAGCTGACTTTGAAAAAAGTCAATTCTTTATAAAAGGTAATAAAACTGGTAAAATGCAAAACCTTTTCAGGTGTGACCGTTTCATTGATATTGGAAAGATAATAGAAATGTTTAAGAAACAGTTCTACTCTTCTGAGCATATACTCATCTGTTTCAGCTGGATTGGTAAAAAGCAGACTGAGATATGGACTCAAAATATTTTCTATATTTTCTCTACTGATCACAAATTTATAATTTTGATTAATAAGTGTGCAGAAGACAGTATCACTCTTGATCGTTTCCATAATTGAATCAACGACAGCTGGTCGATCTGCCAGTTCCCCTTTAGGAATCAGATGGTCGTTCCCGATTCGAATGATCGAAGTAAAAATATAATAGACTGTATAAATGATTTTAGAAGAGCTAGCATCCCGTCCTTGCTTGATCAAACAGCGTTTCAACATTTTATAAATCATTTCAAAATAAGGAAGATCTTTTTCTTTGCAGATTTCTTTGAACATACTTGAGAAAAATTTGCGAATATAGATTTCATCACCGATGATTTGAAGTCTGGTGGTTAAGATGATTTGTATATCTAATCTTTCTTTTGAAAAGTACGTATTTATTTTGGTAATGATTCTCCTGACACTTGTCTTACTCAAAAATAATTTAGCTGAAATCTCAGTTAGTGATGGTTCTGAAATCAGAATGTATTTTAAGACTTCTATATAGATAGAATTATTTAGGATCTTGATAAAAATATCATCTAAATTGAGGTTACTGGGTATTTTCAACGTTACTTCTTTATACTGATTGACCTCGATGTACGCAGGAAAACAAGAAGAATTAAAATTATCAATATCTGCAATAATTGTTTTATCCGTTACTTTTAGCTCTTCCGCAAGGTCGTTGATCTCAGCCATATCCATGCTTAACAAGCAGATCAGCATGATTTGTCTCTCTAGTTGCTTTTCTAAAAATCCTACCATTTTTTTCTTCCCCTTTTCTCGTTTGCTATTAAATCTATCCTACAGTTATTTACGCTAGAATTTAGTATTTTTTTTTTTCTATTTTGGAAAACCTGTTTCTTAAAAACTGTTTTTATATGTTATAATTATTATTTTTGGATAAACAGTATAAATAACTATATCTAATGGAGTATATATCAAAAAAATAAAAGAAAATGATCTTTTATTTTCGGAAACAAAAAATCGAATGAAGAGTAACTCCCTTGAAATATCATTTACAACCCTCGAAGATATAAATTAAAAAAACAATTTTATATAAAATAATTAAAAGTATAGTTGGTTTAATTTTCATTCAGTAGTTATATTTGCTATTTTAAATAACAATAATCTAAAGAACATAAGCATGATATTTCTATCTAAGCTTTTTATTTATGTTTTATTTTTTTAATGTAAATATAGAGAGTACAATAAGGATTTATAAATACATAATTAAAAATAACAAAAATACAAAATATCAAACTATTTATTTTATAGTTATTACGTTATTTTAATTAACAAAAATATGAGGTCAAAGCATTCTGTTTTTGCTGTTTATTCTGCCTGTTGCTTAAAATTGTTGAACAAACATACAAATGAAACAATTTTCTCTATAACGTGGGATAATGATTAAGAACGACTGAAAAGAAAGGAAGTGAAGGAGCGTTTTATCTATTATTTCTTAAAAACGCAGTTGGAAATATGACAGAAGATATAACTATGCTTGAAAAATTATCAGAAAGACAGTTAAGATTAGCCATGCTTTTGAGTATGGATTCATTTTATTTAGAAGACTTAGAGAAGAAAATTGCTGTAACAAAAAAAACACTCTTATCTGATATTGCCGCATTTAATTTTGTTCATTCTCCGGCATCTATTCATATCGACGAGCATCAGAAAGTTTCTTTGAGATTACCTTGTGAATATAATTTAGAAAGCATCACGAGTACTATCTTAAAACATTCAAGCCATATACAAGTGTTGAAAATCATTTTGATGCAAGAACCTTGTATTGCTAAACTAGCTGATCAGTTATTTATGAGTATAGCAAGTATTCGCAGAATCATTATGTTTCTGAATGAATCCTTTCAAAAGCGAGGATTTCTTTTTAGAATCCACACTACTCCATATGTACATATTCAAGGTGAGGAGAGACAAATACGTTTTTTCTACTGCAGTTTATTCGAGGAGATCTATACACCGGATCAACTTCCTCATTACCAAATATTGTCTGCAGCTATCAAACGATACATGAAACTTTATCCTCCATTAAACAAACTATCTGTCCACAAACAGCTGTTTTTGATTTATTATTTTTTGATTTCTATTATCCGGCTCGGAAAGAAACATAGATTATCCGATCAGGTGAAAAGCCAACCTCTCGAAATGGATATTGATTTATTTTTTGAGCGAACGAAAAATAACGTTACATTTTGCTCCGTTATGGAGAAAAATTATCATTTCTATTTAACTAAAGAAACAGCTAGTGAACTTTTGCGTCCAATCAGCCAGATGATCCATTTTGCTTCTGTAAAGGCGCCAGCTCATGAAATCAAAAAATTAAGAAATTTGTCACAAAATTTCTATCGTTCTTTATCTACTGATACGATGTTATCTGATCAGCAATTAAATTACTTGTATCATTTGATTTCTTTCAAGAAGGAGTTTTTACCTTTTCTAACCAATTCCTTTAAACAATTCTTTGTGATCGTCTTGAATTCGGATCCACTCATTCTTTCTTTTTATGAACAAGCATTAGTGGAAGAAAATTATTCGTTTATTCTAACCAATCGTCTATTATATGAAGAATTGCTGGAAGAACTGGTTTTGCTGTCTCCAGCTCTTATTGATCGAATCATTCCAAAAAAAAAGACATATACAGTCATGATCCTTTCTTCTCAAGAACCGAAAGTTTGTTTCTTATATAAGGAATTGTTAACTAAAAAATTTCCTGAGATAAAAGAAATAAAAGAATATCAGGATAGCTTTTTTGATTTGAACTATCGGTTGATCAATCAATATGATTTGGTTTTGACCGACTTTCCTTTAGATAGGAATCAGCTGAATACGAAGATAATCAAAATATCCAACTTCCCTGCTTATTCGTTTTGGGAAAATATCGAAGCCATCTTACATAAACAATGAAAAAATAAAAAGCCCGAAAATCAGTATACAGATTTTCGGGTTTTACATTGGTTTATTCAATAAAAAGCTACTAGAACTGCTAGTATTAAATTATCGCATCGTTACGAATTCTTCCGCTCCTGTTGGATGGATGGCTACTGTATTATCAAAGTCTTCTTTAGTTGCCCCCATCTTGATAGCCACAGCAAAACCTTGTAGCATTTCATCGACACCTACACCAATGGCATGCAAGCCGACAATTTTTTCTTCTTTTCCGACGCAAATCAATTTCATTTCGCATTTTTGGCGATATTCATTCAAAGCAAAGTACATTGGAGTAAAGCGTGAACGATAAACTTTCAGGTCATTTTCTCCGTATTTTTCCAATGCTTCTTCTTCTGTCAATCCAATCGTTGCAATTGGTGGATGCGTAAAGACGACTGTCGGAACAAGATTATAGTCAAGATAAGAATCTTTCTTCCCATTAAACAAACGTTCCGACAAACGTCGGCCAGCTGCGATTGCAACAGGAGTCAAATCTAATTTACCGATCACATCACCAACCGCAAAAATATGTTCATCCGTTGTGTTCTGGTATTTATCTACTTTAATAAATCCTTTTTCGTCCAATTCGACATTTGTATTTTCCAAACCTAAATTTTCAGTATTCGGCACACGCCCGCCTGCAAAAAGGACACAATCACCAGTTAAGGTTTCGCCATTTTCAAATAACACCGTGTATTCGTCATTGTTTTTAGTGATTTCTTTAGCCATATGATGTGCGTAAGTCTTGATCCCAGCTTCTTGGTACATTTGGATCAGATTGTCCGAAAGCATTTTATCAAACGTTCTAAGTGGACGTTCTTTTCGGTATGCCCACATGACTTCACTACCTAAACCACGAAATACACCTGAAAGTTCAGCTGCGATGTATCCAGCACCTAAAACGATTGCTCTCTTAGGTAATTCCCTTAATTCAAAAAATCCATTTGAATCAATGGCGTACTCACCACCAGGAATGCCCATTTTGCTTGCACGGCCTCCAGTCGCAATCAAAATTTTAGGCGCATGATAAGTTTCACCGTTTACTTCAATCGTTTGACTATCGATAAAAGTAGCATATCCTTTTATAGCCTCGACATGATTGCTATCTAATCCTCTTTGGTAAGCACCGTGTAGAAAATCAATATATTTTTCTCGTCTTTCTACTAGATCAGCGAAATCAACACTTTTTAAATCTGCTTGGATGCCGTAACTTGGAGCATCGCGTTCAATTGTTTCCAAAATCGTACTTGCTTGCCACATGACTTTTTTAGGTACACAACCGACATTGACACAGGTTCCGCCTAATTCATTTGCCTCAATCAGCAAAACTTTTGCGCCATGCATCCCTGCTCTGTTTGCTGAAGCAATACCGCCAGAGCCGCCACCAATTACGATGTAATCATATATTTGCATTTTGTTCCTCCTTATTGAAGAGATCAATCAAAACCTTTATTTAACGATCCTTTTTCTACAGAAAACAAGTGTAACACTTTTCTTAGATTTTGTATGCGAAGATGCTTGAAACAAAGATGTATCAGCTTTTTCTTTATTTGCGTTTCCGGATCATATCTCCAGGTTTCACTGGTTGTGCAACTGGCATGGCCAAAACCATCATTGGATTTGGTGCTCGGTCAATGGATTCCCCTTCTTCATTATGCATGATTTCGACTGTTTGACTGAAATGACTGAATCCTGGACCATAAAATTCGATTTCATCCCCTACAGAGAATAAGTTTCTCTGACGTATCGTAGCAATCTGTGTTGCCTCATCATAAGATAATACTTCACCGACAAATTTATATACTGGGATTTTACGACGTTCACCAAATAATTGCTCGTTTTCAGTTGGTGTATTGTAATAAAAGCCTGTAGCTAACTCTCGTTGTGCCACTTTCCATAACTCGTCGATCCATTCTTGTTTGCAGACATAGTTTTCAGGATCTTCCATATAGCTGTCTACAGCTGCTTTATAGACATTTGACACTGTAGATACATAATGGATCGATTTCATTCTTCCTTCGATCTTGAAGCTGTCTACGCCGTTTTCAATCAATTCTGGAATATGCTCGATCATGGACATATCAACTGCACTCATCGAGAATTCTTCTTCAATTTCTCCTGTATCAGTCAAACTATTTCGTTCTTGACCAAAAGGCATATCGAACAATCCATATTTCCAGCGACAAGATTGAGAGCATCCGCCACGATTAGCATCTCGCATTGACATATGGTTGGACAATGTGCAGCGACCAGAATAAGAAATACACATGGCTCCATGAATAAATGCTTCGATTTCGATATCCGTATTTTTACGGATTTCTGCCACTTCCTCCATTGAAACTTCACGAGCTAAAACGACACGTTCCAACCCTTCCTCTTTCCAGAATTCCAATGTCTCAAAATTGGTTGCTGAAGCTTGAGTAGATAAATGGATCGGCAGACCTGGAGCTTCTGTCGCGCAAATTTCGATCAAAGCTGGATCAGAAACGATCACTGCAGAAATACCGACATCGCGCAGACTACGGAAAAATTCCCCAGCGCCTTCTTCATTTCCTTCATGGGTGACCATATTAGCAGCAACGTACACTTTTGCATCGTGTTCTTTTGCAAAAGCAACCCCTTCAGCCATTTCTTCATAAGTAAAATTACCTGCACGGCTTCTTAAACCATACGCATTTCCGCCAATATATACTGCATCTGCTCCATAATGGATCGCTGTTTTTAACTTTTCCAGTGTTCCTGCTGGCGCTAAGATTTCTGGACGTTTTAATTTTCTTTTTACTGTCATTTCATTCATCATACTCCTTATTTGATAGCAGAAGGATCAATATAAAAGAATCCTGTATCTAATTCCCGGTTTTCAGGATGCAATTTGTTGATTTCGCTCGTCAATTTTTCTGCTTTTTCTTGATTCCAGCTACCTTCTAAAATTTGTTTTTTTGCTTCGGCGAATAGTTGAGTGATAGTCACGAAATTTTCGCCTGGAGTAAATAACCCGTCCAATTTCCATGTACGGTAATGATGCTGATAAAGTTCATTCAATTCATTCGAGAGATTTAGATCATTACTGGCAAAAATATGTGTGCCATGACTATCTTCATAAATAGAATAATGTGTCTCTTCTTTTTTTGGTTCCGAGATAAAAAGACCTCTTTCACGATCTTTTTGTTCGTCTTGCTTCGTATAGTTATAGTAATTCTGTAGCAGTGGACGTTTGGATTGATGGATGCATGTAGCACCATACACAAGGATTTCTACAGGAATGTCGAGTTTTTCTTCCATCGCCTTCATCTCTTCAAAAGGAACTTCACGAGCAAGTACTGCGCCAACTGCGCCTTTTTTCGCCCAGAAATTGATTTGACGTGCACTCGTTACTAATGTTTCAGCATCATAAATATACGGTATACGCAATTCAGGATTCTTTTTCATCGTATAAATGATACCTGTATCACCAACTGTGATCACATCTACGTTTATTTCTTTTAAAAAAGCCAAATATTCAGGTATATTTTTCATTTTTTCAGGATGAATGATCCCATTTACAGCAATATTTGCTTTTTTACCATGCTTGTGTGCTAATTCTACTAATTGTCGCTGTTCTTCTCGTGTGAACGAAGCAGGCAGACGCAATCCAAATTGCTCTTCACCGAAATATAGTGTGTCTGCACCTGCAGCAAGCAACTGTTCTGCTTGTTTGATAGTCTCTACTGTGGTTATGAGTTCGATCATAATTTCCTCCTCCTACAACTTCATAATAGTAGCATAGCTCTAAAAACTTTCCAATACTTCTTCTATTTAAAGTCGGATTTTTGAAAATTATTTCACAAAAAGTCAAAATAAAGTTCGATATATTCTGTCCAAATATAAAAAGAGATTGTGACAAAAATCTTGTCACAACCTCTTAATCAAGTCTTACTATTATAAAAATTCAGCTAACACAGACCGAGTACCTATAGGGAACCTACTGTTTCCTTTTTAGGCCCGCGAACATTCAATGTGATCTTTCCTTTTGATGCACCTACTGTTACGTGGTCACCTAAGCGAATCTCTCCGCCAAGCAATGCCTCGCTCAATCGATCTTCAATTTCTTTTTGAAGTGCGCGACGGATTGGACGTGCACCATATTCAGGATCAAATCCGGCTTTCCCAATCACATCGATTGCAGATGGGGTGATTTTCACTTGAATATCTTGTTCTTTCAATCGCTTGATAATCGCTTTACTCATGATTTGGACGATTGTATGGATTTCATCTTTACTCAATGAATGGAAGACGACAGTCTCATCAATTCGATTCAAGAATTCAGGTCGGAAAGCTTTCTTTAACTCTTCTAAGATACGTTTTTGCATGGCTTTGTGATCCTTCGTGACATCTTGGACATTAAATCCGACATTTTTTTCTTCTCGAATTTGTGTCGCTCCGATATTTGAAGTCATAATCATGATCGTATTTCTAAAGTCCACTTTTCTACCTTTAGAATCTGTTAAATGACCATCATCCAATACTTGCAGAAGTAAATTGAAAACATCTGGATGTGCTTTCTCCACTTCATCTAAGAGAATCACTGAATATGGTTTTTGACGAATTTTTTCTGTCAACTGTCCACCTTCATCATACCCTACGTATCCTGGAGGAGATCCGATTAATCGGCTTGTACTGTATTTTTCCATAAATTCTGACATATCAACACGGATCAGGGCATCTTCGCTTCCGAACATGACTTCTGAAAGTGCTTTGGCCAACTCTGTTTTTCCGACACCAGTTGGTCCAAGGAACATAAATGATCCAATTGGACGGTCAGGATCTTTCAAGCCGCTTCGTGCACGACGAATGGCGCGTGAAACTGCTTTGACAGCCTCATCTTGACCAACCACCCGTTCATGCAGGAGACCTTCCAATTCTAACAAACGTTCACTTTCTTTTTTCTCCAACTGCTGTAGAGGGACACCAGTCCACTCCGATACAACTGTAGCAACATCTTCTTCCGTTACACGATCAGAATATCCTTGTTCTTGTTTTGCTTCGATTGCAGAAACTTTTTGTAGCTTTTTACGTAGTGCTTTTTCTTGTCTACGTAATTGCGCAGCATTTTCAAAGTCTTGTTTTTGGATCGCTGCTTCTTTTTCTTGTACTAATTCATCAATTTCTAATTTGATTACAGTTGATTTTGTTAAGTGATCGGTTTGATCCAAACGGACTTTCGCCGCTGATTCATCAATCAAATCAATAGCTTTATCAGGTAGTTGACGAGAAGTGATATAACGAACAGAAAGATTAACTGCTGCCCGCACAGCTTCATCTGTAATCTCTACCCCGTGGTGCTCTTCATATCTTGAACGCAATCCTTGAAGAATCTCTTCCGCTTCTTCAGGAGTTGGTTCATCTACTTGAATTCGTGCAAAACGCCGTTCTAATGCAGAATCTTTTTCGATATATTTTTGATATTCATCTAGAGTCGTTGCTCCAATCGTTTGTAATTCTCCTCGAGCTAACGCCGGTTTCAAGATATTCGAAGCATCAATTGCTCCTTCTGCGCCACCTGCACCAATTAAGGTATGCAATTCATCAATGAACAAGATTACTTGACCATCATTATAGATTTCGTCAATGACTTTTTTCATTCGATCTTCAAATTCACCGCGGTATTTCGTACCAGCAACCAAAGATCCCATATCAAGCATCATCAGGCGCTTTTCTTGCATGTCTTCTGGTACTTCACCTAAAATGATTTTTTGAGCTAACCCTTCAGCAATGGCTGTTTTACCTACGCCAGGTTCACCCACCAATACAGGGTTGTTCTTTGTCCGTCGGCTAAGAATCTGGATAAGCCGTTTCACTTCTCTAGAACGTCCAACAACTGGGTCCAACTTGTTTTCTTTTGCTAATTTCGTTAAATCACGTGCTAATGAATCTAGTGTAGGCGTGCCTTGTGGTGTTTGCCGTTTATCTTGTATATTTCTACGACGATTCATTCCCTTTCCACCCGAATCACCAGCTAGTCCCATTTTTTGTTTCAGAACTTGTCGGGCTTTTGAAAGGCTGATACCTAAGTTGATCATAATTCGAGTAGCCATGATACTTTCATCTTTTAATAAGCTCATCAAAATATGTTCTGTTCCAACTTTTTGAGAACCCGTTTTCTTTACTTCGCTACTAGCTAAAGCAAAAACTTGTTTCATTCTTGGAGAATATGGAAGAAAGACTCCTTTAGGGTAAGAACGGATACCGCCATAACCAATCAGATGTTCAATTTCTTCATAAATTTCTGTCTCATTCAAATCCATTTCACGTAATACTTTTCCAGCAATTCCATTTTGTTCAACTACTAACGCTAGTAAAACATGCTCTGAACTAACTGATTGATGTTTCAATCGTTTTGCTTCTTCTTGTGCAATTTCTAATACCGCTTGGGCTCTTTCAGTAAAAAGTTCTTCCATCTAATCTCACTTCCCATCTTCATAACTTAAACGTTCCAGAAATGCTCGGAGAATCCGAGCACGTGTATGATCTTCAAATTCATTGAAATTCAATGTGTTTTTTGCAATTGCACTTAACATCAAGTTTCCTTCTTTTTTTGTAATTATTTGGTCTTCATAAAGTTTTTGAATAATAGCAAAAGCATTTTTCTCACTGATTGTATCATCAAACAACTGATTTATCTGCTCAAGTAACTGTTTTTTATCTGATATTCTTACTTTCGCAATTCGTATATAGCCGCCACCCCCGCGTTTGCTCTCTACTAAATAACCGCGTTGGATAGTAAAACGGGTATTAATCACATAGTTGATTTGTGAAGGAACACAGTTAAAGAGGTCTGCCATTTCAATCCTTCGAATCTCGATCATTTCACTATTTTCCAGAATTTTCTTTATATATGATTCAATTAAATCCGAGGTATTCTGATGTGCCATCTTATTCATTCCCTTTGACTAATATTGACCTTAATTATAACGAATTTGGTAATAGAAAGAAAGAAGAACGCTTTTTGTTAAATAAATCCTTTAGAATCAACAAAAAAAAATACGGAATATGCTATTCCGTATCGACGCGCCCAAGAGGAGTCGAACCCCTAACCTTTTGATCCGTAGTCAAACACTCTATCCAGTTGAGCTATGGGCGCATATTCAATTTAAAAAAATTATAAATCATTTGAAAACAAAAAGCAAGATAAAAAAAATCGGGAAGACAGGATTCGAACCTGCGACCCCTTGGTCCCAAACCAAGTGCTCTACCAAGCTGAGCTACTTCCCGTTTAAAAAATAAAAAAGACTACGCGCCCAAGAGGAGTCGAACCCCTAACCTTTTGATCCGTAGTCAAACACTCTATCCAGTTGAGCTATGGGCGCATATTTGAAATGCCGAGGACCGGAATCGAACCGGTACGGTGATCACTCACCGCAGGATTTTAAGTCCTGTGCGTCTGCCAGTTCCGCCACCCCGGCGCGATTGCTTTGGCAAAGCGGAAAACGGGGTTCGAACCCGCGACCCCCACCTTGGCAAGGTGGTGCTCTACCACTGAGCTATTTCCGCGTGTTTAAAGATGCCGGCTAAAGGACTTGAACCCTCGACCCTCTGATTACAAATCAGATGCTCTACCAACTGAGCTAAGCCGGCATGTAAAACTTAAATTATGCGGGTGAAGGGACTTGAACCCCCACGCCGTAAGGCGCTAGATCCTAAATCTAGTGCGTCTGCCAATTCCGCCACACCCGCAAAAATATGAGCCGTACAGGGCTCGAACCTGTGACCCTCTGATTAAAAGTCAGATGCTCTACCAACTGAGCTAACGGCTCATATGGAGGTTAACGGGATCGAACCGCTGACCCTCTGCTTGTAAGGCAGATGCTCTCCCAGCTGAGCTAAACCTCCATGGATAACTTAAGCGTGGCGACGTCCTACTCTCACAAGGGGCAACCCCTCACTACAATCGGCGCTAAGAAGCTTAACTTCTGTGTTCGGCATGGTTACAGGTGTATCCTTCTCGCTATCGCCACCACACTGTGGTGTT